>CAZIXQ010000017.1:0-8580 GCA_964543155.1 uncultured Enterobacteriaceae bacterium
GCGTGAGGAGCTCCACCGAGCCCATCTCGCGCATGTACATGCGCACCGGGTCGGTGGTGCGGCCGAACTCCGGGTCGACGGTGGCGAGCGCGGCCTCGGCTTCCTCCTCGGCGTCCTCGTCCTGCACCGCCGCCGGCGTCGCCTCGCTCATGAGCAGCGTCTCGCTGTCCGGTGCCTCGTCGAACACCTGGATGCCCATGTCGTTGAACGTGGAGATCATCGACTCGATCTGCTCGGCGTCGACGACGTCGGGCAGGTGGTCGTTGATCTCGGCGTAGGTGAGGTAGCTCCTCTCCTTGCCGAGCTTGATCAGGTTCTTGAGGCGCATGCGCCGCGCCTCGGCGTCTTCCGGCCGCTGCGCGGCGCGCTCCATCAGCGCGCGCTCGGCCTCGCGCGCCTTCGCGCGGCTCACCTTGAGCTTCGGGATCGCCTCGCCCTTGACCGGCGAGAGGAGCTTGCCCTTCAGCGCCTCCTTGACCTTCGCGGGGACCACCGACTCCTTCGCGCCGGGCTTCGCCTGCGGCGCGACGGCTTTCGCCGGCGCGGCCGCCTTCGCCTTCGGGGCGACCTTGGCGGGCTTGACGGCGACCTTTGCCTTCGCGGCGACCTTGGCCTTCGGCGCCGGTTTGACCACTTGCTTCCCTTTGACCGCGGCCTGCGCGCGCGCAACCGGCCTGGCCGCCGGCTTCCCCGCCGCCTTCCCTTTGACCGCGGCCTTCGCGCGGGCGGCGGACCTCGCGCGCGCGGCGGCGCCCTTCGCGGCCGCGGCCATGCGCTTCTTCAGCTCGGCCTTGGCGCGGGCTTTCGGCTTGGGTTTTCTGTGCTGGGCCATGAGGGTTCCAGGTGGGGGCGACGATGCGCGAAAAAAGGTTGCGATTCTAGCACTTCAGATGGGGTTGCCCCGGCATCAGGCAAGGTCCGGGGCTTTCGCCGGCCCCTCGCGCAGGCCCGCGGTCTCGCGCAGGCGCTCGGGCAGGCCCTGGCGCTCGTTCCGAGCGAGCATCTCGTTGATTTCGCGGGCTTTTGCTTCGCGCTCGAGATTCCGGACGGCCCCCTCGAACTCGGCCCGGAAATCGTCCGGCTCGAACTTGAACTCGAGCAGCGTGGCCTCCAGCCGGGCGAGCAGCGGGTAGAAGGGCTCCGTCTCGAACGCGGTGGAGAGGGGGCGCGGGATCGCATCCGCGTGGACCGTGATCCAGTGCGCCACCTGCCGCAGCGCCGCGCCCTCCGCGGTGTCGGGCCGCACGAGGTCGAGGTTCAGACCGAGCGCGAGCTCGGGGGACCCGAGCAGTGCGCGCAGGCACGCCGCCTCGTTGCCGCGCATGGGCGCGCGCTCCTGGCGCGCCGGGGCGAGCGGTGCGGACGCCGGGCGCGCGGCAATTCCGTCACGCACCTCGAGCAGCCGCGCGGCCTCGAGCGGCTCCATCCCGGTGGCGGTGGCGAGGGCCTTCACGAGCTGCACCCGCAACGCCGGCGCCGCGAGGCGCTTCACGAGCGGCTTCGCTTCGGCGATGAGCTTCGAGCGGCCCTCGAGCGTCGCGAGATCGGTGCGCCCCTTGAGCTCGCGCAGGAGGTAGGCGGAGAGCGGCTCGGCCTCGTCCAGCTTCGCCGCGAACGCCGCGCGCCCGAACTCGCGCACGAAGCTGTCGGGATCGTGCTCGGACGGCAGAAAGAGGAACCGCACGGTCTTGTGGTCGGCGAGCGCCTCGAGGCTCGTCTCGAGCGCATGCCAGGCGGCGCGGCGCCCGGCGGCGTCGCCGTCGAAGCAGAAGACGATCTCGTCGGCCTGACGCAGGAGCTTCTGCACGTGCGCGGGGGTGGTCGCCGTGCCGAGCGTCGCGACCGCGTTCTGCACGCCGTGCTGCGCGAGCATCACGACGTCCATGTAGCCTTCGACCACCACCACCCGGTTCGCCGCGCGGATCGCGTCGCGCGCCTGGGGGAGGCCGTAGAGCTCCCGCCCCTTCTCGAACACCGGGGTCTCCGGCGAGTTCATGTACTTCGGGTTGTCCTCCGCCCCGATCACCCGCCCGCCGAAGCCGATCACGAGCCCGCGCTGGTTGAGGATCGGGAACATCACGCGGTCGCGGAAGCGGTCGTAGCGCTTGCCTTCGTTCTCGACGACGAGCCCGCACTCGACGAGCGCCTGGTCGTCGTAGCGCTCGAACGCCCCGGCGAGCCCCTGCCACTGCGCCGGCGCATAGCCGAGGTGATAGCGGGCCGCGGTCTGGCCGCTCAGGCCGCGGCCCTTGAGGTAGTCGATCGCGCGCGGGGAGGCCTTGAGGCTCTCGTGGTAGAAGCGCGCGGCGCGCTGGAGCAGCTCGTACAGGTCGGAACCGGTGCGCTCGGGACGCGCCGGGCCGCCGCGCGGCTGGAAGTCGGGCAGCTTCATGCCCGCCGAGTCGGCCAGCTCCTTCACCGCCTCGACGTAGCCGAGCCCGGCGTACTCCATGAGGAAGCCGATCGCGTTGCCGTGCGCTCCACACCCGAAGCAGTGGTAGAACTGCTTCGTCGGGCTCACGCTGAACGACGGGGTCTTCTCGCCGTGGAAGGGGCACAGGCCGACCCAGTTCGCCCCGGCCTTCTTGAGCGCGACCCGGGGCGAAATCACGTCGACGATGTCGACGCGATTGAGGAGGTCCTGTTTGAAGGAATCGGGAATCACTCGTCGTGCCGCTGGGGTTCGCTGTGCCGGTCGCCCGCTTCCTTGCAAGAACCGTTCCGGCTCTCCTCGAAACACCTCGATACGCGGCGCCTTGGCGCCCGGCGATACGCGGCGCCTTGGCGCCCAGCGGTACGCGGCACCTTCGCGCCCGGCGCATCGTGACGTTATAGGCGATTCCGCGGCCGGCGCAAAGCCGGGGCGCGCATCAGCCGGCCAGTCTCGCCTTGACCTGCGCGGAGACCTTGCCCATGTCGGCGCGCCCGGCCAGCTCGGCCTTCACCCGCGCCATCACCTTGCCCATGTCCGCGACGCCCTTGGCGCCGGTCGCGGCGACGGCCGCCGCAACCACCGCGTCGATCTCCGCTTCGGTCGCCTGCTGCGGGAGGTAGGCCGAGAGGACGTCGATCTCGAACTGCTCCTGCGCCGCGAGGTCCGCCCGGCCGCCCTTCTCGTACTGCGCGATCGAGTCGCGGCGCTGCTTGATCATCTTCTCGATCACCCCGACCACCTGCGCATCGTCCAGGTCGATGCGCTCGTCGACCTCGCGCTGCTTGATCGCCGCGGTGAGGAGACGGAGCGCCCCGAGCCGCTGGGCCGCGCGCGCTTTCATCGCGGTCTTGACGTCGTCGCTGATGCGGATCTTGAGGCTCATCGGTCGGGTCGCGGGCGGGTCAGAAACGACAAGCGCCGCCGGGCGGGGCCGGGCGGCGCTGCGTGACAGCCGGCGGGCGCAGCGGGCCGGTCAATAGAGCTTCGGCGGCAGCTGCTGGCTGCGCAGGCGCTTGAAGTGCCGCTTGATCGCGGCGGCGAGCTTGCGCTTGCGGGCCTGGGTGGGCTTCTCGTAGTACTCGCGGGCGCGCAGCTCGGTGAGCAGGCCCGTTTTCTCCACGGTGCGCTTGAAGCGGCGCAGGGCCACCTCGAACGGCTCGTTTTCCTTGACGCGGACAGTCGGCATCGAGTTCGGTTCTCCGGGATTGCAGGGGCGCGCCGCTGCCGGCGGGCACCCAAAAAGGCGCGGAAGTATAGCCGAGTCAGGAGGTTGCGGGCAAGGCGGGGCAGAAAGAACTGCGGCCCGGAGGACCGGGCCGCCAAAGACTCTCGACCAATTTGAGAGGAAGCGTTCGAAAGCTACTCCCACACCGCTGACAAGACGCTGACGGAGCGTGCAAAGTTCGGCGCTCCCGGATCCGGTTCGGCGCGCGAACGCACGGCCCGACCTGGCGTCACGGGTCGCCCGGCGGAAACCGCACGGTCAGGAGGGTGCCGCAATCTTCGGCGGCCGCGCGCATCTCGACCGACGCGCCGTGCCGGTGCGCGATTTCACGGACGATCGCCAGCCCGAGGCCCGACCCCTCGCCCGCGGTGCCCTTCGCGCGGTAGAACCGCTCGAAGACGCGCTCGCGCTCGGCCGCGGGGATCCCCGGCCCGTCGTCCTCGACCTCGAGAAACGGCGCGCCCGCGCGCGTTCCGGTGCGCGCGGTCACCCGCCCGCCTGCGGGCGTGTAGGCGAGCGCATTGTCGATCAGATTGCCCGCGAGCTCGCGCAGCAGGAGCGCCTCGCCGCGCACCGGCGCGGGCTCCAGCTCGAAGCCGAGGTCGATCCCTTTCGCGTCGGCGCGCGACACCCACTCCGCGACGGCCTCGTGGAGGACGGCGGCGAGATCGACGGCGGTCGGCTCGAACGGCCGCTCGGTGGCGGGATCCACCGCGGCGAGCGTCAGAAGCTGCCGCGCGAGGTGCGCGGTGCGCCGCGTCGCGGCGAGGAGCTGGTCGAAGGTGGGCGCGAGCTCGGGCGGGACCGTCCCGCGCCGCGCCGCCTCGACCTGGGCCTGGAGCGCGGCGAGCGGCGTACGCAGCTGGTGCGCCGCGTCGGCCACGAAGCGCTGCTGCGAGTCGATCGACTTCGCGAGGCGCCCGAGCAGCGCGTTCAACTCCTCGACCAGCGGCCGGACCTCCTCGGGGGCGTGCACCTCGGATACCGGTCGCAGGTCGCGGTGGGATCGCGCCGCGATCTCCATGCGCAGCTTCTCGAGCGGCGCGAGGCCGCGCGCCACGCCGAACCAGACCACCCCGAGCGCGGCGAGGAAGAAGGCGAACTCGGGCGCGGCGTTCGAGAGCAGCACCTGGCGCACGAGCCGCTCGCGCTTGACTCGCGTCTCGGCGACCTGGATCAGGACCTGCCGCCCGGCGAGCGTCGCCGCGACCGCGGCGACGCGCACGGCATCGTCGCCCAGCTGCGCGTCGTAGAACAGCGGCACGCCGTCCGCCGGCAAGGCGGGCGGCGCCGGCAGGCCGCTCTCGCCCGCAATCAGCCGGCCGCGGTCGCTCACTGCAAAGTAGACGCGATCGGCGGTGTCGACGCGCAGCGCCTCCAGCGCCGCCCCCGGCAGCTCGAGGCGGATCGCGTCCCCGTCGGCGCGCAACCGCTGGGCGATCGCGAGCGCCGGGTCGAGCAGCTCGCGGTCATAGGCACCCGAGGCGACGGCGACCGCGCTGCGATAGGCGGCGATTGCGCTCGCGGCGAGCACCCCCGCGAGCGGCACGATCAGCCACGCGAGCAGCAGCCGCCGAAGGCTGCGCCTAGCCGGCACGCGGCGGGTCCAGGACGTAGCCGAAGCCGCGCACCGTCCGGATGCGCACGCCGGCCGGCTCGAGCTTCGAGCGCAGGCGCGACACGTACACCTCCACCGCGTTCTGGCTGAGCTTCTCGTCCCAGCTCGAGAGCGATTGCACGATGCGCGCCTTGGAGAGCGCCACGCCGGGCTGCGTCAGGAACAGCTCGACGATCGCCCATTCGCGCGCGGTGAGCTCGAGCGGCTGGCTGTGCAAGCGTGCCTGCCGGCCGACCAGATCGAGCACGAGCGGCCCGACCTCGAGATGGGGCGCGGTGGGCGTGTGCCCGCGCCGGATGAGCGCGCGCACGCGCGCCTCGAGCTCCTCGGTCGCGAACGGCTTGACGAGGTAGTCGTCCGCGCCGAGATCCAGGCCGCGCACGCGGTCGCTCACCGCGTCGCGCGCGGTCACGACGATCACCGGCACGTACCGCTCGGCGCGCCGCAGCCGCTTCAGCATCTCGAATCCGTCGACCCCCGGCAGGCCCACGTCCAGGATGACGAGGTCGAACGATTCGTGCTCGATGGCGAGCAGCGCACGCTCGGCGCTGTCGACCCAGTCCACCGCATAGCCCGACTGGCCCAGGCTGCGCGCGAGCCCGTCGGCGAGCAGTGCGTCGTCTTCGACGATCAGGAGACGCATGGCCGGACTATGTTAGTCGCGGCGCCGGAAATCGGCTACGCTCGACCGCATGCTCGTTCTCGGCATCGAAACCTCCTGCGATGAGACTGGCGTCGCACTCTACGACAGCGCACGCGGCCTGCTCGCGCACGAGGTCCACACGCAGGCCGCGATGCACGCCGAGTACGGCGGAGTGGTGCCGGAGCTCGCCTCGCGCGACCACATTCGCCGCACGCTCCCGCTCGTGCGCCGCGTGCTGGCGCGCGCGGGCGCGCGGCTCGAGGAGCTCGACGCGGTCGCGTACACCGAGGGGCCCGGACTCGCGGGCGCCCTGCTCGTCGGGGCGAGCATCGCCAGCGGCATCGCGTACGGCCTCGGCGTGCCCGCGCTCGGCGTGCATCACCTCGAGGGACACCTGCTCTCGCCGCTGCTCTCGCGGACGCCGCCCGCGTTCCCGTTCGTGGCGCTGCTCGTCTCGGGCGGCCACACGCAGCTCATGGAAGTGGCGGGCGTCGGGCACTACCGCCTGCTCGGCGAGACGCTCGACGACGCGGCCGGCGAGGCGTTCGACAAGACCGCCCAGCTGCTCGGCCTCGGGTATCCCGGGGGACCAGCGCTGGCGGGGCTCGCCGGCCGGGGTCGCCCCGGCCGCTTCCACCTGCCGCGACCGATGCTCGCGAGCGGCGACCTCGAGTTCAGCTTCAGCGGCCTGAAGACCGCCGTCATGACGCTCGTGCGCAACACCGTGATCGACGAAGGGGCGAAAGCCGACGTCGCGGCCGAGTTCCAGGAGGCGATCGTCGACGTGCTCGTCGCGAAGTGCCGCGCCGCGCTCGCGGCGACCGGCCATCGGCGACTGGTGATCGCGGGCGGCGTCGGCGCGAATCGCCGCCTGCGCGAGCGGCTGGACGCCGCGGCCAGGGCCGGCGGGTTCGACGTCCACTACCCCGAGCTCGAGCTCTGCACCGACAACGGCGCGATGATCGCGCTCGCCGGCGCGCTGCGCCTGCAGGCGGACGCGCCGCGCGGCTATGCCTTCACGGTGCGCCCGCGCTGGGACCTCGCGGCGCTGCCGGCGGCGGGCTGACCGCCGGCGGCTTCTTCGCGCCGATGCGGCTCTCCTTCCCCGCGAGGAGCTTGCGGATGTTCTCCGCGTGGCGCCAGACGAGCAGCACGGCAATCGCCAAAACCGCCGCAGCATAGACGTCGAACCCGAGCACGAGCGCGGTGAAGAACGGCGCGAACACGGCCGCGACGAGCGCGGCGAGCGACGAGTAGCGGAAGAAGAACGCGATGATCAGCCATGTGGCGAGCGTGCCGAGCCCGACCCGCCAGTCGAGGGCGAGCAGGATGCCCGCCGCCGTGGCCACGCCCTTGCCGCCTTGGAACCGGAAGAACACCGGCCACAGGTGGCCGACGAAGACGGCGAGCGCGACCGCGGCGATCCCGAGGTCACCGACGCCAAACCGCCAGGCGAATGCCTGCGCCAGAAAAACCGCGAGCCAGCCTTTCGCGCCATCGCCGACGAGCGTCAGCGCCGCGGCGAGCGTGTTGCCGGTGCGCAGCACGTTGGTGGCGCCGGGATTGCCCGAGCCGTACGTGTGCGGGTCGGGCAGGCCGAACGCCTTGCTCACGATCACCGCGAACGAGAGCGACCCGATGAGGTATGCGATTACAATGAACGCGATCGTCGCCATGCGCGCGCCGGCTTCGCCTCGGTGAGGTGGCGAGTTTAGCGCGATCCCCCGGACGAGACCGCCCCGCCCCGAATGGACCAGCTCTATCTCCGCGACGTCCGGCTCGAAGCGAAAGTCGGCATCTACAGGCGCGAGCGCAGCACCACGCAGCCGATCGCGCTCGACCTCGACATCGCGCTGCCGAGCCCGCGGGTGTTCGAGAGCGGCAAGGTCGCCGACACGATCGACTACGCGGTGCTCGTGGGACGGATCCGCGCCGAGCTCGCCGAGCGGCGCTTCGGCCTGGTTGAGGAGCTGGCGGCGTTCGTCGCCGAGCTCGTGCTCGACGAATTCCACGCGCCCTGGGTGCGCGTGGGCGTCGCGAAGCTCGGGATCCTCAAGGACGTGCGGCTCGTCGGCGTGACGATCGAGCGCAGCCGGACCTGAGCCTCAGCCCGGCAGTGCGGCCTCGACCGGCGTCACCTCCAGCACGCGAACGAGCGCCCGCGGGTCGATCCCGACGAGGAAACCGCGCCGGCCACCGTTGATGTAGATCCGGGGCAGGTCGAGGATCGAGCGTTCGACGTAGACGGGCATGCGCTTGCGCGTGCCGAACGGCGATGTCCCGCCGATCTGGTAGCCCGAGTGCCGCTGCGCCACCTCCGGCTGGCAGGGCTCGATGCGCTTGACCCCCGCCTGGCGCGCGAGGTTCTTGGTCGAGACCTCGCGGTCGCCATGCATCAGCACGATCAGCGGGCGCTTCGCCTCGTCTTCCATCACCAGCGTCTTCACCACGTGGTGCTCGTCCACGCCGAGCGCCTGCGCCGAGGCGCGCGTGCCGCCGTGCTCGACGTACTCGTACACGTGCTCGGTGTACGCCACGCCGTGCTTCTTGAGGAAGGCCGTCGCCGGCGTCTCCGAGACGTGTTCCTTGCGTGCCATCGCGTCAGCCGCGGGGATGGTGCTTCGCGTGCAGCTGCTTGAGCCGCTCGCGCGGTACGCAGG
>CAZIXQ010000017.1:8680-28165 GCA_964543155.1 uncultured Enterobacteriaceae bacterium
GCGGCTCATCCGCGGGGATGGTGCTTCGCGTGCAGCTGCTTGAGCCGCTCGCGCGGTACGCAGGAGCAAGGGGGCGATGCCCCCTTGCAGATCCCCCATGTCAGCTCGCGGCTCATCCGCGGGGATGGTGCTTCGCGTGCAGCTGCTTGAGCCGCTCGCGCGCAACGTGCGTGTAGATCTGCGTGGTCGAGATGTCGGCGTGGCCGAGGAGGAGCTGCACCACGCGCAGGTCCGCGCCGTGATTGAGGAGGTGCGTCGCGAAGGCGTGCCGCAGGGTGTGCGGCGAGAGGTGCTTGCCCGGGATCGCCCGCGCGCCGTGCCGCTTGACGAGGTGCCAGAACGCCTGTCGCGTCATCGGGGCGGCGCGCGAGGTCACGAAGACCGCGTCGGAGGCGCCGCCCTTCACGAGCTTCGGCCGCGCCTCGCGCAGGTAGCGCTGCAGCCACGCGATCGCCTCCTCGCCCACCGGCACCATCCGCTCCTTCGCGCCCTTCCCGAGCACGCGTACGACGCCCATGTCCAGGCTCACCTGCGCATGCTTGAGCGCCACGAGCTCCGACACGCGCAGGCCGGCCGCGTAGAGCATCTCGAGCATGGCGCGATCGCGCAGGCCGGCGGGCGTCTCGACGTCGGGTGCCGCGAGCAGCGCCTCCACGTCGGTCTCGGTCAGCGATTTCGGGAAGCGCGGCGGGCGCTTCGGCGGGTCGAGTCGCACCGTCGGATCAACCGACGCCAGGTTCGCTGCGAGCGCGTAGCGATAGAAGCGTTTGAGGCTCGAGGCGAGGCGCGCCTGGGTGGCCGCGCGCATGCGCGAGCCGCTCTGCGCGTGCCGGAACGCGAGATAACCGAGCACGTCGGCCTCGCCTGCGCTCCGCAGCGACCCCGCGCGCGTCGCGAGCCACCCCGCGAAGAGCCGCAGGTCGCGGCGGTACGCTTCCAGCGTGTTCTTCGCCAGCCCGTCCTCGAGCCACAGCCGGTCGCAGAACTCGTCGAGCAGCGCGAGATCCGCGGGCGACGCGGCGGAACCGGGACGCGCCCGTTCGGCGGCGGTCAGAGCTTCACCCCCTCGTGCGCGAGCAGCCACCGCTTGATCGCGATGTGGAAGCCGGCGTCGTTGCGCGCGAAGCCGCCGATGCCCGACGACGACACCACGCGGTGGCACGGGACGGCGAGCGGGAAGTAGTTCGCGCCGCAGGCCTGGCCGACCGGGCGCGGGCCGGAGCGCAGCGCCTTCGCGACCGCGCCGTAGCTGCGCACCTCGCCGGCGGGAATGGCCGCGATCTGGTCCCAGACGCGGCGCTGGAAGCGGGTGCCCACGGGCTTGAGCGGCAGCGCGAACGGCGCTGCGGGATCGCGGAGGTAGGCCTCGACCTGCGCCGCCGCCGTTGCGGCGAGGCGGTCCTTCGGCGCGACGGCAGGGCTGCCTGGCGGCAGGTACAGGATCTCGGCAACGCACTCGTCCTCGGTGCCGACGCCCTCGGTGCGGATGCCGACCGCGCCGAAGGGGGTGCGCACCACCGCGTCGAGCGCGCGCACCTCGGCCGCGGTCAGGTGCCTGCCTTGCGTCGCGCGGTGCTCGTTCGCTTTCGCTGTCGTCACGCGCGGAAATTCTACTCACTCGGTGGGGAGCACGCCGCCCACGCACGTCACCGCGCCGCCGCCGATCCAGATCCGTCCGGCGGCGTCGCGACCGGTCGTCCCGGCGCGCGCTCCCTGCTATACTCGCGGCCCCTCGCAGCACCCCGCCCCGCATGCCGCGCCCGATCCGCAACGTCGCCATCATCGCCCACGTCGACCACGGCAAGACGACCCTCGTCGACCGCCTGCTGCAGCAGTCGGGCACCTTCGCCGCGCACGAGAAGCTGGTCGAGCGCGTGATGGACTCGAACGACCTCGAGCGCGAGCGCGGGATCACCATCTTCGCGAAGAACTGCGCGGTCGACTTCGACGGCGTGCACATCAACATCGTCGACACGCCGGGCCACGCCGACTTCGGCGGCGAGGTGGAGCGGGTGCTCGGCATGGTCGACGGCGTGCTGCTGCTCGTCGACGCGGTGGAAGGGCCGATGCCGCAGACGCGCTTCGTCACGAAGAAGGCCCTCGCGCTCGGCCTGAAGCCGATCGTGGTGGTGAACAAGGTCGACCGGCCCGGCGCGCGGCCCGACTGGGTCGTGAACCACACCTTCGAGCTCTTCGACAAGCTCGGCGCGACCGAGGAGCAGCTCGACTTTCCGGTCGTGTACGCCTCCGCGCTGCAGGGCTGGGCGACGCTCGAAGCGGGGGCGCGCGGCGAGAACATGCAGCCGCTCTTCGAGACGATCCTCGCGCGCGTGCCCGCGCCGGCCGAGGACGACGTCGACGGCGCGCTGCAGCTGCGCATCCACTCGCTCGACTATTCGAGCTACGTCGGGCGCATCGGCGTCGGCAAGGTCCGGCGGGGCCGGCTGCATCCCGGCGACGCCGTCGCGGTGATGCTCGGCGACGAGCTCACCGGCAAGGCAAAGGTCAACCAGGTGCTCGGCTTCAAGGGACTCGAGCGCGTCCCGCAGGCCGAGGCGCTCGCCGGCGACATCGTGCTCGTGACCGGCATCGACGAGCTCGCGATCGGCTCGACCATCGCGGATCCCGACCGGCCCGAGGGCCTGCCGCCGCTGAAGGTGGACGAGCCCACGCTGACGATGAACTTCCAGGTGAACACCTCGCCGTTCGCCGGCCAGGAGGGCAAGTACGTCACCAGCCGCCAGCTGCGCGAGCGCCTCCACCGGGAGCTCCTCACCAACATGGCGCTGCGCGTCGAGGAGACCGGCGACACCGACGCGTTCCTCGTCTCCGGGCGCGGCGAGCTGCACCTCACCATCCTGATCGAGAACATGCGCCGCGAGGGCTACGAGGTCGCGGTCGGCCGCCCGCGCGTGATCAACAAGACGATCGACGGCGTGGAGTGCGAGCCCTACGAGCTGCTCACGATGGACGTCGAGGAGACACACCAGGGCGCGGTGATGGAGGCGCTCGGGTATCGCAAGGGGGAGCTCGTCGACATGGTGCCCGACGGGCGCGGGCGCGTGCGCCTCGACTACCGCGTGCCGGCGCGCGGCCTGATCGGCTTCCAGGGCGAGTTCATGAACCTCACGCGCGGCAGCGGGCTCATGAGCCACGTGTTCGACGACTACGGGCCGCTCAAGGGCGAGATTCCCGGCCGGCGCAACGGCGTGCTGGTGTCGCAGGAGGACGGCACCGTCGTCGCGTTTGCCCTCTTCAACCTGCAGGAGCGCGGCCGGCTCTTCGTCAGCCCGGGCGACCGCGTCTACGAGGGCATGGTCGTCGGCATCCACTCGCGCGACAACGACCTGGTGGTGAACCCGATCAAGGAGAAGAAGCTCACCAACATCCGCGCCGCGGGCAAGGACGAGAACATCCTGCTCACCCCGCCGGTGAAGCTCACCCTCGAGTTCGCGGTCGAGTTCATCGACGACGACGAATTGGCCGAGGTCACGCCGCAGACGATCCGCATCCGCAAGCGCTTCCTGAAGGAGCACGAGCGCAAGCGCGCGGCGCGCGGCGCGGAGCAGTTGCCCGCGGCCTGATGCCTCAGCGCCGCCGGAGCTTGCGCTTGACCGCGTAGGCGGGTCGCGGCGCCCGCAGCTCCGGTCCCCACAGGACCGTCACCTGGTACCGTCGCACCGCGGGGTCGCGCGAGACGAGGCTGAGACCTTCGAGCTGCGCCTGCGCGACGAGCATGCGGTCGAACGGATCGCGGTGCAGGAGCGGCAGCGACCGCGTCGCCCGAGCGTGCTCCACCGTGACCGGCAGCTCGGCGAGACCCGTGCGGCGCAGCGCTTCGAACGGGTCCGCGCGCGCAGCGGGGAGCCTGCCGAGCGACTGCTTGATCGCGATCTCCCATGCGCTGGCGGCGCTCACGAAGACCTCGTTCTCGACATCTTCGATCGCGCTCCGGATCCCGGCCGGAAGCCTCTGCGGCGCGTCCAGCATCCAGAGGAACGCGTGGGTATCGAGGAGCAGCCTCAACCGCGGCCCTCGAAGGCGTCGAGAACGTCCTCAGGCAGTGGATCATCGAAGTCGTCGGGGACCTGCAGCTTTCCGGCAAGCAGGCCGAGCTTGCGCCGCTTGCGGGTGGGGGGCCGGTAGGCGACCAGACGTGCGATCGGCCGTCCGTGCCGGGCGATCACGATCTCCTCCCCGGCTGCGGCGCGATCGATCAGCTCCGATAGCTTGGTCTTGGCCTGGTACACATTGATCGGTTCCATAGGCGTAGTTTAGACCAGACTAGACCAGAATCGTGTGGTGCATTTCATCGCAGCTTCGCCCGGCGCACCAGCGCGAGCAGCGCCGGCCCGCAGGGCACCCTCTCATCGTGGACGAGCGCGCGGCGCCACTCCTCGGCAAGCAGCGCGCAGGTGTCGCGCACCAGCCCCGAGACGTCGCCGCGCTCGGCCAGAATCTCCAGATGGCATTGGATCGAGACCGCGAGCCGCTGGCACACCTGACCCTGCGAAGCCGCAGTGGCGTACCGGGACACGAGATACAGGGCCGCGCTCAGGAGCAGGTCCGATCGCGTCGCTTCGTGCTTTTTCATCGCGTCTCCTGGGGTCAGCGTCCAGACACAAATGATAATCATTCTCATATAAGTGTCAAGCCGGGCGCCAAGGAAGGCCGCTGGCCGGCGGCTACGGCGCCCGCTTGAAGGTGGCGAGGAAGGCCGCGGCGGCGACGAACAGCCCGCCGAACACGCGGTTCATGACCCGGATCTGCGCGGGCGCGCGCATCAGCCGCAGCACCTTCGCCGCGAACAGCGTGTAGCCGCTCATCACCACGAGGTCCACGGCCGTCAGCGTGGCCACCACGGCGAGGTACTGCGGCAGGAGCGCCCGCGCGGGGTCGATGAAGGGCGGCAGCACCGCCAGGAAGAAGACCGTCGCCTTGGGGTTGGTCGCGTTGACGAGGAACCCTTGCGCGAACAGCGCGCGGGGCGTGGTGGGCGGCATCGCGGCGCGATCGACGCTGAGCGGCGCCGCGGGCGCACGCCAGGCGCGCCAGCCCAGGTAGGCGAGGTAGGCGACGCCGAGCCACTTCAGGATCGTGAACGCCAGCGTGGACGCCGCGAGCACCGCGCCGAGCCCTGCCCCCACCACCGCGAGCTGCAGCGCGATGCCGATCTGCATCCCGAAGATGTTCCAGATCCCGAGGCGATAGCCGTAGCGCATCCCGGTCGTCATGCACGCAACCGCGCCGGCGCCAGGCGAGACGCTGATCAGGACTGCGGCGACGAGGAAGGCCGCCCAGGTCTCGAAGGTCACGCCGGCGCGCCTCGCCGCGCGGCCCGGCGCCGGATGAGCTGCAGAATCACCGCGGCGATGAGCAGCCCGAAGCCGATTGCGTCATACAGCGCCTTCGGATAGACGAGCAGCAGCCCCGCGACGAGGAGCAGCAGCCGCTCGGCGCCGTTGGTCTTGGCGAGCAGCCAGCCCTCCGCGGCGCCCGCAAGGGCGATGAGCGCGAAGATCGCGAGCACCGTCACCCATGCGACGTCCCACCAGCTGCCGCCCTTCGGCAGGCTGAGGAGCAGGCCGACGCCGATCGGGTCGAGCACGAAGATGAACGGCACCACGAATGCGGGCAGCGTGTACTTCCACGACTGCAGCGTGGTCTTGTACGGATCGCCGCCGGTGATCGCCGCCGCGGCGAAGGGCGAGAGCGCGGTCGGCGGCGACACTTCCGAGAGTACCGCGAAGTAGAAGATGAACATGTGCGCGGCGAAATCCGGCACGCCGAGCTTCATGAGGGCGGGCGCCGCAATCACGGCGCAGATGATGTAGCTCGCGGTCACCGGGACCGCGAGTCCGACGACCCAGACGATGAGCGCGGTGTAGATGGCGGTCAGGATAAGGCTCCCGCCGGCGTACGCGATCACGATCTCGGAGAAGCGCAAGCCCAGACCGGTCAGCGTCACGACCCCGACGATCAGCCCGGCGGCGGCACAGGTCGCAGCGACGTTCAGCATCCCGACCGAGCCCGCCTCGAGCGCCCCGGTGAGCTTCGACCGCAGCGCGAGGTCGCCCAGCCAGCCCCGCGGCCGCGCGACGAGCACGCGCAGGTCGACGAGCGCGGTTTCGCGGTCGAGGAAGCTGACGAGGAGCGCCACGACCGTCGCCCAGAACACGGAGGCGATGGGCGAGAAGCCGAGCAGCAGGAAGACGATGATCGCGACGAGCGAGAGGAAGTGGAAGCCGAAGCGCTTCGTGAGCGCCCAGGCGGTGTCGCCGCGCGCGATCGCGACCTCGCGCATGCGGTACTTGCGCGCGTCGATCTCGACCATCAGGAAGAGCGAGAGGTAGTAGAGGCAGGTCGGGATCACCGCCATCCGGATCACGTCGAGATAGGAGATCTTCAGGAATTCCGCGATCAGGAACGCGGCGGCGCCGAGCACCGGCGGCGAGAGGATCGCGCCGAGTCCGCCGGCCGCGAGCAGGCCGCCGGCGGCGTTGCGCTCGTAGCCGGCCTTCGACAGCATGGGGTAGGCGACGCTGCCCAGCGTCACCGTCGTCGCGACGCCCGAGCCCGACGGCCCGCCCAGGAGAAACGACGAGGCCACGATCGCGCGGCCCGCGCCGGTCGGCTTGCCGCCGAACGCGGCGAGCGAGAAGTCGACGAAGAACTTGCCGGCGCCGGAGAACTGCAGGAAGGCGCCGTAGATCGTGAACAGGATGATCAGCGAGGACGACACGTCGATCGCGGTGCCGAACACGCCCTCGAGGGTCATGTACATCGTCCCGACGAGCCGGCCGATGTCGTAGCCGCGGTGCGTCCAGGGCGCGGGGAGAGAGGGGCCGACCATGGCGTAGACGAGGAACAGCACGCACACGAACGGCATGATCCAGCCGGTCGAGCGTCGCGCCGCCTCGAGGACGAGCAGCACGAGCGCGATGCCCATGAAGTCGTCGAGCCGGCTGGGCATCGTGCTGCGGTCCTGGAAGTCGTCGCCGCCGAGGATCGCGTAAGCGACGGTCGCCACCCCGAGCAGGCCGAGCGCGAGGTCGAACCAGCTGAAGCGGTTGCGCTTCGACCGGAACGCCGGGAACAGCGCAAAGACGAGGAACAGCATGAATCCGACGTGCACGTACCGCAGCGTGTTGGTGGTGACGATGCCGTATGCGGCGTAGAGGTGGTAGAGGCTCATCGCGACCGCGACGAGCATGAGGAACGTGCCCCAGGCGCCCTTGAACCGGTGGGTCGCGCCCTCCTCGGCCTCGATGAACTGCTCGGCCTTCTTCAGGCTCGCTTCGTCGACGACCGGTTCTGGCGCCGGCGCGGGGGTCTGCGCAGCCATGGGCCCTCCTCCCTGGACCGGCCGATTATGCGGGCCGGCCCCGCTTCTTGCAGCCGGCCGATCGGGTGCCTGCGAGGCCGGCGGCCCCTCAAACAGAAAGCCCCGCTCGCGCGGGGCTCCCGATCGACCGCTGGCCGACGGCTTACTGCAGCTTGACGCCCTTCTCGGCGAAGTACTTGACCGCGCCCGGGTGGTAGGGAATCGACGCGGCGGCCGCCGACTGGTTCTTGAGGTCGAAGTTCTGCGCCTCCTTGTGCACCAGGATCAGCTCGTCGCGCTTGTCGAAGATCGTCTTCACGATGTTGTAGGCCACCTGGTCGGGCATGTCGGCGCGCGCGATGATGATGTTCCACACCGTCGCCACCTGGTTCGGCTGCTCCTGACCCGGATAGGACTTCGCCGCGATGGTGTCGCGCACGTAGAGCGGGCCGTACTTCTTGTTCATGCCGTCGACCGCGTCGGCGTGATCGACGAGCTTCAGCTTCACCCCCGGGGTGGCGCCGAGATCGGTCACCGAGGAGGTGGGAATGCCGCCGACCCAGAAGAACGCGTCGAGTTTCCTGTCCTTGATCGCGTCGACCGACTTGCCCGGATCCAGCCGCTCGCGCTTGATGTCGTCCTGGGTGAGGCCCATCGCCTCCAGCACCCGTGCCGCCATCAGCTCGGTCGCGCTGTTGGGCGCCCCGGTCGAGACGCGCTTGCCCTTGAGGTCGGCGAACTTGTTGATGCCGGTGCCCTCGACCGTCACGACGTGCATGCGGTTGGGATACGCCACCATCAGCGCGCGCAGCGGCACGTTGCCGCCGGAGAACTTGCCCTGGCCCTTGAATCCGTCCCACGCGGCGTCGGCCATCGACAGCGCGAGGTCCGACTTCTTCTGGTTCATGAGCTGGATGTTGGCGACCGAGCCGGCGGTCGATTCGGCGTTCGCCGCGTAGCCCGGCACGTACTTCGACAGCACGTTTGCGATCCCGCCGCCGAGCGGGTAGTACACCCCGCCGGTCGGTCCGGTGGCGATCGAGATCGTCACCTTGTCCTGCGCGTACGCCGCGCCGGTCGCGGCGAGCGCGGCGGCAAGCGCCGCAGTCCTGATCATCGTCTTCATGCCTCTTCCTCTCTCGTTGATGTCCACCGCCCCGACGGCCTGGTCCGGCCGTCCGGGCGTCTCTTCGACCGCGACGCGCGCACCGGGTTCAGCCCTGCCCGAGCAGCCCCTTCTTGAGGTCCGAGTCGACCGGCTTGTCGCCGAGCCAGATGCGCAGCAGCGCGCGATAGAACTCCTCGCCCGCGATCGGCTTGCCCTTCGGCGCGCCGTTCACCAGCACGCGCGTACCGGTGCCGGGAACGAAGTCGAGCGCGATGACGTTGCCCTTCCTCACCTCGCCGAGCGTGGTCATGGTCCCGCTCAGCTCGTCGAGCGCGCTCTTCAACTTCTCGACGTCCGCCGCGCTGTTGTTGGCGCGAAAGCCCTCGACCAGCGCTTCGTTGAACTGCTGCGCGCCGACGTCGCGCAGCATCGTGATGCCCACCCGCTTCGGCCCGCCGAGGGCGATCGCGTCGGCGGCAGCGCCCTTCTTCTCGGTGAGGTACAGCCCGGCCACGTAGACCTTGACCACGAACCGGGTGCGCACGCCGGCGCCGTTCAGCACGAGCTCCGGCCCGCCGCCGTCGATCCGGGTGCGATCGTCCAGCTTCACCCCGGCGACCTCCGCGGCGAGCGCGGCGAGCGGCAGCAGCGCCGCGATCGCCGCGCCTGCGATGCGAGACAGGGGTCGAGACATTCGTTGTCCTCCGCTCCGGGGCGCCAAGTCTAGCGCAGCGCCCTGCGGGACACATTCGGGGCTGCGGCCCCTTCGATCAGCACGTTGACGCACGCCGGCCGGCCGGCGGCGAACGCGCGCTCCAGCGCGGCCGGCAGGTCCTCGACGCGCTCGACGTGCTCGCCGTGCCCGCCGAGCGCGTCGGCGACGAGGTCGTAGCGCGTCGGCAGGAGGGTGCATCCCACCGTCCGGTCCGCGCCGTAGGTCCGGAGCTGGATCTGGTACTCCGCGTTCCAGCGCGCGTCGTTGCCGACGACGGCCACGAACGGGGCGCCGTGGCGCAGGGCGGTGTCGAACTCGGCGGCATGGAAGCCGAACGTCCCGTCGCCGAGCAGCGCGACGACTGGCGCGCCGGGGAACGCGAGCTTCGCCGCCGCGGCGAAGGGGAGCGCGCTGCCGATCGATCCCGCGGGCCCGTTGATGAGGCGGTGCGGCGCGCTCAGGCAGGCCTGCGCCCACTGCCCGAACTCGCCCCCGTCGGAGACGAACACCGCGTTCGCACCCTGGAGATGCCGCTGCACCGCGCGGCAGACCGCCACCGGGTGGAGCGCGCCCGCGCGCGACGGGGCCGACGCCCACTCGGCCGGACGATGCCGCAGCGCCTCCTGCACCTCGCGCAGCCAGTCCTCGCGGCGCCGCCCGCCGGCAGCGAGCTGGGCGAGCTCCGCCGCGGCGGGCGAGACGTCCGCGACCGTGGACAGGACGAGGCGCTCCCCGACCGCGCGCGAAGCGCGCTGGACGGCGTCGAGGTCGGGCGCGATCTGGATGAAGCGACAGCCGGCGTCGAACGCCGGGGCGCGTCCGTATTTCAATGTGAAGTCGAGCTGCTTTCCGAGCAGCAGCACGAGGTCGGCGCGCGCGAGGATCTCGGCGGCCGCGCCGAGGCTCGGGTCGCTGACCCCGCGCGGGCTCTCCATGCCGATCACCGGCACGCCCGCGGCGCGCTCCAGCGCGCGCGCGGCCGTGGCCGCGCGTCCGCGCATCGTCGCGGGCCCGATGAGGATCAGCGGTCGCTCGGCCCGCGCGAGCTCGGCCAGCGTCGCCTCGGCGGCGCTCGGTCCGAGCGGCGCCGCGGCGACGTCGAAGGCATCGCGGTGGGGCACGAGCCACTCGCCCGCGTCGGCGATCGCCTCGAGCGCGTCGGTCGGAAGGCTGAGGTGCACCGGCCCCGGCCGACCCTCGCGCGCGGTGCGGAAGGCGCGCGCGACCTCGTCGCCGTCTGCCGCGGCGCTGGTGGCGGTGGTCGCCGCCTTGCACACCGGCGCGGCCATCTCCGCCTGGCTCATCTCCTGGAAGGCGCCGCGCCCGAGCTCGCCGAGCGGCGCATGGCCGCTCAGGAGCAGGACCGGCGACTCGGCCGCGAGCGCGGTGTAGAGCGCGCCGATTGCGTTCGCATGGCCGGGGCCGCCGGTCACGAGCGCCACGCCGACCTCGCCGGTGAGCCGCGCCCACGCGTCGGCCATGTGCACGGCCGCGGCCTCGTGGCGCACGTGGACGAGCTCGAGCTTCGCGTCGATCGCGGCGTCGAACACCGGCATCACGTGGTTGCCGGAGAGCGTGAACACGCGCCGCACCCCGCCGCGCACGAGCGCGCGCGCGAGGATATCGGCCCCGCGCAGCCTCCCGATCATGGCGTTCGTCCTCTGCCTCGCGGCCCGCCGCGCATCGCTACGCCGCGGACGTCTCCCGCGCGAGCAGCGTCCCGCCCGGCCGCACGCGGGTGAACTCGACCGGCGCGAACTCGAGCGCGAGATCGCGCCCGCGCAGCCGCACCCGCGTGAAGCTCGAGCGCTCCAGGTCGCGGACCGCGGGGTGGTCCTCGCGGAAGTGCGCCCCGCGGGAATCCTCGCGCGCCAGCGCGGCGTGCGCGATGGCTTTGCTCACGGTGATCAGGCTGTCGAGGTTGAGCCAGTCGTGCCAGGTCAGGTTGAACGCCGGATCCTGGTCGGGGAGCCCGGTGCGCTGCAACCGCTCGTGCAGGTCATCCAGCGCGCCGGCCGCCCGCCCGAGTGCGGCCGCTTCGCGCAGGATCCCGACGTCGTGCCACATCAGGTCGTAGAGCGCCTCGCGAATCGCGGGGAGGCTCCCCGCCGGCTGCTCGAACGGGTGCAGCGTGCGCCGACGGGCGCGCTCGATCGCGTCCCGATCGGGCTCGGCGAGCGCTCGACCCTGCGCGAGCCACGCCGCGACCGCATCGCCGGCGATGCCGCCGTAGACGGTCGAGTTGGCCACGCCGTTCCCGCCCAGCCGGTTCGCGCCGTGCACGCCGCCGGTGTCCTCGCCGGCGGCGAAGAGCCCCTCGAGCGCGGTGGACGTGTCGACCGCGAACTCGACCCCGCCCATCATGTAGTGCGCGGTCGGCACCACCTCCACCCTGCCGCCGGCGAGGTCGAAGCCGCAATCGGCGCAGCGCTCGACCATCCCCTTGAACTGCCGCCGCACGTTCTCCGGCCCGAGGTGCGCCATCGAGATCCACAGCCCGCCGTTCGGGGTCACGTTGCCCTTGCGCATCTCCGCGAACATCGCGCGCGAGACGATGTCGCGCGTCGCCCGCTCCCCGCGCGGGTCGACCGCCTGCATGAAGCGCTCGCCCCGGCCGTTCAGGAGCTGGCCGCCGGCGCCGCGCAGTCCCTCCTCGAGCACCGTGCCGGTCATGCGCGTGTGCGTGCCGGCGAGGAGGCCGGTGGGGTGGAACTGCACCATCTCCATGTCGCGCAGCGGCAACCCCGCGCGCAGCGCCATCGCGAGGCCGTCGCACGCCTTGTCGCCGGAGGGCGTGTGGTACTTGTACATCGTCGGGCCGCCCCCGGTCGCGAGCACCACCGCCTTCGCGCGCACGAGCGCAAACTCGCCGGTGCGCATGTCGACGAGCAGCACGCCCGCGATGCGGCTCCCGTCGCGCGCGGCAATCAGCTCGACCGCGCGGTGCTCCTCGAGGCGGCGGATGCCGCGCCCCCACACCTGCTCGGCCAGCCGGTTGATGATCTCGATGCCGGTCAGGTCGCCCTTGTGCACCGTGCGGTCGAAGGTCTGGCCCGCGAACGCCTTCTGGTGCAGCGTGCCGTCCGGATTGCGGTCGAAGAAGCAGCCGAGCTCGTTCTCGAGCTCGCGCACGCGCTCGACGGCGACGCTCACCAGCGTCCAGGCGAGCTCCTGGTGCGGGAGCCACGCGCCGCCCTCGATCGTGTCCATGAAGTGGCGCTCGACCGAATCCCCGGGCGCGAGCGCGACGTTGTAGCCGCCCTGGACCATGCGCGTGCACCCGCACTTGCCGAGCAGGCCCTTGACTGCGATCGTGATGTCGAGCCGCGGCGCGGCGGCATGGGCATGAAGCGCGGCGAACAGCCCCGCGCCGCCGGCGCCGAGAATCAGGAGGTCCGTCCCGATCTCTTCCACGAGACGCGCTACCGGGCCTTCACGCCGAGGCTCGCGAGCACGTCTGCGCGGCGCGCGCGGGCCGCCGCGTCCACGTCGCGATACAGGCTCTCGCCGTGGCTGTCCATGCCGACGAGCAGCGGGCCGAAGCCGCGGATGCGGAAGCGCCACAGGCTCTCCGGGTTGAGGTCGTCCAGGTCGACGTCCTCGATCGCCTCGATCCAGGTCGTCTCGAGCGCCGCGGTGCCGCCGACGATCGCGAGGTACGCGCCGCCGTGCTCGCGGAACGCGGCAAGCGAGCCTTCGCCCAGCCCGCCCTTGCCGACGATCAGCCGCACGCCGTGCTGGAGCATGAGCGGCTGCGTGAAGCGCTCCATGCGCGCGCTCGTCGTGGTCCCGACGCATACCGGCGCATAGCCGGTCGGATGCGCAGCCGAGGCCGGCACCTTCCTCACATTCGGCGCAGTGTGGATGACCGCGTGCCCGCGCAGATCGAAGCGCGTCGCGCGACCGCGGTCGAACAGGTGGATCTGCGTGGCGTCGCGGATCCCGAACAGGGTCCCGTGCAGCGTGACGGTGTCGCCGACTTTCAGGTCGCGCACCTGCGCCTCGGTCACCGGCGTCGTGAGCTCGTGGTGCGCCATCAGTAGCCGTACTGCACGCCGCCCGGCGTGAACGTCGCGCGTGCGCGCCGCGCCGAGTGGCACTGCATGTTCACCGCGACCGGGTTCATGGTGATGTGCGTCGCCGCGGTCTCGACGTGCACCGCGAACGCGGTCGAGTCGCCCCCGAGCCCCTGCGGGCCCACGCCGAGCCGGTTCACCGCCGCGGTCAGCTCGGTTTCGAGCTTCGCGCCCTCCGGATCCTCGCAGCGCGTGCCGAGCGGGCGGGTGGCCGCCACCTTGGCGAGGTGGACGCACAGGTCCGCGGTGCCGCCGACGCCGACGCCGACGATCGTGGGCGGACAGGTCTTGCCGCCCGCATCGAGCACGCAATCGACCACGAACGCCTTCACCGCCGCGACGCCCTCCGCCGGGATCGCCATCCGCAGCCAGGAGTTGTTCTCGGAGCCCGAGCCCTTGGGCACCATCTCGATCTCGAGGGTTTCCGGCTCGCCGGAGAAGTCGAAGTGGACGACCGGCACGCCGCGCCCGCAGGAGGTGTGCTCGTTCGTGCGCGTCACCGGGTGCACGACCGACGAGCGCAGCGGGTGCTCGCGCGTCGCGCGCTCGCAGCCGCGCCGGATCGCCGCCTTCAGCGCGACGCCGTCGACCTCGACGCCGCGGCCGATGGTCACGTTGTAGATCGGGATGCCGGTGTCCTGGCAGAGCAGGTTGTCGGTCGCCTCGGCCACCGCGATGTTCTTCACCATCACCCCGAGGATGCCGCGCGCGGTCGCGTCGGTCTCGCCGCGCGCGAGCGCGTCGAAGCCCTGCTTGACGTCCGGGGGCAGAAGCTTGAGCGCCCGGATGTAGAGCTGCTTCGCTGCTTCCTCGATCTCGCGCGAATCGACCCTCACGTGCGCTGCTTCCCTACTTCACCGAGATCTTGCGCTCCTTGACCACCGTGGCCCAGCGCGCCCGCTCGGTCGCCATGGCGCGCGCGAACTCGTCGGGCGTGTTGCCGACCGTCTCCATGCCCTGGACGAAGAAGCGGGCGCGCATCTCCGACGAATCGAGCGCCTTCACCGTGTCGCGGTACACCTTGAAGACGATGTCCTTCGGCGTGCCGGCCGGCGCGACGATGCCGAACCAGCCGTAGTTCTCGAATCCGGGAATGGACTCCGCCACCGTGGGCACGTTCGGCAGCTGCGGCGCGCGTTCCCTGCTCGTGACCGCGAGCGCGCGCAGCTTGCCGTTGTTGATGAACGCAATCGCGGCGGCGACGTTCGGCGTCGCAAAGGTGGTCTGCCCGGCCACCAGGTCGGCGACCGCCGGGCCTTCGCCCTTGTACGGGATGTGCTGCACGTCGATGCGGGCGGCGTTGAGGAAGTTCTCGGCGGCGAGGTGCGTCTGGCTGCCGATGCCGGCGTGCCCGTAGTTGAGGCCGCCAGGCTTCGCCTTCGCCGCGTCGATGAGCTCCTTGAGGGTCTTGTACGGCGAGCTGGCGGGCACGACGATCACCTGTGCGCCGCGCACCACGTTGGTGACCGCAACGAAATCGCGCGCCGGGTTGAACGGCATGTTGGGGTAGATGTGCTCGTTCGCGGTGACCACCGATCCCGAGGTGAAGAAGAGCGTGTAGCCGTCGGGCGCAGCCTTCGCCGCCTCCACGCCGCCGATGTTGCCGCCCGCGCCGCCCTTGTTGTCGATCACGATGGTCTGGCCCCACATCTCGCCGAGCTTCTGGCCGACGATCCGCGCCGCGATGTCGGTCGCGCCGCCCGGCGCGAATGGCACGACGAAGCGCACCGGCTTGGTGGGATAGCCCTGGGCGAGTGCGCCGAAAGGCAGGACGGCCAGCGCGGCGGCGAGCGCAACGGCGTAGCGACGGATGGTTCGGACGTGCATGGTCAGCTCCTCGGTCGGTGGTCAACTGTGGCACCGCCGTGCATCGCAGCAGCGCCGTTCCTTGGGGGAGTCATTGTCGCAGCACTTGCCGTTTCCGCGCTACAGGGCGAGCGCGAGGGCCAGCCCGGCGGCCAGCGTCAAGCCCGCGGCCACCGCGAGCAGCGTCTTGTGCCAGTCGCGCCACGGCAGGCATTCGAGCGCAAGCAGGCGCAGCCCCCCGGCCGCGTGCGCGGCAAGCAGCACGACGACGCCCCACTCGGAGGCCTTGACGACCGGCTGGTCGGTCCAGCGCAGGAAGGCCTCCAGCGCGGCCTCGCCCGCGAGCGCCTGCCCGAGCGCCCAGAAATGCAGTGGCAGGAAGAGCGCGAGCGCGATGCCCGAGAGGCGATGGACGAGAAACGCCCACCAGGCCGGGTGATTGCGCGCGCGGGCGTCCGGCCTCATGCGAACACCGCCCAGACCGCGCGCAGTCCCAGGGCGAGCAGCAGGAGCCCGAAGAGGTGCAGGCAGATGCCCAGAGATCGCCCGCGCCACCCGAGCCACTCGGCGGCGACCGCACGCAGGCCGATCGGGGCGTGCACCGCGACCGCGACCACGAAGAGCGCGTAGAACGCGGCCCAGCCGGCGTTGCCGCGCGTGCGCCCGAGGATCTCCGCCGCCGACAGCCCGCCGCGCACCGCGTACACCATCACGACGATGTGCACCAGCGCGCACAGCGCCAGCGCCGCCGCGCTCGCGCGCTGCGCGAGCCAGAGGCCGGCTTCGCCGCGCGGGCTCATGGGAATCGCCTCGCGCTCACAGCTCGCCTTTCAGGAACGCCGCCGCGGTCGCGCGCTTCAGCCCGGCGATCGACGCGGTCGGCGAGAGCTGCTTCGGGCACCGCTCGGTGCAGCTCATGTGGGTGTGGCAGCTGTGGCAGCCCGCGTCGCCCGAGACCGCGCGCAGCCGTTCGACCCGCGCCGCGTCGCGCACGTCGTTCACGAGCGTCCAGGCGCGGTTGAGCGCGGCGGGCCCGAGGTAGCCCGGATTCCAGGCCACCACGTCGCACGAGGCGTAGCACACGCCGCAGCCGATGCACTCGATGCCGGCGCTCGCGGCCGCGCGCGCGCGCGAGCCGGGCGACACGCGCGCCGGTTCGTCGCGGCGGGTCGCGGTCGGCGCGAACTGGCCCTTCGCGCGCGCCCACTTGTCGAAGAACTCGCGCATGTCGGTCGCGAGGTCGCGGATCACCGGCAGGTTGGCGAGCGGGCCGATGGTGAGGCAGTCGTCGCGCGCGACGCGGGCCACGTGCGTGCGGCAGGTCCAGCGCGCCACGCCGTTCACGGTCATCGCGCAGGAGCCGCACATGCCGACGCGGCAGGCAAAGCGGTACGCGAGCGTCGGATCGAGGTGCCGCTGGATGTGGGTGACGACGTCGAGCACCGTCTGGCTCTCCGCCCGCGGCACCTCGAAGCGCTGGTAGCGCCCCGCCTCGCGGCCGCGCCAGACGTCGACCTGGAGCACGACGCTCACCCGGCGAGCCCCTTCAGCTCTTCGACGAGCGCTTGCGCCATCTCGACGCCCTCGGCCGCCGCCTTCTCCGCGAGCGCGGCGCGGCGCGCCCCCGGCAGGCGCACCTCCGGGTCGGCGAGCATCGTGCGCACGAGCGTCTCGATGCGCTCGTCGAACACCGCCCGGCCGGCGAGCGCCTCGGGATCGATCACGAGGAACGCCTGGCCGATCTGCGGCCGGTTGCCCTCGTCCTTGAAGAACGTGTCCGCCTCGAAGCCCAGGTGCGCGCCGGTCAGCGCGCAGCACAGGAGCTCGACCACGAGCGCGAGCATCGCGCCCTTCACGCCGCCCGCCGGCAGCATCATGCCTTCCAGCGCCTGCTTCGCGTCGGTCGTCGGATTGCCCTCGCGGTCGAGGGCCCAGCCGAGCGGGATCGGCCGGCCTTCGCGGGCGGCGACCATGACCTTGCCGCGCGCGACCTCCGAGAGCGAGAGGTCGATCGCGAGCGGCGCCGCGCCGCGACGGGGAAACACCGCGGCGATCGGATTGGTGCCGAAGATCGCCCGCTTCCCGCCCCACGCCGGCATCGCCGAGGGCGAGTTGCCGAAAGCGAGCCCGACCATTCCCGCGTGCGCGACTGGCTGGAGGTGGTCCGCGGCGACGCCGAAGTGATGGCTGTTCGTCACGCCGGCGAACGCGACGCCCTGGTCGCGCGCGCGTGCAACCGCTTCGGAGACCGCCAGCGCGCACGCCGGGAACGCGAGACCGTCCGCCGCGTCGACCAGCACCGCGCCGCCCTTCGCGCGCGCCACGCGCGGCACGGCCGCCCCGTCGACGCGTCCGAGCCGCAGGTGCGCGCAGTATTGCGGCACGCGCGAGAGCCCGTGCGAGGCGAGCCCCTGCGCCTCGGCCTTCACCAGGGCTCGCGCGGTCGCCTCCGCAATGGCCGCGCCCGCGCCCGCGCGGACGAGGGCGCGAGTCGCGAGCGCGGTCAGCTCCCCGATGCTATGTCGCGGCACGGGAACTTCCGGTCAGCGCCCGGGCGACCTTCTCCGCGACCAGGCTGGAGACGCGCACGTTCGATTCGCGCGTGACGCCGGCGATGTGCGGCGTTAGCACCAGGTTCGGCGCGCTCGCGAGAGCCGAACCCGCCGGTAGCGGCTCCGCCTCGAACACGTCGAGCGCCGCGCCGCCGAGATGGCCGCTCGCGAGCGACTCGGCGAGCGCGGCCTCGTCGACGATGCCGCCGCGCGCGGTGTTGACGAGCACCGCGCCGCGCTTCATCCGCGCGAGCCGTCCCGCCGTGACGAGGTGGCGCGTCTCCGGCGTGAGCGGCACGTGCAGCGTCACCGCGTCCGCTTCGGCGAGCAGGTCGTCGAGGCCGCGGTACGCGACGCCCGACTCGCGCCACACCCGCTCGCCGGCGGCGATCGCCGGGTCGGTCGCGATCACCTTCATGCCGAGCCCCTGCGCGAGCTTCGCGGCGAGGCGCCCGATGCCGCCGAAGCCGACCACGCCGAGCGTCTTTCCGGCCGTCTCGCGCCCCTCGCCGAGCGCCGCGCGCGGCCATTTGCCGGCGGCGACTGCGGGCGTCGAGGCGTAGGCG
Organism: uncultured Enterobacteriaceae bacterium; assembly: GCA_964543155.1. Lineage (GTDB taxonomy): Bacteria > Pseudomonadota > Gammaproteobacteria > Burkholderiales > SG8-39 > JAGVSZ01. The sequence continues at coordinate 26,828 of CAZIXQ010000017.1, forward strand.
CCGCGCAGCAGCAGCATGACCGTGCACACCACGTACTCGGCGACCGCGAGCGCGTTGGCGCCGGTGGCCGGGATCACCTCGATGCCGCGTCCCGCGCAGGTCGCGAGGTCAATGTTGTCGAGGCCGACGCCGAGCCGCCCGACCACGCGCAGCCGCGGGCCGCGCCCGAGCAGTTCGGCGTCCACCTGCGTGCGGTTGCGGACGATCAGCGCGTCGGCGTCCGCCAGGGCGGCAGCGAGATCGGCGCGGCGCTCGACGAGGGACGCGTCGTATCGCACCTCGAAGCGCCGCGCAAGCGACGCGACGGCAGCCTCGTCCATGAACTCGCTGATCACGATCCTCATCGCACCGTCACCTGGACGCGGTGCACCGCGTTGTTGCCCATCCCGTTCGTGTTCCAGTCGAACGACAGCGGCTGCGTCGCGCCGCGCGCATCGGTCGCGCGGCACGCGAGCTCGTGCTCGCCCGGGGTCGCGTCCCAATCGTACCGCCACCCCTGCCACGCGAACCGCTCGCCCTGCGCTTCCACCACCGCCTCGCGCCAGTCGCCGTCCACCGCGACCTCCACGCGCGCGATCGCCGCTCCGGCGCCGGACCACGCACGCCCGACGAGGCGGACGGGGCCGCGCTCGACGAGCCGCCGCCGCGTGTACCAGTCGGGGATTCCGGGCGGCGCGATGAGCGACTTCACCTTCGCGTGCGTGATCGGAATGCCGGGGTCGCCCGCGAACTTGCGGTAGTGATAGCCGATCGCCTGCTGGAAGCCGTCGAACGGTCGGTCGAGCGCCTCGACCCGCACGAGCCACTTCACGCTCGCCATGCCGAACCACCCGGGCACGACCAGGCGCAGCGGGAAGCCGTGCTGCGGGGCGAGCGGCGCGCCGTTCATCGCGTAGGCGAGGAGCACGTCCTCGCTCATTGCGTCGGCGGGCGCGAGACTGCGCCCGTAGTCGTGCTCGACGCCGCGGTCGAAGCCGCGATCGGCGCCGAGGAACGCGATGTCGGCGACGCCGGTCGCGAGCCCGGCCTGCTCCAGGACGTGGAGCAGCGGCGTGCCCGTCCACTCGGCCGTGCCGACGCCCTCGTGCAGCCACGGCATGCTCGGATAGCGCGGGGTCGTCAGGCCACGCCCGTTGCCGGCGCATTCCATCGTCACGCGCAGCGTGCGCGCGGGCAGCCGCCTGATCTCGGCCAGCGTGAGGGCAACCGGCCGCTTCACGCGGCCGCCCACTGCGAGGCGGAACCGCGCCTCCTCAAGGCGCGGCACGTCGAAATGGCTGAGCGTGTAGTGCAGGCCGAGCGGCGTGACGTCGTACGCGAGCGCCTCGAGCGGCAGCG
>CAZIXQ010000018.1:0-27831 GCA_964543155.1 uncultured Enterobacteriaceae bacterium
GCTGGTCGGACACCTGCTGCGCGAGCGTGTTGCGCGGGTCGAACATCGTGCGCAGCAGGCCCTCGATCTCCAGGCGCGGATTCAGGTGCTGGCGCACCTTCTTGATCGTGTTGATGAGGTCGGACAGGCCCTCGAGCGCGTAGTACTCGCACTGCATCGGGATGAGGACTGCGTCCGCCGCGACGAGCCCGTTCACCGTGAGCAGGTTGAGCGCCGGCGGGCAGTCGATCAGCACGAAGTCGTACTCGTGCGCGACGTGCGCGAGCGCGGTCTTAAAGCGCGTTTCCCGGTGCTCGAGCGCGACCATCTCGACCTCGGCGCCCGCAAGCTCGCGGTTTGCGGGAAGAATGTCGTACCCGCCGGCCTCCGAGCGCCGGCGCACGCCTTCGACGGTGCTCAGCCCCAGCAGCACGTGGTAGACGGTGTGCTCGAGGGTGCGCTTGTCGATCCCCGATCCCATCGTCGCGTTGCCCTGCGGATCGAGGTCCACCAGCAGCACCCGCTTGTCGGCCTTCGCGAGGCCCGCGGCGACGTTCACCGTCGTCGTGGTCTTGCCCACGCCGCCCTTCTGGTTGACGATCGCGAGGACGCGCGTCATGCGGCACCGGCGAGGACCAGATGCCGTTCGGCGGCGAGGCCGGGAACCGCGAGGCGCACCACCTCGAGAACGCGATAGCCCTGCGGCAGGCGCTCGATCTCCTCGTAGGGATGCACGCCCTTCATTGCAGCGATCACGCCCCGTGGCGCGAGCAGCCGGCCCGCCGCCGCGACGAACTCGCCAAGGTCGGCGAACGCCCGGGACACGATGGTGTCGAACCGCGCCGCGGTGCGCCACGACTCCACCCGCTCCGTCACGACGGTCACGTTCGCGAGGCGCAGCTCGCCGACCGCCTGCGTCAGGAAGGCCGACTTCTTCTGGTTCGCTTCGAGCAGCGTCACGCGCAGCGCCGGTTGGGCGATGGCGATCGGGATGCCCGGCAGGCCCGCGCCGCTACCGACGTCGAGCACGTTCGGGCCGCGCAGGTGCGGGACCACGGAGAGCGAGTCGAGCAGGTGGTGCGTCACCATGCGGCTGCGCTCGCGGATCGCGGTGAGGTTGTAGACGCGGTTCCACTTCTCGAGCAGGTCGAGATAGCGCTCGAGCGTCGCGGCCTGCTCGTCCGCGAGCTCCACGTGGAGCGCGGCCGCGGCGTGCTCGAGTGCCGACCCGTCGATCATGCGGCGCTCTTCTCGCTCGCGCCCTTCGCGCGGCGCTTCAAGTGCACGAGCAGAAGCGAGATCGCCGCCGGCGTGACGCCCTGGATGCGCGATGCCTGACCGATCGTCTCGGGACGATGGAGCGCGAGCTTCTGGCGTACCTCCACCGACAGGCCGCGCACCGCACCGTAGTCGAGATCGCGCGGCAGCGCGGTCGATTCGTGCGCGGCCTGGCGCGCGACCTCGTCCTGCTGGCGGGCGATGTATCCCGCGTACTTCGCCTGGATCTCCACCTGCTCGGCGACGGCCGCGTCGTCGGTCCCCGGGCCGGCACCGGGCAGCGTCATCAGCGCTGCGTACGTCACCCCCGGGCGCTTCAGCAGGTCGGCGAGGGTGTGCTCGCGCTCCATCGACTGGCCCAGAACGCGCTCGGCGTCATCGGATGCGAGGAGCCGCGGATTCACCCAGGTCGACTTGAGGCGCTCCTGCTCCGCGGCGATCGCGTCGCGCTTGCGCGCGAACGCGTTCCATCGTGCATCGTCGACCACGCCGAGCGCGCGCCCCGCCTCGGTGAGGCGCAGGTCCGCGTTGTCTTCGCGCAGCGCCAGTCGGTACTCGGCGCGACTCGTGAACATCCGATAGGGCTCGGCGACGCCGCGCGTCACCAGGTCGTCGACGAGGACCCCGATGTACGCCTGGTCCCGGCGGGGACACCACGGGTCTTTGCTGCGCACACGACGCGCAGCATTGATCCCGGCGAGCAGGCCTTGCGCCGCCGCTTCCTCGTACCCGGTCGTGCCATTGATCTGTCCGGCGAAGAAGAGTCCCTCGATCGCCTTCGTCTCGAGGGAGACCTTCAGCCCGCGCGGGTCGAAATAGTCGTACTCGATCGCATAGCCTGGCCGCAGGATGTGAGTATTCTCCAAGCCCTTGATAGATCTTACTAATTCAAGCTGGATATCGAACGGAAGGCTGGTCGAGATCCCGTTCGGGTAGATCTCGCTCGTCGTCAGCCCTTCGGGCTCCAGAAAGATCTGGTGGCTCGGCTTGCCGGCAAAGCGGTGGATCTTGTCCTCGATCGAGGGACAGTAGCGGGGACCGATGCCCTCGATCTTCCCGGTGTACATCGGAGACCGATCGAGGCCGCCGCGGATGATCGCGTGGGTTCGCTCGTTCGTGTGCGCGATCCAGCATGGGAGCTGGCGCGGATGCATTTCGCGCCGCCCGATGAACGAGAAGACCGGCTCGGGACTGTCGCCGGGCTGGCATTCCATCACCGAAAAATCGATCGATCGACCGTCCAGGCGGGGGGGTGTCCCGGTCTTGAGGCGCCCGACCGGCAGTTTCAGCTCCCGCAGTCGCGCCGCGAGACTGATCGACGCAGGATCGCCTGCCCGACCCGCCTGATAGTGCTGCAAGCCAACGTGGATCAGCCCGGCGAGAAAGGTGCCGGTGGTCAGGACGACCACTTCCCCGCGAATCCGAATCCCCAGCTGGGTCACGACCCCCACCACCCGATCGCCTTCCAGCATGAGGTCGTCGACGGCCTGCTGAAAAAGGGTCAAGTTGGGCTGGTTCTCGAGCCGATGCCGGATCGACTGCTTGTAAAGGAGCCGATCGGCCTGGGCGCGTGTCGCCCGGACGGCCGCGCCCTTGCTCGCGTTCAGCGTCCGGAATTGGATTCCCGCCTCGTCGGTGGCGATCGCCATCGCGCCGCCTAGGGCATCGATCTCCTTCACCAGGTGACCCTTCCCGATCCCGCCAATCGAGGGGTTGCAGGACATCTGTCCCAACGTGTCGATGCTGTGCGTCAGCAGGAGCGTCCGGCAGCCCATCCGGGCCGCGGCCAGGGCCGCCTCGGTGCCGGCGTGGCCACCGCCGACGACGATGACATCGAACGTTTCGGGAAACTGCATGGCTGGGTTGCGCTGGGAGCGCGGATTGTACGCCCTCCCCCCGGCCCTACAAGCCTGCGCTGCCGGTTTGGCCTGCCTGCAGGCCGGGATGTTCCACGTGGAACACCGGGCCAGAGAAGGCAAGGGATTGTTCCACGTGGAACATCAGCGGACTTGGTCGAGCGAGCACCCGAGCTTGTCCACGATCTCCTCGAGGTGAGCGGGCGTCACGATGTAGGGCGGCGCAATCAGCACGTGGTCCCCACGCCGGCCATCGATCGTGCCCGGCATCGGGTAGCAAAGGAGGCCGTTCTCGAGGGCTCGACGCTTCAGTCGAGCCGACAGCTGCCGGTCCGGCTCAAAGGGCGCCTTCGTGGTCCGGTCCGCCACCAGTTCCAGCGCCCAAAGCAGGCCGCGGCCTCGGATATCGCCCACGTTGGGGTGATCGCCAAATCGCTGGAGAAGCAGATTCTGCAGGACGATTCCCGCCGAACGGACCCTTTCGAGCAGGCCCCGCTCGCGCAGCGCGGCCTGGACGGCGAGTGCCGCCGCGCACGCAACTGGATGTCCGCTATAGGTGTGGCCGTGCTGGAAGAAGCCGCTCCCCGCAACGATGGCTTCGAAAATCCGGCGCTGGACGAGCAAAGCACCGATCGGCTGGTACCCTGCCGCGAGTCCCTTGCCGATGGTGATCAGGTCGGGAACCACGTCCTCCGCTTCGCAGGCATACAGCGTCCCGCAGCGGCCCATCCCGCACATCACCTCGTCCAGGATGAGGAGCACGCCGTGCCGGTCGCATACCTCGCGGATGCGCCGGAAGTAACCCGGAACGGGCGGCTGGGCACCCAAAGTGGCCCCGCAGACGGTCTCCGCGACGAACGCGATTACTGTCGCCGGACCTAGTCGACCGATCTCCGCCTCGAGCTCGCGCGCCAGGCGCTCACCGTAGGTTTCCGGCGTCTCGCCGGTTGCCTGGTCCCGATAGGGATAACACGGTGCGACGTGGGCGACGTCGACGAGCAAAGGCTCGAATGGTGCCCGGCGAAAGGTATTCCCCCCGGTCGCCAGCGCACCCAGGGTGTTCCCGTGATAGCTCTGTCGGCGAGCAATCACTTTCGTCCTTTGCGGCTCACCGACTTCAAGGAAGTACTGCCTCGCGAGCTTCAGCGCGGCCTCGATCGCCTCCGATCCATCGGAGACGAAATACGCCTTAGTCAGCCCGGGCGGCGCGTGGGCAACGAGATCGGTCGCCAGCGCCTCCATCGGTTCGTTCGAGAAGAACGAGGTGTGTGCGTACGGCAGCCGTCGGACCTGGGCCGTAATCGCCTCGACGATCGCAGCGTCGCTGTGACCCAGGCAGGAGACGGCGGCCCCGCCGGAGCCGTCGATGTACCGCTTTCCGGCGGAATCGATGAGGTACGGCCCATCCCCGGCCACCCCGATCGGGTATTGATGGCGCGGATTACGATGGAAAACGGCGCTCGCCGCCGGACCGCGTTTCATCCGCCGATTGTAGTGTGCGCAGCCACCGAAAAAGCTCGGGGCCGCGCGCGGCGGCCCCGTGCCGATGCCGACCGCGCCGCGTCAGCGCATCGCCAGCCCGATCGCCTCGCGGCGCAGTGCCAGCTCGCGCGGGAGGCGCGCAGCGAGCTTGCCGAAGAGATCGTCGTGCTGCCGGAGCTCGTCCTCCCACTCGTCGTGGCGCAGCGCGGTCGCCGCCGCGTACTGCTCGCGCGAGAACCGGTCGAGCCCGGTCCAGACGAGATCCTCGTACGCCGGGACCCAGCCGATCGGCGTCTCGGTCGCGTTCGCACGGCCACGGCAGCGCTCGACGATCCACTTCAGGACACGCATGTTGTCGCCGTAACCCGGCCAGAGGAACTTGCCGTGCGCGTCGGTCCGGAACCAGTTGACCAGGAAGACGTGCGGCCGATGCGCCGCCGCACGGCCCACCTTGAGCCAGTGCGCGAAGTAGTCCGCCATGTTGTAGCCGACGAACGGAATCATCGCCATCGGGTCGCGGCGCACCACGCCGACCTTGCCGGTCGCGGCCGCGGTGGTCTCCGAACCCATGGTGGCGCCGAGGTACACGCCGGCATCCCAGTCCGGCGCCTCGACGACGAGCGGCACGGTGTTCGAGCGCCGTCCGCCGAAGATCATCGCGCTGATCGGCACGCCGTTCGGGTTCTCCCATTCGGGATCGAGCGAGGCGAGCTGCGTCGCGGCCACCGTGAAGCGCGAGTTCGGATGCGCCGCCTTGCGGCCGGAGTCCGGCGTCCACGGCTGCCCCTGCCAGTCGGTGAGGTGCCGCGGCGGCACGTCGGTGAGCCCTTCCCACCACACGTCACCTTCGGGCGTGAGTGCGACGTTGGTGAAGATGGTGTTCGATCGGACCGCGTCCAGGCAGTTCGGGTTCGTTTTCGCGGAGGTGCCCGGCGCCACGCCGAAGAGCCCCGCCTCGGGATTGATCGCGTAGAGGCGTCCGTCCTTGCCCGGCTTGATCCAGGCGATGTCCTCGCCGATGGTGGTGACCTTCCAGCCCTGGAAGGCGGGCGGCGGCACCAGCATCGCGAAGTTCGTCTTGCCGCACGCGCTCGGAAACGCGGCGCTCACGTACGTCTTCTCGCCGGTCGGCGCGGTCACGCCGAGGATGAGCATGTGCTCGGCGAGCCATCCCTGGTCGCGGCCCATCACGGAAGCGATCCGCAGGCTGAAGCACTTCTTTCCGAGCAGCGCGTTGCCGCCGTAGCCCGAACCGAACGACCAGATCTCGCGGGTCTCGGGGTAATGGACGATGTACTTGTGCTCCTTGTTGCACGGCCAGGGAACGTCCTTCTTCCCGGCAGCGATCGGCGCGCCCACGGAGTGCACGCACGGCACGAACTCGCCCTCGGCACCGAGCAGCTCCCAGACCTTCGCGGTCATGCGCGTCATCACGCGCATGCTCACGACCACGTAGGGCGAATCGGTGAGCTCGATCCCGATCTGCGAGATGTGCGAGCCGAGCGGCCCCATGGAGAACGGCACGACGTACAGCGTGCGTCCCCGCATGCAGCCGTCGAAGAGCTGGGCGAGCGTGGCCCGCATCTCGGCCGGCGCCATCCAGTTGTTCGTCGGGCCGGCGTCTTCCTTCTGCCTGGAGCAGATGAAGGTGCGGTCCTCCATCCGCGCGACGTCGGTCGGGTCGGAACGCGCGAGAAAGCTGCCCGGCCGCAGCTCGGGATTCAGCCGGATCAGTGTTCCGGTCCGCACCATCTCCTCGCACAGCCGGTCGTACTCGGCCTGCGAGCCGTCGCACCAGTGGATCGCATCCGGCTTGGTGAGCTCGGCGATTTCAGCGACCCACTCGATCGCGCGGCGATTGCGGACGTAGTCCGGCACCGGGATGTGGGGAATGTATGGCTGGTTCATCTGGCAGGGGCCCCGTTGGATTGGATATATGAATGCGGCTCCCCGCGTCGCATCGCTTGCCGTCGGGGTGGGAGCTGGGAAGCCGGCCGGACTCCGGTGGGCGGAAACTCTAGCAGAAAAGCCCTCGCCAAAGCCGTGCCGGCAGGGCCTCGGCGCACAGGTTTTTCACTTTGTGACAAGACCGCCGGCGATGGCAGCGCGCCAGCGCTATTCCCTCACTTTCCGATGCAGAAGCGGGCGAAGATCTCCCCGAGCAGGTCGTCGGCGGTGAACTCGCCCGTGATTGCGTTGAGCTCGCCCTGCGCAAGGCGCAGTTCTTCGGCGAAGAGCTCGCAGGCCTTGGCCTGCGCGAACGCCGCGTCGAGGCGCTCCGCGGCGCGCCGCAGGCACGCGAGGTGCCGCTCGCGCGCGATGAACGGCGATTCCTCCGCCGGATGCCAGCCGGCGCGCTCGAGCAGGTGCGCCCGCAGCAGCTCGACGCCCGCGCCGGTCTTGGCGGACAGATGCACCGCGGTCGCGCCGGCCTCCGCCACGACCCGCGACGCGCCGCCGATCAGGTCGATCTTGTTGTGCACGACGACGCGCGGCAGCCGGGCGGGCAGTCGCGCGACGATCGCCTCGTCGGTGGCAGTCACGCCTGCAGCAGCGTCGACGATCAATAGCAGGAGGTCGGCCTGCCCGATCTCGCTCCAGGTACGCGCTATCCCGAGCCGCTCGACCTCGTCGGTCGCCTCGCGCAGGCCAGCGGTGTCGACGAGATGCAGCGGCACGCCCTCGATCTGGACCGCCTGGCGAATCGTGTCGCGCGTGGTGCCGGGGATCGGCGTCACGATGGCGAGCTCCTCGCCCGCGAGCCGGTTCAGCAGGCTCGACTTGCCCACATTCGGCTGCCCCGCGATCACCACGTGCAGGCCGGTGCGAAGGAGGCTGCCCTGCTGCGCCCGGTCGAGCGTGCCCGCGAGCGCCGCGCGCAGCCGCTCGAGCCGTCCACGCGCGTCCGCGCGATCGAGCGGGTCGACCTCTTCCTCCGGGAAATCGAGCGTGGCCTCCACCAGCGCGCGCAGCGCGATCAGATCGTCCACGAGGGCGTGCACCGCCCGCGAGAACTCGCCCTGGAGACTGCGCACCGCGCACCGGGCGGCGGCCTCGGTCGCCGCATCGATGACGTCGGCGACCGCCTCGGCCTGGGCGAGATCGAGCTTGTCGTTGAGGAACGCGCGGCGGGTGAACTCGCCGGGCTCGGCGAGGCGCGCGCCAAGCTCCAAGCAGCGCCGCAGCACCATCTGCAGGACGACCGGGCCGCCGTGCCCGTGCAGCTCGAGCACGTCTTCGCCGGTGTAGGAGTGCGGCGCGGGGAAGTAGAGCGCCAGGCCGTCGTCGATCGCCGCCCCCGCGGCGTCGCGAAAGGTGGCGCGCGTGGCGAGCCGCGGGGGCGGGAAACGTCCGAGGAGGCCGGTCGAGAATCGCTCCAGCCGCGGCCCGGACACGCGGACCACGCCGATGCCGGCGCGCCCCGGCGCAGTGGCGATCGCGGCGATCGCGTCGGTCGCGCTCAGCGCTTGGCGGCGGCCGGCTTGTCCTTCCCGCCCTCGATAATGCGGGTGATCTGCCATTGCTGGGCGATCGACAGGATGTTGTTGACGAGCCAGTAGAGCACGAGACCCGCGGGGAAGAAGAAGAACATCACCCCGAAGGCAAACGGCATGATCATCATCACCTTCGCCTGCACCGGGTCGGGCGGCGTGGGGCTCATCTTGGTCTGGATGACCATCGAGCCCATCATCAGCGCCGGGAGGATGAAGAAGGGGTCGGGCACCGAGAGATCCTTGATCCATCCGTAGAAGGGCGCCTGCCGCAGCTCGACCGACGCGAGAAGCACCCAGTACAGGGCGATGAACACGGGAATCTGGACCAGGATCGGCAGGCAGCCGCCGAGCGGGTTGATTCTCTCTTCCTTGTACAGCTCCATCATCGCCTGGTTCATCTTGGCGCGGTCGTTGCCGTACATCTCGCGGATCTTGGTCAGGCGCGGGGTGACCTTCTTCATGCGCGCCATCGACTTGTAGCTCGCCGCCGAGAGCGGGAAGAAGATCAGCTTGATCAGCACGGTGAGCGCGATGATCGCGAGGCCCCAGTTGCCGAGCCAGCCGTGGAACCACTCGAGCACCCAGAAGAGCGGCGCGGCGATCACCGTGAGCCAGCCGTAGTCGACGACCAGGTCGAGCCCCGGCGCGACTTCCTTGAGCTTCTCCTGCTCCTGCGGTCCTGCGTATACCCGCACCCCCACTTTCGTGCTCGCGCCCGGCGCGACCGTCGCGACGGGCAGGATAGTGCCGACGGTATACAGGTTGTCCGCCACCTTGCGCGTGTAGTACTCGCGCTGGACCTTTTCCGGGGGCAGCACGGCGGTCACGAAGTAGTGCTGGATCATCGAGAGCCAGCCGCTGTCCGTGCTCTTCGGGTAGGGGACCTTGTTCTTGTCGACATCCCCGAAGGGGACCTTCACGAACTTTTCCTGCTCGGTGAAGACCGCCGGGCCGGTGAACGTGTACAGCATCGCCTTGTCGTCCGCGGGCGCCTTGCCGTCGCGCGCGATCTGGAAGTACGCATGCGTCGTGATCGGCGCCGCGGTGCCGTTCGCGATCTCATGCGTCACGTCCACGATGTAGCTGCCGCGCCTGAACGTCAGCGTCTTGGTGACCTTCGCGCCCTCGGGCGTGGTGGCATGCAGCCGCACCTCGACCGCATCCTTGCCCGCCTCGAGGGCGTAGGCCTTCGCCTCGGGCGTGAACGTCGTCTTGTGATTGGGCAGGTTCTGCCCGACGAATCCGCTCTGGACCGCGTAGTGGTGGTCGGGGCCGAGCAGCTGGAAGACCTTGGACGGGTCGAGGCTGTCGCGGTAGCGCTTGAGGTCGAGCCGTACGAGGTCGCCGCCCACCGGGTCGATCTCGGCATGAAGGAGATCGGTCTCCACGCGAATGAGGTCGCGGCCGGGCGCCGCCGCCGTGCCGCGGGGCACCGCATCGGGCGGCGGGGTCGGCGCTGCGGGCGCGGCGCCCTGCGCGGGCGCGCTGGGCACGGGAACGCCGGCGGACGGGAGCTGGCCCTGGACCTGCGGCGCGGGCGGCGGGCGCTGCTCGCGTTGCCACGCGTCCCAGAGCATCAGGACCGAGAAGGAGAAGATGACGAAGAGAATGATGCGTTGCGTGTCCATCGGATCGGGACGTTATCGTTCTTGCATTACGGCACCGGGTCGTAACCGCCGGGGTGCCAAGGATGGCAGCGCGCGACGCGTCGCAGGGCGAGCCAGCTCCCGCGGAGCGCGCCGTGCCGCTCCAGCGCCTCCATCGCGTACTCCGAGCACGACGGGAAGAAGCGGCAGTTGCGTCCGAGCAGCGGGCTCAAGGTGTACCGATAGGCCGCGAGGAGTGCGTGCAGGAACCTAGCCATCGGCGCCGGTCCGGAGAACGGCCTGGACTTCGTCGAGCGTGATCGGTCGTTCGCCCGGCGCCGCGACGAGTCGAACCACGCAGTCCCGGGCGCCGATCGCCGCCTGCGCCAGCCGGAACGCTTCGCGCGCGAGGCGCCGGATGCGGTTCCGGAGTACGGCGCTCGGCGCGAACCGCTTCGGCACGATCAGCGCGAGCCGGGCTCGCCCGACCTCGTTCGGGAGGCTGTACAGATGGACGCGAGGAGCGCGAACGAGGCGTCCCGACTTGAGCACCGCGGAGACCTCCCGCGCACCGAGCCGCTGGCTCCGGTGCAACCGCGTGCGCGCGGGACCGGGCGTTCGCGTCAGATGCCGAGGCGGGCGCGGCCCTTCGCCCGGCGCGCGCGGATCACCGCGCGACCGCCGCGAGTGCGCATGCGTACGAGAAAGCCGTGCGTCCGCTTCCGGCGCACCACCGAGGGTTGGAAGGTCCGCTTCATTGCCGTCGTCCTTGGGAAAGAGAAAACCCGGCATTAGACCAATGGGTTGCATGCGCTGTCAACGTGCGCTGGAAGCTGTGGATAACTCGGGGCGGACCGGGTATGATTTTGCCCTCTTCAGCGCACCGCTCTGCACGCCCAGCGACTCCCAGGAATCCCCCGGCCGAACCATGCAGAGCCTGTGGCACGCGTGCCTCACGCGCCTCGAGAAGGAGTTGCCTCCGCAGCAATTTAACACCTGGATCCGCCCGCTCAACGCGGATGCCCGCGGATCCGGGGTCCTGCGTCTGGTGGCGCCGAACCGTTTCGTCCTGCAGTGGGTGAAGGATCGCTTCCTGCAGCGGATCGAGGTCCTCGCGACCGAGCAGTCCGGGAGCCCGGTGCGCGTGGCGCTCGCGCTCCCCGACGTGAGCGACCTGCCGGACGCCGCGCCGCCCGCCTCGCCCCCGCCGGCGCCTGCCGTTTCCGCAGCGCCCGCCCCAAAGGCGCCTTCCCCCGAACGCAGGACCGGCGAACGCCCGAGCCTCGTCACGGAGTTCACCTTCGAGAACTTCGTACCGGGCAAGGCCAATCAGCTCGCTCGCGCGGCCGCAATGCAGGTGGCCGAGAACCCCGGCACGTCCTACAACCCGCTCTTCGTCTACGGCGGCGTCGGCCTCGGCAAGACCCACCTCATTCACGCCGTCGGCAACTATGTCATGGCCCGCCAGCCGAACGCGCGCGTCCGCTACCTTCACGCGGCCCAGTACATCTCGGACGTCGTGCGCGCCTACCAGCAGAAGTCCTTCGATGCGTTCAAGCGCTACTACCACTCGCTCGACCTCCTGCTGATCGACGACATCCAGTTCTTCACCGGCAAGGACCGCACGCAGGAGGAGTTCTTCTACGCGTTCAACGCACTGATCGAGGCCCACAAGCAGATCATCATCACCTGCGACACCTACCCGCGCGACATCGTCGGCATCGACGACCGCCTCAAGACGCGCTTCAGCTGGGGGCTGACGGTCGCGCTCGAGCCGCCCGAGCAGGAGATGCGCGTCGCCATCGTGTTGCGCAAGGCCGAAGCCCTCGGGGTTCGCCTGGACGAAGACGTCGCATTCTTCATCGCGAAGCACATCCGCTCCAACGTGCGCGAGCTCGAAGGCGCGCTCAAGAACGTCCTCGCGTTCGCGCGCTTCGGTGGCCGGGAGCTGACCGTGGAGGTTGCGAAGGAAGCGCTCAAGGATCTGCTCTCGCTCCACAATCGCCAGATCTCGATCGAAAACATCCAGAAGACCGTCGCGGAGTTCTACAAGATCAAGGTCGCCGACCTGCATTCCAAGAAGCGCAATCGCAACATCGCCCGACCGCGCCAGATGGCGATGGCGCTCGCCAAGGAACTCACCGAGATGAGCCTTCCGGACATCGGCGACGCCTTCGGCAATCGTGACCACACGACCGTGCTGCACGCCTGCCGGACGATCGCGACGCTGCGCACGAAGAGCACCGACCTCAACCGCGACTTCCACGTGCTGGAACAGACCCTGAAAGGCTGAGAACCTCTGGATAACTCGGGCACGATTGTGGGTAACTCGGAGATCCCGGCCGGACGCGCGCGAGTTGCCGGGGTAGTCCAGCACCCGTCCACAGGCCTGCCCACAGGCTCTCCACAGCCAAACACGCACTGCTTCAACGGCCTAGGTGTCTTATCCCCAGAACGCGGCGCCTTCATCATCAGACTCAGGAAAACAATATGAATCTAGTAAAGACGACCCGCGAGACGCTCCTCAAGCCCTTGCAGTCGGTCGCCGGGATCATCGAGCGGCGCCACACGCTGCCGATTCTCTCGAACGTGCTGATCACCCGCGCCGACGATCGGCTGTCCTTCGTGGCGACGGACATCGAGATCGAGATCACCGCTTCTGCGGCGGCCGATGCCGCGGGCGAGGCGAAGGCAGTCACCGTCGGCGCGCGCAAGCTGCTCGATATCTTGCGCGCCCTGCCGGAGGGAGCGGAGGTGACGATGGCGCTCGCGGACAAGCGGATCCAGATGCGCAGCGGCAAGAGCCGCTTCCAGCTCCAGACGCTCCCGCCGGAGGATTTCCCGAGGCTGGCGGGGCCGGAAGGCGCGCCGTTGGCGTTCGAGCTGCCGCAGCGAGCGCTCAAGGCGGTGCTCGCCCTCGTGCAGTACGCGATGGCGCAGCAGGACATCCGCTACTACCTCAACGGGCTGCTGATGATGGTCGACGCGGGCGAATTGCGGGTGGTCGCAACCGACGGCCATCGGCTGGCCGTCGCCACGCGCGAGCTCGCCGCCCGCGACCTCGGGAAGCAGGAGGTGATCGTTCCTCGCAAGACCATCCTCGAGCTCGCGAAGCTCCTGCAGGACACCGACGACCCGGTGTCGATCGAGCTCTCGGGCAGCCAGGCGCGCTTCCGCTTCGACGGCATCCTCCTCGCCTCGAAGCTGGTGGACGGGAAGTTCCCGGACTATCAGCGCGTGATCCCGACCGCTCACCCGAAACACCTCAAGATCGGCCGGCAGACGCTCGGCGCCGCGCTGCAGCGCGCGGCGATCCTGACCAACGACAAGTTCCGCGGCGTGCGCTGGGTGCTCGCTGACGGCAGCCTGAAGATCACCTGCACCAATACCGAGCAGGAGGAGGCGCAGGAGGAGCTCGAGCTCGACTACAGGGGCGAAGCGCTCGACATCGGGTTCAACGTCGGATACCTGCTCGACGTGCTGAACAACCTCGACACCGAAGACATCGATGTGGCGCTGGGTGACGCGAACTCGAGTGCGCTCATCACCGTACCCGGACGCACGGATTTCAAGTACGTCGTCATGCCGATGCGCATCTAGGCGGCACCAGGCGATGAGCACAGAGAATCCACCGCAGCAGCTGGCCGCACCGTCGCCGGTACCGGAGAACGGCGCCGAGACGCCTCGCCCGGACGCCGGGAGCTACGACTCCTCGAGCATCAAGGTGCTCAAGGGCCTGGACGCAGTACGCAAGCGCCCCGGGATGTACATCGGCGACACCTCCGACGGCACCGGCCTCCACCACATGGTCTTCGAGGTCGTCGACAACGCCGTCGACGAGGCCCTCGCGGGCTATTGCGACGAGATCATCGTCACGATCCACACCGACAACTCGATCAGCGTCGCGGACAACGGGCGCGGCATTCCCACCGGAATCCACGAGGATGACGAGCAGAAGCGCTCGGCGGCGGAGATCGCCATGACCGAGCTGCACGCCGGCGGCAAGTTCGATTCGAA
Source organism: uncultured Enterobacteriaceae bacterium (assembly GCA_964543155.1). GTDB lineage: Bacteria > Pseudomonadota > Gammaproteobacteria > Burkholderiales > SG8-39 > JAGVSZ01. The sequence goes on from CAZIXQ010000018.1 coordinate 13,693, forward strand.
CTCGTACAAGGTCTCCGGCGGCCTGCACGGCGTGGGCGTTTCGGTCGTCAATGCGCTGTCCGACTGGCTGCGCCTCACCATCCGCCGCGACGGGCAGGTGCACTTCATCGAATTCCGGCGCGGCGAGCGCATCGAGCCGCTCAAGGTCATGGGCAAGACGGAGAGGCGCGGCACCGAGGTGCACTTTCTCGCGAGCGCCGAGACCTTCGGCCACGTCGAATACCACTACGACATCCTTGCGCGGCGCCTGCGCGAGCTGTCGTTCCTGAACAACGGCGTGAAGATCGTGCTCACCGACCAGCGCGTCGGCAAGGAGGAGATGTTCTCCTTCTCGGGCGGCGTGCGCGGGTTCGTGGAGTACATGAACCGCAACAAGACCGTTCTGCACAGCAGCATCTTCCACGCCAGCGGCCAGAAGGAAGGGATGTTCGTCGAGGTCGCCATGCAGTGGAACGACTCCTACCAGGAGCAGGTCCTCTGCTACACCAACAACATTCCGCAGCGCGACGGCGGCACCCATCTCACCGGGCTGCGCGCGGCGATGACGCGCACGCTCGGCAAGTACATCGACCAGAACGAAATCGCCAAGAAGGCGAAGATCGAGTGCACCGGCGACGACATGCGCGAAGGGCTCACCTGCGTGCTGTCGGTGAAGGTTCCCGAGCCCAAGTTCTCGTCGCAGACCAAGGACAAGCTCGTGTCCTCGGAAGTGCGCCCGGTGGTCGAGGAGATCGTGGCCGAGAAGCTGATGAGCTTCCTCCTCGAGAAGCCGCAGGACGCGCGCATCATCACCGGCAAGATCGTGGATGCCGCGCGCGCGAGAGAGGCGGCGCGCAAGGCGCGCGAGATGACCCGCCGCAAGGGGGTGCTGGACGGCTTCGGACTGCCGGGCAAGCTCGCCGACTGCCAGGAGAAGGATCCGCGGCTGTGCGAGCTCTACCTCGTCGAGGGCGACTCGGCGGGCGGCTCGGCCAAGCAGGGCCGCGACCGCAAGTTCCAGGCGATCCTGCCGCTCAAGGGCAAGATCCTCAACGTCGAGCGGGCGCGCTTCGACAAGCTGATCTCGTTCGCGGAGATCGCCACGCTGATCACCGCACTCGGCACCGGGATCAAGGACGACTACAACATCGACAAGCTGCGCTACCACCGCATCATCATCATGACCGATGCGGACGTCGATGGCGCGCACATCAGGACGCTGCTTCTCACGTTCTTCTACCGGCAGATGCCCGAGCTCATCGAGCGGGGCCACATCTATATCGCCCAGCCGCCGCTCTACAAGGTGAAGGTGGGCAAGGAGGAGCGCTACCTGAAGGACGACCACGAGCGCGACCAGTTCATGCTCAGGCAGGCGCTGGTCGGTGCGGCCCTTCATCCGCGCCGGGAAGCCGATCCGATCGAGGGCGAGGCGCTCGCCCAGCTCGCCCAGACCTATCTGCTCGCCGAAGCGGTGATCGGGCGCCTGGGGCGGCTGATCGACGAGGGCGCGCTCTACGCGATCCTGCAGGGCGCGCGCATTGATCTTGCCGACGCCGAGACGGCGCGCGCGAGCGCGGTGCGCCTGGCGGCGAAGCTCGGGAACGGGGACGTGCGGGTGGTGGTGCGCTATGACGAGAAGCTCGAGCGCCAGCAGCTGGTGATCGAGCGCAATCGCCACGGCAACCTCCGCTCGAGCGTGATCGACGAGGACTTCGTCCTCTCCGGCGACTACCGCCAGATCACCGCCGCGGCGCAGCTGGTCGAGGGCCTGATCGGGCCCGGAGCTTACGTGCAGCGCGGCGAGCATCAGCACGCGGTCGCCGACTTCGGCCAGGCGGTGCACTGGCTGCGCGCCGAGGTGGAGCGCAACGCCGCCGTGCAGCGCTACAAGGGCCTCGGGGAGATGAACCCGGAGCAGCTCTGGGAGACCACGATGGACCCCGGGTCGCGCCGGCTGCTCAAGGTGCAGATCGAGGACGCGATCGCTGCGGACGAGATCTTCATCAAGCTGATGGGCGACGAGGTGGAGCCGCGTCGCGACTTCATCGAGCAGAACGCGCTCGTCGCGCGCCTAGACGTCTAGCAGTTCCTCAGGCAATGCGCTTCTTGGCGGCGGGCTTTTTCGCCGCGACTTTCTTGGCGGCCTTGCGCGCGGAGCCAGCGCGCTTCGCCGGGACGCGTGCGCCAACCGGCGCGGTCGCCCTGGCAGGCTGCTTCTCCGCACCCCGTAGCGGATAGACCTTCACGTCCGCGCCCGCGGGCGCGGAGGGCGCTCCGGCGGCGGGCTTGCTCGCGCCCCTGGCCTTTGCGCTCGCCCGGGGGGCGAACTCGAAGCCGATCCGGCCGTCGGGCTGGCGCACGAGAAACGCCGAGAACGGCCGCCCCTTCTTGGAAATGAAACGGTGGAGGAGGTCGGTCCTGCCGGCGGCAAGGAGCTTCGTCACCTGCTCGGGCTCGATCGCGCGCTGCAGGATGATCTTGCCGGTGCGGAAGTCGCACGTGCGCGCCGGGCCCACCGACTTCTCGCAGACGTAGGCGAGCTCGTGGTCGAAGACGCGCGCCCCGCACTTCGGACAATTGCCGAGCGGCTGCCGGCCGGTGAAATCGACCGGCTCCGCGTCGCGTTCGTCCGCCGGGCTCTGCCCGAAGTCGAGCTCGACGGCGTAATCGTCCTTCAGCTTGACCATCGCGGCGAACGGCCGCCCGAGCCGGCTGCGGAAGCCCTGCAGCGGGCCGATCGACCGGTCGCGCAGCAGCGCCTCGGCCTCCTCGTTCTCGATCCGGCGGCTCGCGATCACCTTCCACATCGAGAAGTCGCACTTCGAGCACTGGAATTTCTTGTAGTTCTCGTTGATCGCGGCGCCGCATTTCGGGCACGCCACCGCTAGCGTGGACAGCGGCTCGTCGATGTTCGTGCCCTGCTTGATCCGTTCGACCAGATCGCGCGTCGTTTCGACGATGTGGTCCATGAAGGCTTCGCGGCGCAGCTTGCCGTGCTCGATCTGCTTGAGCTTGAATTCCCAGTCTCCGGTGAGCTCCGGAGAGCGCAGCTCGTCGATGCCGAACTTCTCGATCGCGTAGAGCAGATCGAACGCCTTCGCCGTGGGCTGGAGCTCGCGGCCGTTGCGGTGCACGTAGTCCTCGAAGAGGAGGCCCTCGATGATCGCGGCGCGCGTGGCCGGGGTACCGAGGCCCTTTTCCTTCATCGCCTCGGCGAGCTCCTCGTCGTCGACCAGCTTGCCGGCGTTCTCCATCGCGGAGAGCAGGGTCGCTTCGGTGTACCGCGCCGGCGGCTTGGTCTGGTTCGGCTGGACCTCCACTGCGATCGTCCTCACCTTCCCGTCCGGGACCGGCGCGAGGGTGGGCGCGTCCTTGTCCTCGGCCTCCCTGCCATAGACCGCCAGCCAGCCCGCGTTGACCATCACCCGGCCTTCGCTCTTGAACGGCTCGCCCTCCACGCGCGTGATCCGCGTCGTGACCAGGAACTCGGCCGCCGGGTAGAACACGGCGAGGAAGCGCTTGACCACGAGGTCGTAGAGCTTCTGTTCCGGCTCCGACAGGTGCTTCGGCGCCTGCAGGGTCGGGATGATCGCGAAGTGGTCGGAGATCTTCTCGTTGTTGAAGATGCGCTTGTTGGGCCGGACCCAGCCTTCCTTCAGCACCTTGGCGGCGAACGGCGCATAGGCGCGCGTCGAAGCCGTCTTGTCGGTGAGCATGTCGAGGGTCTTCTTCACCGTGCCGAGATAGTCCTCGGGCAGCGCGCGGGCATCGGTCCGCGGGTAGGTGAGCACCTTGTGCTTCTCGTACAGCGCCTGAGCGAGGCCGAGCGTGTTGCGCGCGGAGAATCCGAAGCGGGCATTCGCCTCCCGCTGCAGCGTCGTCAGGTCGTAGAGCAGCGGCGAGCTCTGCGTCGCCGGCTTCGATTCCTCGGTGACGATCCCCGGCTTGCCCAGGCACTTCGCGCGGATCGCATCGGCGCGACCCTGGTCCCAGATGCGCTCGGCGCGGAGGTACTCGTCGTTCGGGTTGCGCTCGAACGTCTCGTCAAACCACCGGCCGCCGTACTCGCCGCCGGTGCCGGCGAAGGTCCCGAGCACCTCCCAGTAGTCACGCGAGACGAACGCCTTGATGCGCTTCTCGCGCTCCACCAGGATCGCGAGCGTCGGCGTCTGCACGCGGCCGACGGTAGTCTTGTAGAAGCCACCGTCCTTGGAGTTGAACGCCGTCATCGCGCGCGTGCCGTTGATCCCGACCAGCCAGTCGGACTCCGAGCGGCAGACTGCCGCGTCGGCGAGCGGGCGCATCTCGCGGTCGCTGCGCAGGGCCGCGAAGCCCTCGCGGATCGCCGATGGCGTCATCGACTGGAGCCAGAGCCGCTCGACCGGCTTCCCGGCGCCGACGTACTGCTCGATGTAGCGGAAGATCAACTCGCCTTCGCGACCGGCGTCGCAGGCGTTCACGATCGAGCTCACGTCCTTGCGCCGGATGAGACGGGCGAGCAGCTTGAGGCGGTCCTCGCCCTTCTCGATCGGCTTCAGGTCGAAGTGCGGCGGGATGACGGGCAGGTGCGCGAAGGACCACTTGCCGCGCTTCACCTCGTACTGCTCCGGCGCGGCGAGCTCGAGCAGGTGCCCGATCGCCGAGCAGATCACGTAATCGGCGTTCTCGTAGTAGTCGCCGTGGCGCGTGAAGCCGCCCAGCGCGCGCGCGACGTCGTTCGCGACGGACGGCTTCTCGGCGATGATGAGCTTCTTAGCCATTCACGGGGGCCGGGGGGCGCGCCGGCCGGTGGGTCGGCGCGCGGGGAACTCAGGGAGCGCCGAAGTTTAAGGACTGCCCCGGCGCGAGGCAAGGAGAAAGGGTCGTGCGGCGTCAGTGGACGTGCCGCGGTCCGCCCTCGGGCAGCAGCTCTTCGAGTATCAGCGTGTCGACGTCGCCGCGTCGCGCCCACAGGACCATCAGCACGATGACCTTGAGCTTGTCGAGGTCAACGACGTCGTCCGGAAGCGCCATGGCACGGTCGATGATCAGCTCGCGCAGCGGCGGCGTCACCACACCGGCGCTCTCCAGGAAGGTGATGAACCCGCGCGATCCGGTCGAAAGCTTGGCGAGCTCGGCGGCCGTGTGCGTGCGGAACGCGTCGCACAGCTCGAACGCCTCCGGATACTGCTCGTCGATCGGCGGCGAGAGGTGCCGCAGCCAGTCGAGCGCGTCGGTGATGTCCTCGTCACCGAACCCCGCGTCGGTCAGCTTGCGCGCCAGCGTGCCCGGGTCGGGGCAAGGTTCGCCCTGGTAGTAGTTCTCGAACAGGTAGACGAGGATCTCGAACATCGATGACGGGATGGCTCCTGGGGGAGATCGGATCAGGGAACCTCGATTCCTGTGTTCAGGCGCGGGGGCAACGCCCGGAAGGGGCAGCCGCTCATCTCAGTTCTGGTCGCGATCGCTCACGCGCTGGAATCTGCCGCCTGGAAGGCTGGCGACCTTTCCCTCAAGCTCCAGTTGCAGCAGCATCGCCGATACGACCTCGGCCGTCAAGCCGCTGCGCCCGCACAGAGTGTCAACATTGCACGGGTCGTAACCCAGGTGTCGCAGCAGCGCGTGCGATTCTTCCGGCGCCGCGCGTGACGGAGTTTCCGGATGCGCCGCGCCCGCGATCTCGCCGAGCACGTCCTGCGCGCTTTCTACGAGCTTTGCGCCCTGCTTGATGAGCGCATGGCAGCCTTTCGAGAGCGGTGAGTGGATCGAGCCGGGCACGGCGAACACGTCGCGACCCTGCTCGCCTGCGAGGCGCGCGGTGATCAGGGACCCGCTGTCGAGCGCCGCCTCCACGACGAGCACGCCGCGCGCGAGACCGCTGATGATGCGGTTGCGCCGCGGGAAGTTCGCCGCCGCCGGCGGCGTGCCGAGCGGAAACTCGCTGACGATCGCGCCGCGGCTCGCGAGCGCGGTGAAGAGCTCGCCGTTGCGCGCCGGGTAGGTCACGTCGATGCCGGTCCCGAGCACGCCGACCGTCGAGCCCTTGCCTTCGAGCGCCCCGCGGTGGGCGGCGGCGTCGATGCCCAGTGCCAGACCGCTCACGATCGTGACGCCGGCGCCGCTCAGCGCGTGCGCGAGCGTCTCGGCGTTCGCAAGGCCCTGCGCGGTGGCATTCCGGCTGCCGACGATCGCGATCCCGTTCGCCGCGAGCAGCTCGGTGCGTCCGCGAACGTAGAGCAGCACGGGCGGATCCGGGATCTCCAGGAGCGCGGGCGGATACGCCTTGTCTGCGAGCGTGACGATCGCGTGGCCCGGTTGCACGGCCCAGTCGAGCGCTGCGTCGACGCCCGCCGCACCTTCGTCGGAGAGCAGGTGGGCGGCAATGGCTTCGCCGACGGTGCGAGCGAGCGCCGATCGCGGCGCGGCGAGCACGCGGGAAGGGAGGCCGAACTCCGAGAGAAGCCTGCGAATGCCCTGACCCCCGAGGCCGGGGACCAGGGTGAGGCGCAGCCATGCCGCGAGATCGGCGTCCTGCGGCATCGGGCCGCGCGCGCGATCAGGGGGTCTTGACGACGTCCCCCGGCGACACGGGCCGCTCGACGCCGAGCGTGAGCGCGTAGGAAAGGTTGTCGAAGGTGCGGAAGACCATGAGCAGGCCGTAGCGCTCTTCGGGCAGCGTAATCGGTTCCTGCCGGGGCTCGCCCATGTAGAACGGCCCGGTGCTGCGGTCGCTCGTGATCGTGGTGCTGCGGAAGATCGCGAGCACGTGGCCGATCTCCAGGCCGTCCCTCGCGCCCTTGTTCAGGCTGACGATTGCGAGGTTCCCGGTCTCGCCGAAGCCTTCGTAGATCCAGCTCTTGAGCGCTTCGGTGCGCACACCGGCCCAGTCCCGGTCGAGCAGCAGGTCGGTGCGCGCGTCGGAGCGCGCGTCGTAGATCGACATGATCCGCCCGCGGATCGGCTTGTCGGGCGCGCGCGGGGCAAAGCTGAACACGCGCGGCTGCGGCGCGACCACAAGCCGGTCGCCCTGGCTGATCTCCTGCTTCGAGGACAGCACCTGCACCGTCGTCGGGTCGCCCGGCCGGGTGACGCGCGCCGTGCCGAGGAAAATGGCCTCGTACCCGAGCACTTCCTTGGAGTCGGGATCCACCAGGGCGATGCCAGGCCGATAGACCTGCCAGAGCGGCTCCTTGGCCTGCGTCATCCCGGTCACGTAGGCGCGCGCGCCGGCACCGATGTTGTAGCGCCCTTCCTGGGTCGCGAAGATGCGCGGGGCGTTATCGAGACCGCCCCGCTCGATCACGAGCGGCGCCGACAGGAACGGCTCGATGACCTTCAGCGGAATGGTGGGAATCGCCTCCTGGGCGAGCGCCTCGACGCGCACGCGCGGCTGCAGGCGCTCGATGGTGAGCTGCCCGCCGACGCGGTCCAGGCGGACGACGTCGCCGGGAAAGATGAGGTGCGGATTGCGGATGTCGTCCTTGTTCATCCGCCAGATTTCGGGCCACTTCCACGGCTCCCGGAGGAACTTCCCGGCGATGCCCCAGAGCGTGTCCCCCTTCTGGACGACGTAGCTGTCCGGGGCATTCGGCTGGAGCTGGAGGACGTTGCCGCTCGTCTGCGAGCCGGCCTGCTGGGCCCACGCCGCCGGCAGCGCCAGAACGAGGGCCAAAAGAAGGGCCGTGCTAGACTTGAACATAAGCACCTCGAGCCAATCTAATGTGCTGTTAAGTGTTTGATTATTAGGGCTGGGTGAGGCGAGTTTAAGGACTTTGTTGAAATTCTGCACCTAATTATTTCACGCATCAACTGAATTATGGCTGTCCTGACGATCCTGCGCTATCCGGATCCGCGCCTGGAAAAGGTCGCGAAGCCGGTCGACCAGGTCGACGAATCGATCCGGCAGCTCGTGCGCGACATGGCCGAGACCATGTACGCGGCACCGGGCATCGGCCTCGCCGCGACCCAGGTCGACGTCCACAAGCGCGTGATCGTGCTCGATGTTTCGGACACCCGCGACCAGCTGATCGTCCTGATCAACCCGGAGATTCTCGAGCGGGAGGGCGAGCAGGAATGCGAGGAAGGCTGCCTCTCGGTGCCGGGAGTTTATGACGTTGTCAAGCGCGCGGAGAAGGTCAAAGTGCGCGCCCTCGACCGGGACGGGCGGCCCTTCGAACTCCTCGCCGACGGTCTGCTCGCGGTGTGCATCCAGCATGAGATGGATCACCTCGAGGGCAAGGTCTTCGTCGAATATCTTTCGCGCCTGAAGCAGGCGCGGATCCGGGCGAAACTGCAGAAGCAGGAGCGCCGGAGCGCCTGATCGGCGCCACTCGACTGCCGCTGTCCTTCCCATGCGCGTGATCTTTGCCGGCACGCCGGCGTTCGCAGTCCCTTCGCTGCACGCCCTCGTGGCTGCCGGCCATGATGTTGTGTTAGTGCTCACTCAGCCAGATCGGCCGGCTGGCCGGGGGCTGCGTACCCTGCCTGGCCCGGTCAAGGCAGCCGCACAGCAGCTCGGTATCCCGGTGCTGCAGCCGTTGACGCTCAAAGACCCGGACACACTTGCGCCGCTCACCGCCGCGGGCGCCGACGTCATGGTGGTCGCGGCTTATGGCCTGATCCTGCCGCAAGCGGTGCTCGCGCTCCCGCGCCACGGCGCCCTCAATATCCACGCGTCGCTCCTCCCGCGCTGGCGGGGGGCGGCACCCGTCCAGCGCGCGCTCCTCGCCGGCGATGCGCAGTCGGGGATCTGCATCATGCAGATGGACGCCGGGCTCGACACGGGGCCGGTGCTCCTGCGCGAGGCGCTGCCGATCGCGTCCGACGACACGGCCGGCTCGCTCGAGGGCAAGCTCGCCGACCTCGGCGCGCGGCTGATCGAAGCGGCGCTTGCGAACCTGGCGCAGGGCGCCCTGCGGGCGACGCCCCAGCCCACCGACGGCGTCACTTACGCGCGCAAGATCGGCAAGGGTGAGGCGCGGATCGACTGGACGCGCACCTGGGTGGAGATCGACCGGCAGATCCGGGCCTTCAACCCGTCGCCCGGCGCCGTGAGCCGCCTGCAGGGCGAGGACATCAAGGTCTGGGCGGCAGCGCCAGTGCCCGCCGCGAGTGCACCGCCCGGCACGATCATCCGCATCGAGAGCGCGGGCATCGAGGTGGCCTGCGGGACCGGCGCGCTCCGACTGCGCGAACTGCAGCGCGCGGGCGGCAGGCGCCTGCCTGCCGATGCGTTTCTGCGCGGACACGCGCTCGCGCCCGGCGACTCGTTTGAGCACGCCGCGCCGATTGAATCTTCCCCCAGCTCCCCCATCTAACGCGGGCAAGAGCGGCGCACTTGGCGCCACACCCGGAGGAAGCGCATGTTCGGCAACTGGCTCAAGACCGGCATCCTGATGGCGGGGATCGTCGCGCTGTTCGGCGCGATGGGGGCCGCGATCGGCGGTCAGCAGGGGATGTTGATCGCCCTCGTGCTTGGCGGCGCGATGAACTTCTTCGCGTACTGGTTTTCCGACAGGATGGTCCTGCGCATGTACGACGCGCAGGAAGTCGACGAGACCTCCGCGCCCCAGCTCTACCGCATGGTGAAGGAGCTCGCCGAGCGCGCGGGCCTGCCCATGCCGCGGGTCTACCTCATCGACGCGGCGCAGCCCAACGCCTTCGCGACCGGGCGCAATCCGGAGCACGCGGCGGTCGCCGCGACCTCCGGGATCCTCCAGCTCCTCACGCCGCGCGAGCTGCGCGGCGTGATGGCGCACGAGCTGGCCCACGTGAAGCACCGCGACATCCTGGTCTCGACCGTGTCGGCGACGATCGCCGGCGCGATCTCGACGCTCGCGAACTTCGGGATGTTCTTTGCCGGAAGCCAGAACCGCGAGAACGGCGGCAATCCGCTGCTCGCGATCGTGGTCATGATTTTCGCGCCGATCGCGGGAATGCTGATCCAGTTCGCCATCTCGCGTACGCGCGAGTTCGGCGCCGACCGCGGCGGGGCCGAGATCTCCGGCGACCCGAACGCGCTCGCCGACGCGCTGGCGAAGATCGACGCCTACGCGCGCGGCATTCCGCTCCCGACCGCGGACGCCAATCCGGCGACCGCGCAGATGATGATCATGAACCCGCTCTCGGGGGGTGGACTGAAGGGACTGTTCAGCACGCACCCTTCGACCGCGGAACGCGTCGCACGGCTGCGCGCGATGCGCTAGAGGCGGACCCCGAGTCGGAACGCCGGCAGCTGCCGGCGTTCCGCTTTGGGGCGACGGGGGCACCGCTATAATCCGCGCGCCCGCCCCGTGACGCTGTCCCAACCCCTCGCAGAAACGCTCGCGGCAGCGAGCCGCGTCGTCGCGCGCGTGATCGCCGGTCGCAGCCTCGGTGCGGTGCTCGCCGAAGGCGACGCGGAGGAAGGCCACGGCCGCGCCGCCGTCGCCGACGCCGTGTACGGCACGCTGCGCGACTACGGTGCGCCAGACGCCGTCATCGCGGCGCTCGCGCGACGCGGCACGCCCGACCCCGAGCTGCGCGCGCTGCTGCTCTGCTCGCTCCACGAGTTGCGCCATGCGCGCCGCGCGCCGCATGTCGTCGTCGACCAGGCCGTGCTGGCATGCGGCCGGCTTGGACACGCGCGCGCGCGCGGGTTCGTCAATGCGACCCTGCGCGGTTACCTGCGCAGCCGCGAGACCCTCGAGCGCAATGCCGCGCGCAGCGAGGTCGGGCGGTTCGGATATCCGCAGTGGTGGATCGATCGCGTGCGCGCGGGTCATCCGCAGGCCTGGCAGGCCGTCCTCGCGGTCGGGAACACGCACCCGCCGATGACGCTGCGCGTGAACCGGCGGCGCGCGAGCGTCGACGCGATGCTCGCGAAGCTCGGTGCCGCGGACATCGACGCGCGGCAGGTGGGCGCTTCGGCCATCCGGCTGGCAAGAGCGCGCGCGGTGGAGGCGATCCCGGGATTCGCCGCGGGCGAAGTATCGGTCCAGGACGCGGGCGCGCAGCTCGCCGCGACGTTGCTGGCACCGCGCGACGGGATGCGCGTTCTGGACGCGTGCGCGGCGCCTGGCGGCAAGACCGGTCATCTCGCGGAGCTCGCCAGCGCGACGCTCGTGGCGCTCGACCGCGACCCCCGGCGGCTCGACGCGATCAGGGCCAACCTCGCGCGACTGGGGCAAGACGCGGACGTGCGCATGGCGGACGCGGCGGACCTGGACGCCTGGTGGGACGGCCGCCCGTTCGACCGCGTCCTCGCCGACGTGCCCTGCAGCGCGTCGGGGGTCGTGCGACGCCATCCCGACATCAAGTGGCTGCGGCGCGCGTCGGACCTGCGCGAGTTCGCCCGCGCGCAGGCGCGCCTGCTCGAGGCGCTGTGGCAGGTGCTCGCGCCGGGTGGTAAATTGCTCTACGCCACGTGCTCGGTGTTTCCGGAGGAGAACCAGTCGATAGCGGCAGCGTTCGCAGCCCGCCGTGCGGATGCCCGGCAGCTCGACCTTCCCGGCCTGGCGGGCGGACAACTGCTGCCGGATGACGACCACGACGGTTTCTTCTACGCCCTCTTCGAGAAGACGCGGGTCTAGCGCCATGATCGGCAGGGCCGCCTTGCGCCGAGTGCTGGCCTCGTTCGCCCTCGCGCTCGCGCTTTGCGCTGCGGGTGCCGTCGCCGACGAGATCGACACCCGGGCCGCACGACTGGTCGCCGCGGACGAGGGCGTCTTCCTCAGCGCCGATTTCGACTTCGAGCTCACCTCGCGCCTCGAGGATGCGCTCGCGAAGGGCGTTCCGCTGTACTTCGTGGTCGAGTTCGAGCTGGTCCGGCCGCGCTGGTACTGGCTGGACGAGCGCGTGGCCTCCGCGGCGCGCACGACGCGGCTCTCCTTTCACGCCCTCACGCGCACCTATCGGCTCACGACCGGCGCGCTGCACCAGAGCTTCGCCACGCTCGACGAGGCCTTGCGCGCCCTGTCCACGGTGCGGGGCTGGCAGGTGCTCTCGAAGGACGCCATCAAGCCCGACACGAGCTACGTGGCCTACACGCGCATGCGCCTCGACACCACCCTGCTGCCCAAGCCCTTCCAGGTGAGCGCGCTCGCCAATCGCGACTGGACGCTCGGCGCGCAGTGGTGGCGGTGGACGGTGAACGGGCCGATCGAGCAGGCGGAGGCCGAGCGATGACCTACGCGCTCGTCGTCAGCGCAGCGCTTGGCGGGATTCTGCTGTTCCTGCTCGCGGTGGCGAGCGCCAACTCCTCGCTCTTCGCGCAGCACTACCCGCTGCTCCTGATCCTGAACGGCGTGATCGCGGTGGCGCTCGTCGGACTGGTCGGCTACCAGCTCTGGCGCCTGCGGCGGGCGCTGCGCGCGAAGGTGTTCGGGTCGCGGCTGACGCTGCGCCTGCTCGCGCTGTTCGTCGCGATGGCGATCGTCCCGGGTGCGCTCGTGTACACCGTGTCCCTGCAGTTCCTCGCGAAGAGCATCGAGTCGTGGTTCGACGTGCGCGTCGACAACGCCCTGGAGAGCGGCCTGTCGCTCGGGCGCGACGCGCTCGACGCGATGCTCGAGGAGCTGCGCGGCAAGGCGCGCGTCATGGCGCTCGAGCTCGGGGACCTGCCTCCGGCGGCGCAATCCTTCGCCCTCAACCGCCTGCGCGAGCAGGCGGGCGTGGACGACGCCATGCTCGTCGGCAGCGGCGGTTCGGTGATCGGGGGCGCGAGCCGGGAAGTCGCGAAGCTCGTTCCCGAGGCGCCGCCGGTCGCGGTCGTGCGCCAGGTGCGCGCCGGACGGCCGTACGCGGCGATCGAGGCGCTCGGCGAGAGGGGCCTGGTGCTGCGCGTCGTGGTGCCGGTGGGCGGCACGGCGATCGCGGACGAGACCCGGCTTCTGCAGCTCACCCACTCCGTTCCGCCGCGCATCGCGGAAAAGGCCGAGACGGTGCAGTCGGTGTACCGGGACTACAAGGAGCTCTCGCTGCTGCGCGCCGGCCTCAAGCGGATCTACATCCTCACGCTCACCCTGACGCTGCTGCTCGCCCTGTTCTCCGCGATCGCGCTCGCCTTCATACTGAGCCGGCGCCTGTCCGAGCCGCTCGCGGAGCTCGCCGAGTCCACGCTCGCGGTGGCGCGCGGTGACTTCAGCCACCGGCCGCGCGTGACCAGCCGCGACGAGCTCGGAATCCTCACCCGGTCGTTCAACAGCATGATCGGGCAGCTCGACGACGCGCGCGGGGCGGCCGAGGCGAACCGCGCGCAGGTGGAGAGCGCGCGCGCCCACCTCGAGAACATCCTCGCGAACCTCTCGGCCGGCGTGCTCACGTTCGACGAGACCTACCGGCTCCAGGTCGCGAACCACGGCGCGGCGGCGATTCTCGGCAACGAGGTCGTCGGCTGCGTCGGCGGGCCGCTCGGCGGCTCCGCGACGCTCGACACGCTGGCCGAGGCGATCCGGGAGGGGTTTGCCGAGGAGCACATCCCGGGCGCATGGCAGCGCGAACTCGACCTGCAGGGGCGCGGCATCACGATCCTCGTCCGCGGATCGCGGCTGCCGGGCGGCGGCGGATACGTCGTGGTCTTCGACGACGTCACGCAGCTCATCGCGGCGCAGCGTGCCACCGCCTGGGCCGAAGTGGCGCGCCGTCTGGCGCATGAGATCAAGAACCCGCTCACCCCGATCCAGCTCTCCGCCGAGCGCCTGCAGGCGAAGCTCGCCGACAAGCTCTCCGCGCAGGACGCGGCGGCGCTCGCACGCGCGACCGAGACGATCGTCAACCAGGTTGCGGCAATGAAGTCGATGGTCGACGACTTCCGCGACTACGCACGCATGCCGGCGCCGACCCTCGGCGCGCTCGACCTGAACCGGCTGGTGGCCGAAGTGCTCGTCCTCTACGACCATTCGCCTGCGCGCATCAGCGCGTCGCTCGACCCGTCGCTGCCGCCGGTGCGCGGCGATGCGGCGCAGCTGCGCCAGGTGATCCACAACCTGCTGCAGAACGCCGAGGACGCGCTCGCCGGCCATCCCGACCCGGCGATCGAGGTGCGCACCGAGCGCACCGGGGAGCGCGTCCGGCTCGCGATCAGCGACAACGGCGGTGGGTTCGCCGAGTCGATCATGAAGCGCGCGTTCGAGCCCTACGTCACGACCAAGCCGAAGGGCACCGGGCTCGGGCTCGCGATCGTGAAGAAGATCATCGACGAGC
>CAZIXQ010000019.1:0-24509 GCA_964543155.1 uncultured Enterobacteriaceae bacterium
GCACTTTGCTCATGCCGATCGAGGAGCCCTCGTTCGCCGGCTTCACCATGATCGGAAGGCCGAGCCGCCTGGCGACCGCGGCAAGATCGTCTTCCGCCGACAGGAGCTCGTAGCGCGGCGTGGGGACCCCGGCGGCCTGCCAAACGAGCTTCGTGCGCCACTTGTCCATCGCGAGCGCGCTCGCGAGCACGCCCGACCCGGTGTAGGGAATTCCGGCGAGCTCGAGCGCGCCCTGCAGCGTCCCGTCCTCGCCGTAGCGGCCGTGCAGCGCGATGAAGACGCGGTCGAAGCGCGCGCGGAAGAGCTCGTCCAGGCCGTGGTCGCGCGGGTCGAAGGCGTGCGCGTCCACCCCCTTGCGCCGGAGCGCGGCGAGCACCATCGATCCGCTCTTGAGCGACACCTCGCGCTCCGCGGAACGTCCGCCGAAGAGCACGCCGACTCGGCCGAAACCCTTCACAGCGCCTCCACGGCGTCGCCGACGATGCGCACTTCGGGCACGAGCGCGATCCCGAAGCGCCTCAGCACCGCGGTGTGCGCGTGCTCGATCAGCGCCTCGATGTCGGCCGCCGACGCCCTGCCGCTCGGGTTGACGATGAAGTTGGCGTGCTTCTCCGAGATGCGCGCGCCGCCGATCGCGTGACCCTTCAACCCGCACGCCTCGATCAGGCGTGCGGCGTGGTCGTCCGGCGGGTTGCGGAAGACCGAGCCCGCGTTCGGGAGGTTGAGCGGCTGCGTGGCGATGCGCTTGTCGAGCAACGCCTTGATCCGCTCGCGCGCCCGCGTCCCGTCGCCGCGCGGAAAACGGAACCAGGCGCCGGTGAACCACTCGTCGAGCCCGAGTGCGCCGCGCTTGAGGGCGACGTGGCGGTAGCCGGTCTCGAACTCGCGCGCGGTGCGCGCGTGCGCGGCGCCGTGCCGGTCGACGGTGTCGGCCCGCTCGACGAACTGCCAGGTCTCCGAGCCGTAGCAGCCGGCGTTCATCGCCAGCGCGCCGCCGATCGTGCCGGGGACTCCGGCGAGGAACTCCGCGCCTTCGAGGCCGTGCGTCGCCGCGAACCGCGCGACCTTCGGGCTCGCCGCCCCGGCCTCGGCGAACACGAGGTCGTCGTCCAGACGGATCACCCCGCGCGTGTTGTGCATCAGGACGACGGTTCCGTGGAACCCGCCGTCGCGGACGAGGAGATTCGAGCCGAGTCCGACGAAGCACACCGGCTCGGCGTCGGGCAGCGTGCGCAGGAACGCCTGGAGGTCGGCCAGGTCCGCGGGGACGTACGCGCGCGCCGCGCGACCGCCGGCGCGCCAGCTGACGTGCTTCGCCATCGGCTCGTCCGGGAGCAGCCGGCCGCGCAGCGGCGTGCGTGCGAGCTGGACGGGCTCGATCACCGGCATGGCAGCTTCTGGGGCACGCCGCCGATCGACCCCGCGCCCATGGTGACGACCACGTCGCCGTCGCGCGCGCCCTGCAGGATCGCGGCGGGCATCTCGGCGATCTGCTCGACGAAGACCGGCTCGACCTTCCCGGCCACCCGGACCGCGCGCGCCAGCGCACGCCCGTCCGCGGCGACGATCGGCGGCTCGCCGGCCGGATACACCTCCGCGAGCAGCAGCGCGTCGACCGTCGACAGCACGCGCACGAAGTCCTCGAACAGGTCGCGCGTGCGCGTGTAGCGGTGGGGCTGGAACGCGAGGACGATGCGCCGCCCCGGGTAGGCGCCGCGCGCCGCCTCGAGCGTGGCGGCCATCTCGGCGGGGTGGTGGCCGTAGTCGTCGATGAGCGTGAAGCGCCCGCCGCCTTCCAGCGCGACCTCGCCGCAGCGCTGGAAGCGGCGGCCGACGCCGTGGAACTCGGCGAGCGCCTTCGCGATCGCCGCGTCGGAAACGCCGAGCTCGGTGCCGACCGCGATCGCCGCGAGCGCGTTCTGCACGTTGTGCCGCCCGGGCAGGTTGAGCCGCACGTCGAGCGCGCCGGGAACGCCCTCGCGCAGCGCGCGGAAGCACATCTCGGCGCCGCACGGCTCGATCGCCTCGGCCCGCACCATCGCGTCGCGCCCGACGCCGTAGGTGAGGACCGGCTTCGAGACGAACGGCAGGATCTCGCGCACGTTCGGGTCGTCGGCGCACAGGATCGCGCTGCCGTAGAAGGGCAGGTTCTGGAGGAACTGCACGAACGTCTGCTTCAGCCGGGCGAAGTCGTGCTGGTAGGTCTCCATGTGGTCGGCGTCGATGTTGGTGACCACCGCCATGACCGGGAGCAGGTGCAGGAACGAGGCGTCGGACTCGTCGGCCTCGACGACGATGAACTCCCCGCTGCCGAGGCGCGCGTTCGACGCCGCGGCGTTCAGGCGCCCGCCGATCACGAACGTCGGGTCGAGCCCGCCGGCGGCGAGCACGCTCGCCACGAGGCTCGTCGTGGTCGTCTTGCCGTGCGTCCCGGCGATCGCGATGCCGCGCTTGAGCCGCATCAGCTCGGCGAGCATCAGCGCGCGCGGCACGACCGGGATGCGCCGGCTGCGCGCCGCGAGCACCTCCGGGTTGTCCGACTTCACCGCGGCCGAGACGACGACCGCGTCCGCGCCGCCGACGTTGTCGGCGCCGTGCCCGATCGTCACCCTGGCGCCCAGCTTCTCGAGCCGCTGCGTCGCCGCGTTCGCCGCGAGGTCCGAGCCGCTCACCTGGTAGCCGAGGTTCACCAGCACCTCGGCGATGCCGCTCATGCCGGAGCCGCCGATCCCCACGAAGTGGATGTGCTTGACCTTGTGCCTCACCGCGCGAGCTCCAGGCACGCTTCGGCCACCGCGCGCGTGGCGTCGGGCCTGCCGAGCGCGCGCGCGAGATTCGCCATCACGAGCAGCCGCTCGCGGGCAAGGCCGCGGAGGAGCTCCGCCAGATGCTCGGGCGTGAGGTCGCGCTGCTGCACCAGCACGCCGGCCCCGGCGTCCGCGAGGTAACGTGCGTTGGCGGTCTGGTGATCGTCGACCGCGTACGGGAACGGCACCAGGATCGCCGCGACCCCGGCGGCCGCCAGTTCGGCCACGGTCGTGGCGCCCGCGCGGCAGATCACGAGGTCGGCGTCGGCGTACGCGCGCGCCATGTCGTCGATGAACGCGACCGCGTTCGCCGCGACGCCCGCGCGCGCGTACCCGGCGCGGAGCGCCTCGATGTGCTTCGCGCCGGCCTGGTGCGTCACCGTCGGCCGCGCCTCCGGCGGCAGGAGCGCGAGCGCCTGCGGCACGATCTCGTTCAGCGCCGCGGCGCCAAGGCTGCCGCCGACGACGAGCAGTCGCAATGGGCCACTGCGCTGCACGAACCGCTCGGCGGGCGGCGCGACGCGCGCAATCGCCTCGCGCACCGGGTTGCCGACGAACGTCGCCTTCGGCAGGGCGTTCGGGAAGGCGACCAGCACGCGGTCGGCGACGCCGGCAAGCACGCGATTCGCAAGCCCGGCGATCGAGTTCTGCTCGTGGATCGCGAGCGGGCGGCCGGCGAGCGCCGCCATCATCCCGCCCGGAAACGCGATGTAGCCGCCCATCCCGAGCACGACATCGGGCCGGTGTGTGCGCAGGGCGCGAGCGCTCTGCCAGAAGGCGACCAGCAGGTTGAGCGGCAGCAGCAGCTTGGCGACGAGCCCCTTGCCGCGCAGGCCGGAGAAGCGCACCCAGGCCATCTCGTAGCCGTGCGCCGGCACGAGCGTCGCCTCCATCCCGGTGCGCGCGCCGAGCCAGGTCACGCGCCAGCCCAGGGCGCGCAGGTGGTCCGCCACCGCGAGCGCAGGGAACACGTGCCCGCCGGTGCCGCCCGCCATGATCATGATGCGTCGAGCCACTCGTCCAGCTCGCTCCAGCTCATCGGCAGCCCGCACGCCAGGGTCAGCGTGCGGACGCTGGTCCCGCCGGCCTCGCCGGCAACGCAGGCCGCGTCGTCCGCGCCAGTCATGGCGTCGAGCGTCACGTCCGCGTCGTCGGCGAGGGCAGCGGGTCCGGTCGGGGGCAGCGCGCCGAGCGCGACGCGCGTCGCTTCGGGTGCCGGCACCTGCAGGGCGCTCGGCAGCGCTTCGGTCTCGAGCGTTCTCCTCATGGTCTCTGCCCCCCCATCAGTGCACGGTTCTCGTAATCGACGCGCAGCAGGAGCGCGAGCGCGATGCAGCTCGCGACGAGCGCGCTGCCCCCGAAGCTCATGAACGGGAGCGTGAGGCCCTTGGTCGGCAACACGCCGAGGTTCACGCCCATGTTGATGAACGCCTGCACGCCGAGCCACACCGCGATGCCCTGTGCGACGAGCGCGCCGAACGGCCGCTCGAGCAGCGCCGCGCGCCGACCGATCGCGAACGCGCGCAGGCAGAGCCACGCGAACAGGCACACGACGGTCGCCACGCCGACGAAGCCGAGCTCCTCGCCGATGACGGCGAGCAGGAAGTCGGTGTGCGCCTCCGGCAGGTAGTGCAGCTTCTCCACGCTCGCGCCCAGGCCCACCCCGAGCCACTCCCCGCGCCCGAACGCGATCAGCGAGTGCGAGAGCTGGTAGCCGCGCCCGAACGCGTCGGACCACGGGTCCATGAACCCGAAGATGCGCTGTACGCGGTAGGGCGAGGACACGACGAGCAGCGCGAAGCCGGCCGCGGCGAGCGCGGCCAGGCCGGCGAACCACTTGCCGTTCATGCCGCCGAGAAAGAGCGTCCCCATCGCGATCGCGCAGATGACGACGAACGCGCCGAAGTCCGGCTCGCGCAGCAGGAGCCAGCCGACGACGAGCATCACGCCGAGCATGGGCAGGAGCCCGCGGCGGAAGCTGTGCATCAGCGCGTGCTTGCGCACCGTGTAGTCGGCCGCGTAGAGCACGACCGCGACCTTCATCAGCTCGGAGGGCTGGAGGTTGACCGGCCCGAGCGGCAGCCAGCGCCGCGCCCCGTTCACCTCGCGGCCGATGCCGGGGACGACCACGAGCGCGAGCAGCGCCACGCCGGCCACGAACAGCCACGGCGCGGCGCGCTGCCAGGCGCGCATCGGCACCTGGAACGCGATCGCGGCGAGGACGACCGACGCGCCGGCGAACGCGGCGTGGCGCATGAGGTACCAGGTCGCCTGCCCGTTCGTGAAGCGCGCGCTCTCCGCGGTCGCGATCGAGGCCGAGTACACCATCACCAGGCCGAACGCGAGCAGGACGAGCGCGGTCCACACGACGCTCTCGTCGTACTCGGTGGCGCTGGAGCGCCGGTCAATGCGCATGCGCCGCCTCCAGCTCGCGCACCGCCGCGACGAAGGCCTCTCCGCGAGCCTTGTAGTTGGCGAACATGTCGAAGCTCGCGCACGCGGGCGAGAGCAGCACCACGTCCCCGGGCTGCGCGAGCGCGCGGGCGCGGGCCACCGCCTCGGGTAGCGACGCGGCGAGCTCGACGGCCACGTGCGCGCGCTCGAGGGCGGCGGCGATCAGCGGCGCGTCGCGCCCGATCAGCACCGCCGCGCGCGCGGCGGCGGCGACCGCGTCGGCGAGCGGCGCGAAGTCCTGGCCCTTCCCCTCGCCGCCCGCGATGAGGATCACCCTGCGCCCGCTCGGCGTGAACTGCCGCGCGAAGCCGTCGAGCGCGGCGACCGTCGCGCCGACGTTGGTGCCCTTCGAGTCGTCGTAGTACGCGACGCGGTCGATGTCCGCGATCCGCTCGAGGCGATGCGGCAGGCCCTGGAAGCGGCGCAGCGCATCGAGCAGGGGCGCGACCTGCAGGCCGGCGGCGCCGCCGAGCGCGAGCGCAGCGAGCGCGTTGAGCGCGTTGTGCAGGCCGGCGAGGCGAAGGTCGGCCACCGAGACGAGCGGGGTCACGCCCTTCGCCAGCCAGTGCTCGCCGAACACCTTGAGCAGCCCGAACTCCTCGTGATCCGGCGCCGGGTCGTAGCCGAACGTGACGACGCGGCGGCCCGCGCGGCGCATGCCGATGCTGCGCGGGTCGTTGCGGTTCAGGACCTGCACGCCGTCGCCGTCGAAGATGCGCGCCTTGGCGGCCGCGTACGCGTCCATCCCGGCGTAGCGGTCGAGGTGGTCCTCGGTCACGTTGAGGACGGTCGCCGCGACCGGGCGCAGGCTCGCGGTCGACTCGAGCTGGAAGCTCGACAGCTCCAGCACCCAGACCTGGGGCATGCGGGCGCACTCCAGCCGGGCAACCAGCGCGTCGAGCACCGCCGGGGAGATGTTCCCGGCCACCTCGGTGTCGAGGCCGGCCGCGCGGCACATCGCGCCGGCGAGCGCGGTGACCGTGGTCTTCCCGTTCGTGCCGGTGACCGCGATGACGCGGCCCCGCTGCGCGCCCGGGAGCGTGGCGAGGAAGCGCGCGAAGAGCTCCACGTCCCCGACCACTTCCAGGCCGCGCGCGAGCGCCGTGCGCGCGACCGGCTCCGACAGCGGCACGCCCGGGCTCGCGGCGACGAGCTCGACGCCGCCGAGCAGGGCGTCGGTGAAGGGACCGGTGACGATCTCGGCCTGGGGCACGGCCGCGCGCAAGGCGGCAAGCGCCGGCGGCGCGGCGCGTGTGTCGGCCACGCGCACCGCCCCGCCCTGGCGAGCGATCCAGCGCGCCATCGAGAGCCCGGTCTCGCCGAGGCCCAGCACCAGGACGCGTTTGCCGACGAGGTCCATGGCTAGCGCAGCTTCAGGGTGGAGAGGCCGAACAGCACCAGCACCACGGTGATGATCCAGAACCGCACCACGACTTGCGTCTCCTTCCAGCCCCCGAGCTCGTAGTGGTGGTGCAGCGGCGCCATGCGGAAGATGCGCTTGCCGCCGGTCGCCTTGAAGTAGATGACCTGCAGCATCACCGAGAGCGTCTCGGCGACGAACACCCCGCCCATGATGAACAGCACGATCTCCTGGCGCGCGATGACCGCGACGGTGCCGAGCGCCGCGCCGAGGGCGAGCGCGCCGACGTCACCCATGAACACCTCGGCCGGGTACGCGTTGAACCAGAGGAACCCGAGCCCGGCGCCCACCACCGCGCCGCAGAACACCGCGAGCTCGCTCGCTCCGGGGATGTAGGGGAACAGCAGGTACTTCGAGTGCACCGCGTTGCCCGCGACGTAGACGAAGATGCCGAGCGCGCCCGCGATCATCACCGCCGGCAGGATCGCCAGGCCGTCGAGGCCGTCGGTGAGGTTGACCGCGTTCGACGTGCCGACGATCACGAAGTACGTCATCACGATGAAGCCGAAGACGCCGAGCGGGTAGGCGACGTTCTTGAAGAACGGGACGATCAGGTCCGCCTTGGGCGGCAGCGTCAGCGAGAAGCCGCTCCCGACCCACTGCGTGAAGAGCGACCAGGCCTGCGTGGCGCTCGTGGCGGGCACCGCGAAGGCGAGCGAGACGGCCGCGGCGAGCCCGATCAGCGACTGCCAGAAGTACTTTTCGCGCGCCGACAGGCCCTTCGGGTTGCGGTGCACGACCTTGCGGTAGTCGTCGACCCAGCCGATCGCCCCGAACCCGAGCGTCACCACGAGCACGATCCACACGAAGCGGTTCGACAGGTCGGCCCAGAGGAGCGTGGTGACGCCGATCGACACGAGGATGAGCGCGCCGCCCATCGTCGGCGTGCCGGCCTTGGTGAGATGGGTCTGCGGCCCGTCGTCGCGCACCGCCTGCCCGATCTTGTAGGTGGCGAGCTTGCGGATCATCGCCGGACCGGCGAGAAACGAGATCACGAGCGCGGTCAGCGCGGCGAGCACCGCGCGCAGCGAGATGTAGCCGAACACGTTGAACGCGCGCACGTCCTGAGAGAGGTACTGGGCGAGCTCTAGGAGCACGTGGAGCTCTCCGGGGCAAGAAGGTGCTCGACCACCCGCTCCATGCGCATGAACCGCGAGCCCTTGACGAGGATCGTCCCCTTCAGCACGGTGAGCCCCTGCGCGCGCGCGATCACCGCCTCGATCGAGTCGAGGTGCTCGCCGCCCGCGCCGAACGCGCGCGCAGCGGTGCGCGCGAGCGTGCCGACCGCGAGCAGCCGGTCGACGCCCGATTCCTTCGCGTAGCGCCCGATCTCCGCGTGGAAGGCGTCGCCCTGCGCACCGACCTCGCCCATGTCGCCGAGCACGAGCACGCGCGGCCGCTCGGAGGCGGCGAGAACCTCGATCGCCGCGCGCACCGAGTCGGGGTTGGCGTTGTAGGTGTCGTCGATGACCACGACGCCGTTGCGCCCGGGCTTCGGCTGCATGCGTCCCTTCACCGGCCGGAAGGCCGCGAGCCCACGCGCGACCGCCTCGAGGCTCGCGCCGGCGGCGGACGCGGCGGCAGCTGCCGCAAGGGCGTTGCGCACGTTGTGCACGCCCGGCGCGTGCAGCCGTACCGTCGTGGCGCCGGCGTCGGTCTCGAGCTCGAACTCGGTCGCGGCCCCGGTCGACCGCACCGTGGCGCGCACGGTCGCGCCGCCGGCCAGCCCGAAGTCGAGCACGCGGCGTGGTCCGGCGAGCTCGCGCCAGAACTCGAAGTGCCCGTCGTCGCGATTGAGCACCGCGACGCCGTCGGCGGGCAGCGCCCGCACGAGCGCGCCGTGCTCGGCGGCGACCTCGTCCACGCTCTTCATGAACTCCTGGTGCTCGCGCTGGGCGTTATTGACGAGCGCGATCGTGGGCTGCGCGATCCCCGCGAGGTAGCCCGTCTCGCCGGGATGGTTCATGCCGATCTCGAGCACCGCGCAGGCATGGGCCGCGCGCAGTCGCAGGCAGGTGAGCGGAAGCCCGATGTCGTTGTTGAGGTTGCCGGCGGTGGCGAGCACGCGCTCAGGCCCGTACTGCTCGCGCAGGCACGCGGCGACCATCTCCTTGACCGTGGTCTTGCCGTTCGACCCGACCACACCGATCGCCGGGACGCGGAAGCGCGCGCGCCAGTGCTTGGCGAGCGCGCCGAGGGCGAGCTTCGCGTCCCCGACGACGAGGAGCGGCATCCCCGCGGCCTGGGCCGAAACGCCCGCCACGCGCTCGACCATCGCCGCCGACGCGCCCCGCTCGCGCGCCGCGGCCACGTAGTCGTGGCCATCGAACCGATCGCCCCGCAGCGCGACGAACAGCGCGCCGCGCTCGAGCGTGCGGCTGTCGGTGGACACCGATTCGAACCGCGCGTCGGGCCCGACGACGGTCGCGCCGAGGGCCTGCGCGGCCTGGGCGAGGGTCAGCATGCGACGGCTCCCGCGCCGGCGAGCGCGGCCCGCGCCTCGTCGAGGTCCGAGAACGGCAGGCGCTTCCCGCCGACTTCCTGGTAGGGCTCGTGCCCCTTGCCCGCGATCAGGACGACGTCGCCGCGGCGCGCCGCGGCGATCGCGGCGTGAATCGCCTCGTGCCGGTCGACGTGGACCGCGTGCGGCACGCGCACCCCGGGCAGGATCTCCGCGACGATCGCGGCCGGGTCCTCGCTGCGCGGGTTGTCGCTCGTCACGACCACGAACTCGGCGTGCCGCGACGCGATCTCGCCCATCAGCGGGCGCTTGCCGCGATCGCGATCGCCGCCGCAGCCGAACACGCAGACGAGCCGCCCGCCCTGCGCGCGGGCGACGTCGCGCAGCGCCGCCAGGCACTTGTCGAGCGCATCGGGGCTGTGCGCGTAGTCGACTACGACGAGCGGCGCCGCGCCGCCGCCGAGCCGCTGCATGCGTCCCGGCGGGGGCGCGAGCCGCGCGCAGAGCGCGGGGATCTCGTCGAGTCGCAGCCCTGCGACGAGCAGCGTTCCGATCACGCCGAGCAGGTTCGCGACGTTGAAGCGCCCGACCAGCGGCGCGCGGATCGCGCACCCGCCCCAGCTCGACTCGAGGCGGAAAGCGATCCCTTCGGCCGACACCGTGGCATCGCACGCCTCGAGCCAGTGCTCGAGCCCGCTCGCGGCCGCCGCGCCGCGCGCGACGCTGTAGCCGACGCGACGGACCGGCCCGAATGCGAGCATGTGCGCGATGCGCACGCCGAGGGCGTCGTCGAGGTTGAGCACCGCGTGCCCGAGGCCGGCGGTGCGGAAGAGGCGCATCTTCGCCTGCGCGTAGGCCTCCATGTCGGGGTGGTAGTCGAGGTGGTCGCGCGAGAGGTTGGTGAAGAGCGCGCACGCGAACCGCGTGCCCTCGAGGCGCCCCTGGTCGAGGCCGATCGAGGAGGCCTCCAGCGCGACGCACGCGGCCCCTTCGTCGGCGAAGCGCTTCAGCGCCTGCTGCAGCAGCACCGCGTCGGGCGTGGTGTTCGGGTTCTCCGCGAGCGCGCCGGGAAAGCCCAGCCCGAGCGTGCCGACCACCGCGCACCTGCGTCCGGCGCCCGCGAGCGCCTGCGCGATCCACTGGGTGCACGAGGTCTTGCCGTTCGTGCCGGTGACGCCGACCGCCCACAGCCGCTCGGACGGCCGGCCGTACACCTCCGCGGCGAGCGGGCCGGCGAGGCGCTTCAGGCCGGCGACGGCGACGTTCGGCGCGCCGAGCTCACCCGCCCATGCGAACCCGTCGCGCTCCCAGAGCACCGCCGCCGCGCCGCGCGCAACCGCATCGGCGACGAATCGCCGGCCGTCCGCGCGTTCGCCGGGATAGGCGAGAAAGACGTCGCCGGCCGCCACCGCGCGGCTGTCGGTTGCGAGGCGCTCCGGGCGCACGCCCAGTCTTGCGAGCTCGTTCAGAATCCTGGCGATCTCCTTGCTCACGTCGCGGGCACGGTGCGGTCCCCGCCTACACGCTCTCGCGCACTTCGAGCGTGCCCGCGGGCGTCTCGATCGGCTTCATCGGCGCGTCGGGCGGGACACCGAGCAGGCGCAGCGCGCCCGCCATCACCTGCGCGAATACCGGCGCGGCGACCTGCCCGCCGTAGTACTGTCCCGCGCCGGGCTCGTCGATCATCACCGCCACCACGAGGCGCGGGCGCGACGCGGGCGCGAACCCCACGAAGCTCGAGTGGTACTTGTCGGGCACGTAGGCGCCGTGCTCCTGCTTGTGTGCGGTGCCGGTCTTGCCGGCGACGCGATAGCCCATGATGCGGGCGCGCGGCGCAGTGCCGCCCGGCTCGACGGCGAGCTCCAGCATGCGGCGCACGGCGAGCGCGGTCCGCGGCGACAGGACCGGTTTGCCGGCGGGCGGGCTGTCCACCTTCGCGAGCGAGAGCGGCGCGAGCTCCCCGTCGCGCGCGAAGACGGTGTAGGCGCGCGCGAGCTGGACGAGGCTCACTGAGATGCCGTGGCCGTAGGACATCGTCGCCTGCTCGATCGGCCGCCAGGTCTTGAACGGCCGCAGCTTCCCGCCCGACTCGCCGGGAAAGCCGAGCCGCGGCGGCGCGCCGAGCCCGATGCCGTCGAACAGGCCCCAGATGTGCGCCGCGGGCATGCCGAGCGCGATCTTCGCCGCGCCGACGTTCGAGGACTTCTGGATCACCTGCTCGACGGTGAGCGCGCCCGCCGGGTGCGCGTCGCGGATCGTGGCGGGCCCGATGGTGAGCGAGCCCGGCGCGGTCTGGATCGTCGTCGCCGGCGATACGTGACCCGATTCGAGGGCGAGCGCGACGGTGAAGGGTTTCAGCGTGGAGCCCGGCTCGAACTGGTCGGTGACCGCGCGGTTGCGCACCTGCTCGCCGGTGACCCGCGCGCGGTTGTTGGGGTTGTAGGACGGCAGGTTCGCGAGCGCGAGCAGCTCGCCGGTGGCGATGTCGAGCACCACGATGCCGCCGCCCTTCGCGCGGTGCGCCTCGACCGCACGCTTCAGCTCGCCGTAGGCGAGGCTCTGGATGCGCGCGTCGAGGGCGAGGACCACGTCGCGGCCGTCGCGCGCGGCGCGCACGCTCTCCACGTCCTCCACGATCTGCCCGAGGCGGTCCTTGATGACGCGCCGGCTGCCCGCGCGGCCCGCGAGCGCATCCTGGAACGCGAGCTCGATCCCCTCCTGGCCGACCTCGTCGACGTCGGTGAAGCCGACGACGTGCGCGGTCGCCTCGCCCGCCGGGTAATAGCGGCGGTACTCCTTGCTCTGGTAGATCCCCGGCAGCTTCATGGCGGCGATCCGGTCGGCGAGCTCGGGCGGCACCTGCCGCTTGAGGTAGACGAAGTCGCGGGCGGTGTCGGCGAGGCGCTTCGCGAGCTCCGCCCGCGGCAGCGCGAGCGCCTTTGCGAGGGCCTCGACCTGCTTCGCCGTCAGCGTCGCGTCCTCCGGGATCGCCCAGATGGCTTTGACCGGCGTCGAGACCGCGAGTGCCTCCCCGTTGCGGTCGAGGATGCGGCCACGGACGGCGGGGATCTCGAGCGTGCGGCTGTAGCGCGACTCGCCCTTCGCACGCAGAAAGTCGTTGTTCCAGCCCTGGAGGTAGACCGCGCGGCCGACGAGCACCGCGAACGCGGCGCCGAGGAGGCCGATCACGATTCGCACGCGCCACGGCGGGAACGTGGGGGCGAGCACCGGGGAGTCGGCGAACTTCACTTCGCGGCCTCCCGCCTCGGCTCGACGAGCTGGAGGCGCTTGATGCCCGGCGGGTGCATGCGCAGCCGCTCGCGCGCGGACTTCTCGACGCGGGCGGGCGTCGCCCAGGTGCTCGCCTCGAGCTGGAGCTGGCCGTACTCGACCTCGAGCGCCTGCGCGCGCGCCTGCTCGCGCTCGAGCGCGGCCCAAAGCTTGCGCGCCTGGTGCTGGGAGGTGACGAGACCGAGCGCGCAGGCGGCCAGCACGGCGAGGAGGAGGAGGTTGAGCCGGGCCATCCGCCTGCGCGACTACGGTTCGTGTCGGGCACGATGCGGGAGGGGCCCGGTTGGGAAAGGAAGGGTCCCAACCCTTCCTTTGGCCCCCTCCCGCACCGCCCCAAATCCGGACGAGACGCCGCTTGGCGCGGCGTCCCGCACGAGTCGATGCGTGCGCCCGCGCTGCATCACGCGAGCTTCTCGGCGACGCGCAGGATGGCGCTCCGCGCGCGCGGGTTTGCGTTCACTTCGGCGGCCGTCGGGCGCACCGGCTTGCCGACGAGCTTGAGCCGCGGTTGTGGCATTTCCGTGGCCCGGAGCGGGAGCCGCTCGGGCACTTCGGGGCGCGCCTGGGACTGGAGGAACCGCTTCACGATCCGGTCCTCGAGCGAGTGGAAGCTGATGACCGCGAGCCGTCCTCCTGGACGAAGCCGAGCGAGAGCCTGGGGCAGCGCTAGCGACAATTCCTCAAGCTCCTGATTGACGTGAATCCGTAGAGCCTGGAAGGTGCGCGTCGCCGGGTCCTGCCCGACTTCACGCGTCCGGACGGCCGCAGCCACGATGCGGGCAAGTTGGACTGTGCGGTCAAGCTGCTCTCGGGTCCGAGCAGCAACAATCGCCTTTGCAATCGGGCCAGCAAACCGTTCTTCCCCATAGTTCTTGATCACTCCCCTTATTTCGGCTTCTGTCGCCCGCGCGAGCCATTCGGCCGCCGGCTCTCCTCGTCCCGGGTCCATGCGCATGTCGAGCGGCGCATCGGCCCTGAAGCTGAACCCCCGCGCCGCCTCCTCGATCTGCGGCGCGGACACGCCGAGATCGAAGAGCACGCCGTCCACCTGCTTCACCCCTAGTCCGTCCAGCACCTCCGTCAGCTGCGCGAACCGCGCATGGCGGATCGCGAAACGCGCGTCGGCGATCGCGCCCGCGGCGCTCACCGCCGCGGGATCGCGATCGAGCGCGATCACCCTTCCCGCCGGGCCGAGCCGCGCGAGGATCGAGCGGCTGTGGCCGCCGCGGCCGAACGTCGCGTCCACGTAGACGCCGTCCGGCTTCACCGCGAGGGCCTCGACCGCCTCCGCCAGGAGCACGGTCCTGTGGCTGCCCATCGCTTGCCTCGCTACAGCGAGAAGTTCTCCGTTCCGGGCGGCGGGGTCGTCCCCGCCATCGCCAACGCGTCGCCGAGCTTCTTCTCCCAGAGCCCGGCATCCCAGATCTCGAAATGGCTGCCCTGGCCGACCATCGTCACGGACTTCTTGAGGTCGGCGAACTTCCGGAGGGCAGGCGAAACGAGGATGCGGCCCGAGCCGTCGAGCTCGAGCTCCTCGGCGAATCCGACGACGAGGCGCTGCCACCAGCGCGCCTGCTCGTTGAAGCTGGAGAGGGTGGAGATGCGGGCGCTGATGGGCGCGAAGGCGGCTTTCGGGTAGAGGAGCAGGCAGCGGTCGGGGTGCGCCGTCAAAACGATGCCCCCGGTGCCCGAAGTGAGTGCTTCCCGATGCCGCGTGGGAATCGAGAGCCTGCCCTTCGGGTCGAGACTGATCTCGGCCGCGCCTTGAAACACTCATCTCCTCCGTGGTGCCTTGAAATGGCGATTCCCGCCCTGTTTTCCCACGAAATCACACTTTTCGCCACTTTAGAGGAGGTTTCCAGGGGGGTCAAGGCGAGTGCGTGATTTATTTAACTGCGACAAGGACTTAAGGCAATCTGAGATAAGTCGCAGCAAAAAGAATGGGATAGCGCATAAATCGCAGGCAATTTATGAAGTTTCGGGCTGTCTGGGGGCCGGAGTCGGGCTCGGACTCAGGCCGGGGCGCGTAGACGGCGTCCTGTTACGACAGCTGGACGCTCAAATGCAGATCGATGGAGCGTGCGGCGGTGCGCCTACACTCCGGCCGGGGGTTTTCGGCGCTCGCTCTCGACCCTTGCACCCGCCTTCGTGGCGGTGCGCGACACCACGAGGCGCCGCAATGCCGCCACGCGGCAGTTCCGGAGGATCGATCGTTCCCGCGCGCTCGATCCGACCGACGACATTCGTCAACGATTGTCAGCGCGGTGCGCTTTAGTCGCATCCGATCGCGCCCGACGTTGTCGCGCCGATTCGCGATTCGTATCTTCCGCAGCGTGAGCGGAGGGGGAACCGCGATCGGCGCGGAGAGTCGTTCGTGCTCGCGCCGGTCGCTCCCTCCCTCTCACACCGCACGAATCTGGGGAGAGTTCGGAATGGAAGGCAGCTTGGGCCGTGGGCGGGAGCGCATCCGTGGATGAAGTTCTCATGGACGTCATGCTGGTTCTGCTGGCGTGCGTGCTCGTCGCGCTGCTATGGCGTCAGCTGAAGCGACACACGCTCCTTCGTCAGGCGGAGCGCATATCGCGCTCGATCGGGAGCGGCAGCCACGCAGGAGACGACCGACGCTTCATGCAGCTCGTCGCAGCCTATCGACTGGCACGAGCCAAGTCCGGTCTGAATGGCGGCCCGCACCTGTACCCGGCCGCCGAGGCACTCGTGGCCGAGTTCCGGATGCGGCAACTCGAGCGGCGCGGCCCTTCCTACTCCTGAGCCCGCGGCACCGCCGCGACCTCAGCAACGCTCGACCGCGAGCGCAATCCCCTGCCCCACCCCGATGCACATCGTGCACAGCGCATAGCGCCCCTTCACCCGCTCGAGCTGACTGAGCGCGGTCGTCACCAGCCGCGCCCCCGACGCCCCCAGCGGATGGCCGATCGCGATCGCGCCGCCGTTCGGATTGACGCGCGGGTCGTCGTCCGCAAGTCCGAAATCCCGCGTCACCGCCAACCCCTGCGCCGCGAACGCCTCGTTCAGCTCGATCACGTCCATCTGCTCGATCTTCAGCCCCAGCCGCGCCAGCAGCTTCCTGCTCGCCGGCGCCGGCCCGAACCCCATGATCCGCGGCGCGAGCCCCGCCACCGCCGCGCCGAGCACGCGCGCGCGGAGCTTCAGCCCGTGCTTCTTCGCCGCAGCCTCTGAAGCAAGGATCAGCGCGCACGAACCGTCGTTCACCCCCGAAGCGTTCCCCGCCGTCACCGTCCCGTCCGGCCGCACCACGCCCTTCAGCTTGGCGAGCTGCTCCAAGGTCGTCTCCGGCCGCGGATGCTCGTCCGTGTCGAACACCTTCGGATCGCCCTTCTTCTGCGGCAGCACGACCGGCGCGATCTCGCGCTTGAAGAACCCGTCCTTGTGCGCCGCCGCCCACCGCTGCTGGCTCCGCAGCGCGAACGCATCCTGATCGGCACGCGCGATCTTGAACTCCATCGCCACGTTCTCCGCCGTCTCCGGCATCGAATCGACGCCGTACTTCTCCTTCATCAGCGCATTGACGAACCGCCACCCGATCGTCGTGTCGTAGATCGCCGCGCTGCGCGAGAACGCGCTGTCCGCCTTCCCCATCACGAACGGCGCGCGCGTCATGCTCTCCACGCCGCCCGCGACCACCAGCTCCATCTCGCCCGCGCGAATCGCGCGCGCCGCGACCGCGGTCGCATCCAGGCTCGACCCGCACAGCCGGTTCACCGTCGCGCCGCCGATCTCCTTCGGCAGCCCCGCGAGCAGCAGGGCCATGCGCGCCACGTTGCGGTTGTCCTCCCCGGCCTGGTTCGCGCACCCGTACACCACGTCGTCGAGCGAGCCCCAGTCCACCTCGCGGTTGCGCTCCATCAGGGCCTTCAGCGGCAGCGCCGCCAGGTCGTCCGTGCGGATGCCCGCAAGCGCGCCACCATAGCGCCCGAACGGCGTGCGGATCGCATCGCAGATGAAGGCTTCGGCCATGTCAGCGTCCTCGATGTGAAATCGGCGTCGATTCTCCCACGCACCGTCACTCGCCGAAGCCGAGCGGCGGCGGGGCGATGCCCGCGATGCGCTGGAGCAGGCGGTCGAACTCGCCCGCGCTCCCGTCCTCGAAACCCGGGTCGCGGTGCGCCGCGAAGGCGCCGTGGATCGCGACCCAGTCGCTCGCCTCGAGCGCGCGCTCGGCGATCGGCAGCAGTTCGTGCTCCTCCTTGCGCATGTGCGCGAGGTACTCGTCCGCGAAGACCTGCACCGCCTCCTTGAACGCGGCGGTGCTCCCCAGCGCGCCCGCCTCGAGGCGGTTGAGCGCGGTCGTCAGCGCGTGCAGGCGCGCTTCCCCGCGCGCGTGCTCCGCCTCCAGGCTCGCGAGCAGCCTGTTTGCCTCCGTCGTGCGCGCGCGGACGCGCGCGAAGAGCTCGCGGTCCTCGGCCGGATGGTGCAGGCGCTCCGGATACTCCCGCACGTAATAGAGAATCGCGTTCAGCATCCGGAAGTCGGGCGGCGCACCGGGCGCGTCGACGCCCTCCGCGAGGTACTCCAGGGCGTGGATCACCGCGGCGATCGAGCGGTGCTCGCCCCGGATGACCTCGATCGCTGCGGCTTTCATCGGCTGCATCCCCGTCGGCCGCGCGGGCCAATCCCGCGCCGTCCGCAAGGCTAAGCCCGCCGCCCGCCGCCCGCAATCCCGCCGATCGGGCCCTCCGCCGGCACCTCGTTTCCCTGCCAAAATACGGGCCCGAATCGACCCGAAGCCCCCTAGGACTGCACCATGCTCGACGCCGCCGCCCTCGACACGATTTTTCTCAAAGCGCGCTCGCACAACGCCTTTTCCGGCGCGGTGACCGACGCGCAGCTCCGCGCCCTCTGGGACCTCATGAAGTTCGGGCCGACCACCGGGAACTCGCAGCCGCTGCGGATCCTCTTCCTGCGCAGCCCGGAGGCGAAGGCGCGGCTCAAGCCCTGCCTCAACCCCGGCAACGTCGACAAGACGATGAGCGCCCCGGTGACCGCGATCCTCGCCTACGACCTCCTCTTCTACGAGCTGCTGCCGAAGGTCTTCCCCCACAACCCGGCGATGAAGAACGCCTACCTCGGCGAGGAGAAGAAGGCGTTCGTCGAGACCACCGCGCTGCGCAACAGCTCGCTCCAGGGCGCGTACTTCATCATCGCCGCCCGCGCGCTCGGGCTGGACACCGGGCCGATGTCCGGCTTCAACAACGCCGCGGTCGACAAGGCGTTCTTCGACGGCACCTCCTGGAAGTCGAACTTCCTCTGCAACCTCGGCAAGGGCGACCCGTCGAAGATCTTCCAGCGCAACCCGCGCCTCGAGTTCGACGAGGCCTGCAAGATTCTCTGAAAGCTCCGTCCGCGGAAAACGACCAAGTAGACCGTACAACCCCACCCGGAGGCCCATCCGTGCCGCTGCAGGACGAGCTGGACAGCATCAAGGCGACGTTCGCCCAGAAGAACGACCCCGCGGTCGTCGCCGCCTACGAGAAGGGCATCGACGAGCTGCGCGCCGCCGGCATCGAACGCAACGCGCTCAAGGCGGGCGATCTCGCGCCCGACTTCACGCTGCCGGACGCAACCGGCAGGCCGGTCACGCTGAGCGAACGCCTCAAGGAGGGGCCGGTGGTGCTCAAGTTCTACCGCGGCGGCTGGTGCCCCTACTGCAACCTGGAGCTGCGCGCCTACCAGCAGGCGCTGCCCGAGCTCGCGGCCGTCGGCGCACAGCTGATCGCCGTCTCGCCGGAGTCGCCCGACAACTCCCTCTCGACCCGGGAGAAGAACGCGCTCGCGTTCAGCGTCCTCTCCGACCGCGGCGGCGCGACCGCCGGGGCCTACCGCCTTGCCTTCGAGCTTTCGCCGGAGCTGAAGGCCCTCTACCAGTCGCGCGGCCGCGACCTCGCCGAGTGGAACGGCGGCGACTGGACCCTGCCGGTGCCCGGGACCTTCGTGATCGGGAAGGACGGCCGCATCGCGCTCGCCCACGTCGACGCCGACTACCGCGCGCGCCTCGAGCCCGAGGCGGCGATCGCCGCGGCACGCCGCGCCGCCAGCTGAGGACGAACGATCGGCGCAAGCGTAGAATCAACCGATGTCCGCCGATCACACGCTCGTTCTTCTGCAGGAAATGCGCGCCGAGGCGCGCGCATTTCACGACGAGACGCGCAAGAACTTCGGTGTGATCTTTCACCGGCTCAACGTGATCGAAGCTACGGTGGCGTCCCTCAAGGCGGACGTCGGAATCCTCTTGACCAGCGTTCCAGTGATCAACGAAAGAATGGACGCGCTGGAGGCCCGAGTTGCCGCGGTCGAGGCGCGACTGTCCACTTAGCGCGGGTTTCTGCGCGCACCGGCTGGCGCTACCTCGACCTGGCGTTCCCTCCCGCGCCACGCGCGAGCAGCACGACGACCGCAAGCCACAGGAGGACCTGCAGCGCCCGGCGGTAGGTCGCGAACTCGAGCCGATCGCGCACCCGCATCCCCGTGAAGAGCGTCGCGACCGCGAGCACCGCGACGACGGCCGCGATCAATGCGAGATACCCGGGGGAGAGCGACGCGAGGTCCAACCGGCGGCCGGCCCGGACGGATCAGGCCTTCGGCAGCGGCGTCGACTGCCAGGCCGTCATCCGCCAGCCGGCGGGGGTCCGCACCCACACGTTCACGAACACGTTCGCAAGAGATTTCGGGACGCCGTCCACGTCCACCTCCAGGAACGAGCGGCCGTTGACGATCGCGATCGCGTCGTGGACGCGGACCGAGGTCCCCTCGCGCCGCGCGGCGCGGTACCGGTACTTCCCGCTGCGCAGCGCGGCGAGGTACTCGGCCTTCGTGTCGGTGACCGCCGTGGAGTGCGTGTAGAGGAGGTCGTCGGCGAGCAACCGTCCGAGCGCCTCGTAGTCCTGCGCGATCATCGCCGCGTAGCGCGCGTCGTCGGCCGCGAGCACCTCCGCGGCGACCTTTTGCCTCGCTCCGCTCATCCCGTCCTCCTCCGCCGATCGTGCGCGACGCCGCGCCTCGCTCCGCGCGTTGAGCGCCGCCGCAGGCGGTCGCTCGAACGCGGGTGAAGCGCCTGGCCGATTGCGACCGAGATCACTGTGGCTTGATGCCTGCCGCTTTCGCGATCCGGATCGCGTCGTCGACCTCGGAGCGCATGAACGCCTCGAACTCCGACATGCTCATCGGCATCGGCTCGGCGCCGAGCTTCGCGAGCCGCTCCTTCACGTCCGGGTCGCCGAGCACCTTCACCGTCGCCGCGTGCAGCTTCTGCGCGATCGGCGCCGGCGTCTTTGCGGGCAGCCACATCCCGACCCACAGCACGTAATCGGACTTCGGGAACCCCGCCTCGACCGTCGTCGGCACGTCGGGCAGCATCGCCGAGCGCTTCGGCGTGCTCACGGCAAGCGCGGTCACCTTGCCGCTCTTCACCTGCGCGAGCGCCGCGGTGATCGGGCAGAAGTAGTACTCGACTCGGCCCGCAATGACGTCGGCCAGCGCCTCCGGGGTGCCCTTGTAGGGGACGTGCGTGATCTCGTAGCCGGCGGCGAGCTTGAACTTCTCGGCATTGAAGTGCGTCCCGCTGCCCACCCCGGCGGAGGCGTAGTACATGTTGCCCTTGGCCGCGCGCGCGGCATCCACCAGGTCCTTGAGCGTCTTGTAGTTCTTCGCCGGGTTCGTGACGATGACGTTCGGCTGCCCGGCGATCGCGGTGACGTGGATGAAGTCCTTGAACGTGTCGAAGGGCAGCTGCGTGTAGATCGCCGGGTTCGACGCCTGTGCGGAGGAGTTGAAGAGGATCGTGTAGCCGTCCGGATCTGATTTTGCGACGGCGTTCGCGCCGATCGTGCCGCCGGCGCCGACCCGGTTCTCCGCGACGACCGGCTGGCCGAGGATGCCGCCGAGCTTCTCGGCGACGATGCGTCCGGCGATGTCGGTCGCGCTGCCGGGCGTGAAGGCGATCAGGGCGCGAATCGGCTTCGTCGGCCACTCCTGCGCCCCGGCCGGGCCTGCGGCGAGCGCGAGCGGCGCGGCGAGCGCCATTGCGATGGTGCGGATCTTCATTGTTCTTGCTCCTCTCTCGTGGTGGTCAGGCGTCGTTCAGCCGCCTTTGATTCCGGCGGCTTTCATGATCGGCCCGAGCTCGTTCGCCTCCATGAGGATGGTGGCGTCGAACTCTGCCGGGGACAGCGGCATCGGCACCGCGCCGATCTTGGCGAAGCGCTCCCGGACCTCCGGCGCCTCGAGCGCCTTCGCGAACTCGGCGTGGAGCCGGTCGATGAGGTCCTTCGGGGTGCCGGCGGGCGCGAGCACGCCGACCCAGAAATTGTATTCGCCGCCGGGGAAGCCCGCCTCGGCCATCGTCGGGACGTCGGGCAGCGTGGGCGAGCGCTTCGGCGTGCTGACGCCGAGGGCGACCACCTTGCCGTCGCGGATCGGGCCGACGCTCGACACGAGCGGCACGAAGCCGAACTGCACGCGCCCGCTCGCGATCTCGAGCAGGATCTCCGGCGTGCCCTTGAGCGGGACGTGGACGGCATCGAAGCCGAGCGAGGCCTTGAACTTCTCGGCATTCACGTGCGCGGCGCTGCCGATGCCGGCGCTCGAGAAATTCAGCTGGCCCGGCTTCGCCTTGAGCGTGTCGGCGAGCTCCTTGACGCTCCTGATTCCGCTCTGCGGCGAGGCGATCAGCACGCTCGGGAGCGAGCCGAGGGGGATGACGCCCGAGAGGTCCTTCAGCTCGTAGGTGATCCTGTCGCCGTAGAGCACCGGGCTGGTCACGTGGCCCGACGAGACCAC
Source organism: uncultured Enterobacteriaceae bacterium (assembly GCA_964543155.1). GTDB lineage: Bacteria > Pseudomonadota > Gammaproteobacteria > Burkholderiales > SG8-39 > JAGVSZ01. Next base: position 21,248 of record CAZIXQ010000019.1, read on the forward strand.
GACGAGCGTGTAGCCGTCGGCCGGCGACCTGGCGACCTGGGCCGTGCCGATCGTCCCGCCCGCGCCCGGGCGGTTCTCGACGATGACCGGCTGGCCGATGTTCGCCGCCAGCCGGTCGCCGGCCGTGCGACCCATGATGTCCGTCGCACTGCCCGGCGTGAACGGCACGATCATCCGGATCGGCTTGCTCGGAAAGCCCTGCGCGGCCGCGCCGTGGGCCATCGTCAGCGCCGCGGCCGCGGCCGCGAGCGCGCTCCAGGTGTGGCGGTTCATTCTTCCTCCTCCCTCGAATGTCCGATCCGGGCGCGGTCTTGCGCCGCACCCGGCTAGTGCAGCCCGTCGCCGACCTGCGCGTTCTCGCTCCTGAGCTCGATGCCCGACGCCTTCGCCTGCTGCTTGATGAGGGCGGCAAAGTCCTCCGCGCCGTAGCCGTTGCCGATCAGCGCCTGCACGAGATCGCGGGTGAGCGAGGTGAGCGGCATCGGCACCTCCAGCTCCCGGCCCGCGTCGAGACCGAGGTCGATGTCCTTGCGCAGGAGCGCAGGGGTGAAGGTGACCGACATGTCCAGGTTCACCAGCGCCGGCGTCTTGTACTTCGAGAAGGTCGAGCCCATCACGCTCTTGTTCAGGAAGTCGAGGAAGGCGGCGCGCGACATGCCCGCCTTCTGCGCGAGGATCGTGACCTCCGCGAGCGACTGGATCGTCACCGCGAGGAACACGTTGTGGGCGATCTTCGCGATGCGCGCGAGCTCCCCCTCGCCCACGTAGGACACCCCCGAGCCGATCACGTCCAGGTACGGCTTGGCTAGCTCGTAGGCCTCCGCCGGTCCGGAGATGCAGTAGGTGAGCTTGCCGGCCTTGATCACCTTCGCATTGCCCGACACCGGGGCAGCGAGGAGCTTCACGCCGCGCGCGGCAAGGCTCGCGCGGATCTCCGTGGAGGCCTCGATCGAGATCGAGGTGCTGTCGACCACGATCTTCGGCTTGCCGCTCCCCGCGAACACGCCGTCCCTGCCCTCGAGGACTTCCTTCACGTCCTTGCCGGTCGACACCATCGTGAACACGACGTCGCAGCCGGCGAGATCGGCCGGGCGGCCGACGATCCTCGCGCCGTGCTGCGCGAGCGGCTGCGCCTTCTCGCGTGTCCGGTTGTAGACCGTCAGGTCGCAACCGGCCTTGGCCAGACGTTCGGCCATCGCGTAGCCCATGCGCCCGATGCCGATCCACCCGAGCTTGTGCTTCTTCAGATCACTCATTCGACGACTCCGCGAATCAGTACGGGTTGGCGATCGGCAGTTCGTCGGCCGGGTAGAGCGATATGATCTTGGCGCCCTGCGGCGTGAGGATCACCTCTTCCTCGATGCGCGCCGCCGACACGCCGTCGGTCGCCGGGCAGTAGGTCTCGACCGCGAACACCATGCCGGCCTTCAGCTCGATCGGCTCCTTGAACGAGTTGAGCCGCGAGATGAGCGGGCGCTCGTGCAGGCCGAGCCCGAGGCCGTGGCAGAAGTTGAGGCCGAACGCGTCCATCTCGCTCGCGAACCCGATGTCCTCCGCGGTGGGCAGCACCGCGGCGATCTTGTCCGAGGACATGCCGGGCTTCAGCAGCTCGATTGCGCGGTCCATCCACTCGCGCGCCTTGCGGTACGCGGTGCGCTGCGGGCCGGTCGCCTTTCCGACGTTGAAGGTGCGGTAGTAGCAGGTCCGGTAGCCCATGAACGACTGGATGATGTCGAAGAACGCCTGGTCGCCCGGGCGGATCAGCCGGTCGGTGAAGTTGTGCGGGTGCGGGCTGCAGCGCTCGCCGGAGATCGAGTTGATCGCCTCCACGCAGTCGGAGCCCATTTCGTAGAGTCGCGCGGTGGCGAGCGCGACGATCTCGGACTCCTTCACGCCGGGCTTGAGCGCCTCCGCGATGTCCTGGTAGACGCCGTCCACCATCGCGGCGGCCATGTTGAGCAGCGTCAGCTCGTCGATGTTCTTCACCTCGCGCGCCTGCAGCATCACCTGCTGGCCGTCGCGCACCTCGATCCCGAGCTTCTGCAGCTCGAACAGCATCGGCGGCTCGACCACGTCGATGCCGAGCGGCATGTCGCCCACGCCCTCCGCGTCGAGCAGGGCCTTGATCTCCATCGCCGCGTCGCGGAACAGGAAGATGTCCGAGCCCACCGCGCCGCGCATGCCGAGCAGCCCCGCGCGGCAGTGGTCGGTGTGGAGCCACGGCGCGTAGAGCTTGTGGTGCTTTGCCGCCGAGCCGAAGTCCCAGATGTACGGGTCGCCGTTGCCGGTGAGGAGCGAGTAGCGCGTGAGCTTGTCGCGCGCCCACTCCCCGATCACCGTGCTGGTCGTGTAGCGGATGTTGTGCTGGTCGAACGAGAGCAGCGCGCCGAGGCCGGACTGCGCGAGCGCGGCGCGGATGCGCGCGAGCCGGTAGTCGTGCAGGCGCCGGAAGTTGATCCGCTCCTCGAAGTCGACCTGGGTGTGGCCGGGCGCGGCGAGCGGCCGCTCCCAGCGGTGGTGCGGGTCGATGTCGTCGGGCCGGACGATCTTCGGCTCCTTCAGCGATTTCGCCATGCTCGTCTTCTCCCCCGCGGCGGCGCGCCGCTCTAGCGTGCGATGGCCGTATCGCTCGCGGCGATCGTCGCGCGCGTCTTTCCGGCGCCCGCGGGCGCGAGCCTGATGTCCCAGTCGAGCCGCAGGAACGGGTTCGGGAACCCGAGGCGCTGCGCCTCGTCCGGCGCGTCGACCTTCTTGAACTCGCCGATGAGCGAGGGCTTGACCGCGAACACGGTGTCCGAGTCGATGTACGGGTCGCCCTTCACGAAGACGTGCGAGATGACCTGCTGGTAGCCGGGCGCGTTGACGATCAGGTGCAGGTGCGCCGGGCGCATCGGATGGCGCCCCATCTTCTCGAGCACGATCCCGACCGGCCCGTCGGTCGGCACACCGTAGAACGTCGGCTTGAAGGTGCGGAACGAGTAGCGCCCGTCGGCACCGGCCTTGATCCGCCCGCGCAGCTCGAATTCGCCCGTCGGGTCCTGGATGTCGTAGACGCCGTTCGCGCGCGCCTGCCAGACGTCGATCACGGCGTTCGCGACCGGCTTGCCGTCGATCGAGGTGATGCGGCCGGCCACGAGCGTGTGCTCGCCGGGGATCTTCGCGCCCTTCGTCAGGTCGGCGTCGTTCTCGAACTCGGGCGCGCCGTGAACGAAGAACGGCCCGAGCACCGTGGAGGCGGTCGCCCCGTCGGGCAGGCGGTGGT
>CAZIXQ010000019.1:24609-27787 GCA_964543155.1 uncultured Enterobacteriaceae bacterium
ACGAAGAACGGCCCGAGCACCGTGGAGGCGGTCGCCCCGTCGGGCAGGCGGTGGTTGATCATGTCGACGAGCGAGGAGAGCCCGAGGATGTCGGAGAGCAGGATGAACTCCTGGCGCTTGTCGTCGCACTTCTGGCCCACCGCGGTGAGGAACTTGATGCCCTCGAACCACTCCTCCTCGGTCAGCTCCACCTCGCGCGCGAACGCGTGCAGGTGCCGCACGAGGCTCGCGAGGATCTGCTTGAAGCGCGGGTCCTTGACCTGGTCCATCCGCGCGATGACGGCGTCTGCGAGCTCGGTTTCGTTGTAGGTGCGCATCGTCTCCTCCGGAGTGCGTTCGGTCACGCGGGGCGGCGCCCGTGGAAGGCGTCGTCCAGCAGCTTGCGGATCGCGGGCCGCTCGATCGGCCGCGGGTTCCAGTACGGCGATGTCGTGGCGAGCTCGGCGGCGCGGTCGAGATCGGCTTCCTTCATCCCGAGGTCCTTCAGCGCCACCGGGGCGCCGAGCTTCACGGCGAGATCATAGAGCGCCTGGGCCGCGTCGCGGGCGTGGAGCGCGCGCGCGGCGCGCTTGAGCGGCTCCGCCGCGGCGTCCCGGTTGTAGGCGACCGCGTGGGGCAGAACGACGGTGTGCGTCTCGGCGTGCGGCAGGTTCCAGGTGCCGCCGAGCGTGTGGCAGAGCTTGTGGTGCAGCGCCATGCCGACCGCCCCGAGCACCGCCCCGCACAGCCACGCGCCGTACAGGCACTCGCCGCGGGCGTTGAGGTCCTGCGGGTTCTTCACCACGTACTCGAGCCCGTGCGCGAGCGAGTGGATCCCCTCCTCGGCGAGCATCGACATGATCGGGTTCGCGTCCTGCGCGTACAGCCCCTCGACCGCGTGCGCGATCGCGTTCATGCCGCTCGCGACCGAGAGCCCGACCGGCAGCCCGAGCGTGAGGGTCGGGTCGTAGATCACCGTCTTCGGCAGCACGCGCGCCTCGCGCCCGGTCTTCTTCGCGCCGCCCTCGGTGATGCCGTAGATCGGCGTCATCTCCGAGCCGGCGTAGGTGGTCGGGATCGCGAGGATCGGCAGCGCCGACTCGAGCGCGATCGCCTTGCCCAGCCCGGTGGTCGAGCCCCCGCCGATCGCCACCGCGCAGTCGGCCTCGAGGCGCGTCGCCTCCGCCCGCGCCTCGCGCGCCACCTCGATCGGCACGTGCATCACCGCCCGGGCGAAGACGCCGGCGCAGCGCTCGCCGAGGCGCCGCGCCACGTCGTCGGCCTGGGCGCGCTGTTCGGGCGTCGCGAGCACCAATGCCCGCCGCGCGCCGAGGCGCTCGATCTCGCGCGGCAGCTCGTCGAGCGCGCCCGCGCCGAAGACGACCCGGCCGGGAAGCTGGGTGTAGACGAACGGCTTGACCATGGGCGCGCGGCGGGCGGGGGTGGGCCGGATGCGGAGCGGCAATGCTACGCCGCCGCTTGGCCGCGAGCAATCGATTGCATAGAATGCCACCGGCAAGCCCCGGCGCGACCTGCCTGCGGCACCGCATCATGGCCACCAAACGAGTCACGATTCAGGACGTTGCGCGCGCGGCGCGGGTGCACGCCTCGACCGTGTCGCGGGCGCTGAACATGCACGCGCGCCCGCTGGTGACGCCGGCGGTCGCCGACCGCGTGCGCGCCGCGGCCGACCGGCTCGGCTACGTCCCGGACCCGGTGGCCGCGGGCCTGCGCACGCGGCGCACCGCGACCGTCGGCGTGCTCATCCCCGATCTCGCGAACCCGGTCTTCCCGCCGATCCTGCGCGGCATCGAGGCCGCGCTCGGCGATGCCGGCTACACCGCGATCATCGCGAACACCGACAACGACCCCGACCGGGCGGCGCAGGCGCTCGAACGCCTCGCCGCGCGGCGCGTCGACGGGCTGATCCTCGCCACCGTGACGCAGGGCGACCCGCTCGTCGCGCGCTGCCGCAAGCTCGGGCTGCCGGTGGTGCTCGTCAACCGGGGCGGCGACGCGGACGGGGCGTCCGCGGTGACCAACGACGACACGCGCGGGATCCGGCTCGCGGTCGAGCATCTCGTGGGCCTCGGCCACCGGCGCATCGGGCACGTGGCCGGGCCGGCGCGCATCTCCACTGCCGCGGTGCGGCGCGCGAGCTTTCTCGCCGCGATGCGCGCGCACGGCCTCGCGGTCGACGAGGGCGGCGTCGCGGAGGCGGCGAGCTACAGCATCGGCACCGGCGAAGCCGCCGCCGCACGTCTCCTCGACCGGCATCCCGGCCTCACCGCGATCGTGGCGGCGAACGACCTCCTCGCGCTTGGCTGTTACGACGAACTCGCGCGACGGGGCCTCGCCTGCCCGCGCGACGTGTCGGTCACGGGCTACAACGACATGCCCTTCGCGGACCGATTCACCCCGCCGCTCACCACCGTGCGCATCGCCCACCGCGTGATGGGCGTCGAGGCCGCGCGCGTCCTGCTCGCCGAGATCGCGGGCCCGCGCGGGCGCAGGCAATTGATCCGCCTCGAGCCCGAGCTGGTGGTGCGCGGCTCGACGGCCCCGCCGAAGGAGCGCGGCGGATGACGCCCATCGAAGTCCTGCGCCTGTACCCGCCGCACGACGGCTCGCTCGCGGGACTGTTCGCGAGCCGCGCGGCGCGCAGCGGCGACAGGCCCTTCCTCCTCTTCGAAGGCGCGACGATCTCGTGGCGCGAGCTCGAGACGCGCGTGCAGCGGGTCGCCGCCGCCTATGCCGCGCTCGGCGTGAAGCACGGCGACCGGGTCGCGACCTACGCGCCGACGCGGCCCGACATCGTGATCACGCTTCTCGCGCTCGCGCGGCTCGGCGCGTGGATGGTCCCGGTCAACCCGGAGCTCCGCGTCGCGGAGGTGCGCTACATCCTCGAGCATGCGGGCGTGTGCGGCGTCGCCTGCGCGCGAGAGCTCGCCGCGCCCGCGCTCGAGGCCATGTCGAACGCGCAGCCCGCGCCGTGGCGCATCCTGCTCGAGCCCGCGGGAGCGGACGGCCTACCGGCCCTCGCCGAGCTCGCCGCGAAGGCGCCGCCGCTCGTCGCGACGCGGGGCGGCGCGGACGACGTGTGCATCGTCGTCTACACCTCGGGGACCACCGGCTTTCCGAAGGGCGTGATGCACAGCCAGCGCAACATGGTGCTGGCGGGCGAGGGCTTCGTCGAGCG
>CAZIXQ010000020.1:0-23428 GCA_964543155.1 uncultured Enterobacteriaceae bacterium
GCTACGTGCAGCTCGGGCGCGACGAGGGCGGGCGCGTGCTCTGCGGCGGCGAGCGCCCGCAGGGCGGCCTCTACGACCGCGGGTGGTTCTACCGCCCGACGATCCTCGACGGGCTCGCGAACGACGCGCGCATCAGCCGGGAGGAGATCTTCGGACCGGTGCTGGTCGCGATGCCCTACCGCGACGAGGCCGACCTCCTGCGGCAGGCGAACGACAGCGCGTTCGGGCTCGCGGCCGGCATCTGGACGCGCGACTACAAGCGCGCCTGGCGCATCGCGCGCGCGCTCGAGACCGGCACGGTGTGGATCAACACCTACAAGCTGTTCTCGATCTCGACCCCCTTCTCGGGCATCAAGGAGAGCGGCGTCGGGGTGGAAAAGGGGCGGCTTGGTATCCTTCAGTACAAGCACCAGAAGAGCCTTTACTGGGGATTGAACGACCGGCCGCTTCCGTGGGCCGACTGAAGGGAACCGTTCCATGAGCATTCTCGGCATCGATCGCATCACCTACGGCGTGGAAGACGCCGCGGCCTGCCGCAAGTTCTTCATCGACTGGGGGCTGAAGCTCGTGCACGAGTCGGGCGACGCGCTCGATTTCGAGACGCTGAACGGCTGCGAGGTGCACGTACGCGCGGCCGAGGATCCGACGCTGCCGCCGGCGATCGAGGACGGCCCCACGCTGCGCGAGGTCGTCTGGGGCGTCCGCACCCGCGAGGACATCGAGCGCCTGCGCAAGGCGCTCGGCCCCGACGCGCACTACGCCGATCGGTTCGGCACGCTGCACGTCACCGACCCGAACGGCCTCGCGCTCGCCTTCCGCGTGACGCACAAGCGCGCGGTCGATGTGAAGGGGGTGCCGATGAACGCCTGGGGCCAGCCCGGCCGCGGCGTCAACCAGCGCAGCCGCTTCTACGAGCGCGCCGAGCCGATCGAGGTCGGGCACGTCGTGTTCTTCACCGACCGGCTCGCCGAGCTCGAGCGCTTCTACGTCGAGAAGCTGGGGTTCGTGGTCTCCGACCGCTATCCGGGCCGCGGCGTGTTCCTGCGCTGCGCGCCGGAGGGTGGGCACCACGACCTGTTCCTGCTCCAGCCGCCGAGCCCGAAGCGCGGCCTGAACCACGTCGCGTTCACCGTGCGCGACATCCACGAGGTGTTCGGCGGCGGCCTGCACATTTCGCGGTGCGGCTGGCCGACCGAGATCGGCCCCGGCCGGCACCCGATCTCCTCGGCGTACTTCTGGTACGTGAAGAACCCCGCCGGGGCGCTCGCCGAGTACTACACCGACGAGGACCAGCTCGACGGCCGCTGGGAGCCGCGCGAGTTCCAGCAGTCGAACGAGGTGTTCGCCGAGTGGGCGGTCGCCGGCGGCATCGACTACCGGACGCGCCGGCAGGCGCGCGGCCCGGGCGTGGCCTGACTGGCGGCGACCTCGAGCCACGCCGTGACGCGCGTCGTGCAGTCGATCGTCATCGTCGGCGCCGGACAGGCCGGCGGCTGGGCGGCGAAGACGCTTCGCGACGAGGGCTTCGCCGGCCGCATCACGCTCGTCGGGATCGAGCCGCACCCGCCCTACGAGCGCCCGCCGCTCTCGAAAGGCGTGCTCGCGGGCAGCGCGACGGTGGAGAGCTGCTATCTCTTCAAGCCCGAGGCGTTCGCGACCCTGCACCTCGACTTCCGCGCCGGCGTTCGCGTCACGAAGATCGACCGCATCGCGCGCGCGGTCCATCTGGAGAGCGGCGAGTCGGTGGGCTACGACAAGCTGATCCTCGCGACCGGCGGCGAGGCGCGCCGGCTGCCGGTGCCCGGCGGCGACGGGCCGCGCGTGCACTACCTGCGCACGCTCGACGAGTCGCTTGCGATCCGGTCCGCGCTCGGTCCCGGCAGGCGCCTGGCGGTGGTGGGCGGTGGCTGGATCGGGCTCGAAGTGGCGGCGACTGCGAGGAAGCTCGGCGCAGAGGTCACGGTGCTCGAGGCGCTCGACCGCGTCTGCGCGCGCGCAGTCCCGCCGTCCGTCTCCGACTTCCTGCGCGCGCTGCACGCGCGCAACGACGTGAAGATCCGGACGAACTGCGGCGTCAAGGCGATCGAGGATCGCAGCGCGGAGGGCCTGCGCCTCGCCCTCGGCGACGGATCGACCCTCGATGCGGACGCCGTGGTGGTCGGCATCGGCCTCGTCCCGCAGCTCGCGCTCGCGCGCGACGCCGGCCTCGAGGTCGGCGACGGGGTCCTCGTCGACGAGCGCTGCCGCACCGCCGACCCCGACATCCTCGTCGCGGGCGACTGCGCGAACATGCCGCTCGCCTGCCTCGGCCGGCGCGTGCGGCTCGAGTCGTGGGCGAACGCCCAGAACCAGGCGATCGTCGCGGCGAAGAGCGCGCTCGGCCAGGACGTGCGCTACGACGAGCTGCCCTGGTTCTGGTCCGACCAGTACGACGCCAACGTGCAGCTGCTCGGGCTGCCCGAGCGCTGGCCCGAGCCGGTCGCGCGCGGCGACCCGGACGGCGCGAGCTTCAGCCTCTTCTACGTCGAGGGCGAACGGCTCGTGGCGGTCGTCAGCGTGAACGCGCCGCGCGACCTGCGCGCGGCGAAGCGACTGATGCAGGCGGGAAAGCCGGTGCGCGCCACGGACCTCGCCGATCCCGCGGTCAACCTCGCGAAGCTCTGAAGCGCCCCGGTCAGGGGGCGAGCATCCGGTCGATCTGCGCGATGTAGTCGCGCGCGCGGAGCGCTTCGCCCACGTCGTGGGAAGCCGCCTCGTCCAGGAGCGCGCGGATCGTCTTCAGGCTGTCACCCATCCACGACGTCTTCGGCGTCGGCGAGTACAGCGTGCGCCGGAGCGTCTCGACCTCGTCGTGCAATTCGCGCAGCAGCGGATCGTCGCTGCGCGCGCCGTCGACCCGCTTCGCGAGGGATTTCGCGAGCGCCTTGGCCGCGTCGGTGTCGAGGTTGGCGTAGCGCTCGGGCCGGGGCGGCTCGCTCCGCGCGGGCGCCGGCACGGGCTCCTCCGCTGGCGGCGGGGCGGCTTCGATTTCCTCCAACGGTGCGGGAAGCACCGCGACGGGCGCCGTCGATGGGCGCGGCGGCGGCGCGGCCGGCTCCTGTTTGCGCGCCGGAGCGGCGCGCTCCGATGACTTCGGCGGCTCCGCCGGTTCGGACACGACTTTGGGTGCCGCCGCCTGCTTCTTGCGCCCGGGTGCGCCGCGCGACGGCAGGATCCCGTCGAGCCACAACGGGATCGATTTCTCCGCCGGCGTCGCGCGTGTCTCGGCCGCGTCCGACGCCATCGCCGCCGCGCGCGGTTCGACCTGCGGCTCGACGACGCGCGCCCCGGCGGTACCGGCCGCCGGCTTCGCCTCGGCCGCCCCGGGCGGCTTCGGCTCCGTCGGCTCTGCTGCAGCGGGCCGTGCCTCCGCGGGCTTCTCTTCGGTGGACCTTGTCCCTGCCGGCCCTTCGACTGAGGGGTTCGCTTCGGCGGGCTTCGCTTCAGCGGGCTTCCGCGCCACCGGCTGCGGCGGCGCCGGCCGCGCATCGGTCACCGGGACCGGCGCGGCGGGCGGCGATGCGACCGCCTCCTCGGCCGGGAGGGGATAGTTCGCGTCGTTCTCCGCGAGCTTCCTGGCGACCGCGCGCTCGACGTCCACGCCGAGCTTGTCGGCGAGGCGCAGCGTATGCAGCACGAGATCTGCGATCGCCTCCTCGGCGGCGTCGCGCTTGTACTCGCTCTGGATGCGGTGCGACTGCGCGTCGGTCAGCCAGCGGAAGAGGTCGAGCAGCATGCCCGCCTCGCCCGCGATCGCGATCGCGAGGTTGCGCGGGTTCTGCACCTCGTCCCAACCCCGCTCCGCCGCGAAGGCGGCGAGCCGGGCCTGCAGTGCTTTCACGTCCATCGGCGCTCCCTGACGCGCTGCTCGTGTGCCCGCAATGATGCCGCGCGCCGGCCGCCGCCCGCCAGCACCGGCGCACCGGGCGGCGGCAATTGTTGCGCGCACACGCCCGCGGCGGCGGCGGCTCAGGCCTCGCGCCAGCCGGCGAGCAGCGGGAAGTAGAGCCCGAGCCGATCGACGTCGCCGAGCGCCCGGGCGTAGCGCGCAAGCTGCGCGGCGTAACGTTCGCGCTCCCGGTCGAGGAAGGCGTCCACGTCGGCCCCCTCGTGCTGGCTCGTCTTGTAGTCGACCACCCAGCGCACGCCGGTGGTGTCGCGAAACACCCGGTCGACGACCAGCCGCCGGACCGCCCCGTCCACCCGGGCGGTGAGACGATACTCGGCCGCCGCCTCGGGGTGCGGTCCGAGCACCCAGCGGCCGCGCGAGTCGGCGAGCGAGCGCCGCAGCGCCGTCAGCACCCGGTCGACCGCGGCCTCGCGCTCGGCCGCGCGCACGTCGCGGGCCGCGAGCTCGGCGCGCACCGCCGGCCGCAACCGCCCGATGCGGGCCTCGTCCCAGCCCGCGAGCGCGTCCTCGGCGATCCGCTGCAGCCACCGGTGCACGACCGCGCCGACGTGCCGCGCCGTCTCGCCCACCCAGGAGTACTCGATCCCCTCCTGCGCGCGCGCCTCCTCCTCCGGCGGGTGCCACGCGAGCCCCGGCGGCGGCGCAGGCAAGCGCCAGGCCGATCCGAGCCGGCGCAGCGACGGGTCGACCGCTGCCGGCTCGTGCCCCGCGTGCGCCGGTGCGCGCGCGCCCTCGGCCGCCGCGGCGAAACGCGTCTCGACCGCCGGCCAGAGCTTCCCGAGCAACGTGTTCGCGCCGGGTGCCCGCGGCCGGCCCGTGCGCGGATCGAGCGTCGCGACGCCGAGGAGATGCAGGCGCCGCTTCGCGCGCGTCGCCGCGACGTACAGCAGCCGCCCGGCCTCGTGTCCCGCGCGCTCGGCATCGAGCCGCCGCAGCCAGGCGTAGATCGCGTCCTCGTCGGCCCCGGCTTCCCCGATCGGCGCGACCAGGAGCTCCCCTTCGTCGCCGCCGCGCGCGGCGCGCTCGAGCCAGAGGAACAGCCGCTTCTCGTCGGTGCGCGGGGCGCGCCCGAGCCCGGGCACGATCACGTGGTCGAACTCGAGGCCCTTCGCCTTGTGGATCGTCATGATCTGGACGTCGCGCTCGCCCGCGTGCACGTCGGGCAGCGCCCAGAGCGCGGCGACGCGCGCCTCGAAGGCGCCCAGGTCGGCGAGCGCGCCGGCGTGCTCCGCCGCCTCCAGCGCGTCGAGAAAGTTGCCGGCATCCTCCAGGTCCGTCGCATCGGCGACGCACGCCGGGCCGCCGAGCGCGAGCCATGCCGCCTCCACCCGGTCGCGCAGGCCCCCGCGCAGGCGGCGCTCGAGCGCGGCGTCGAGCAGGCGCCGCACCCGGGCGAGCCGCGTGCGGCCGTCTGCGCTCATCGATGCGATGCGCGCCTCGTCGTGCATGAGCTCCAGCACCGTGCGCGCGTCGTCGCCCTCGGCGAGGGCGGCGAGATCGGCGAGCGTGAGGCCGCACCACGGCGCGCGCAGCACCGCGAGCCACGCGAGGCGGTCGGCCGGATGCTCGAGCGCCCGGGTGAGGGCGAGCAGGTCCTGCACCACCGGCCGTGCGCCGAGCGGCTCGATCTCGATCGCGCGGAACGCGAGACCCGCCGCGCGCAGCCGCGGCACGATCTCGTCGAGGTGGGCGCGATTGCGCACCAGCACCGCGACGCTCGCACCCGGATCGCTCGCGCGCACCGCACCGATCAGAGCGACCGCGCGCTCGGCCTCGCCCGCGTGGTCACCGTCGAAGAACGGGTGCATCGTCACCGCTTCGCCGGGCGTCGGCGGGTGCACGCCGGTCGAGGGCGCGTAGGGCACCGCCCCGACGGCGATGTCCTCCTCGACCGGCATCAGGCGCGCGAACGCGGCGTTGACCCACGCCACGATCCCGCCCTGGGAGCGGAAATTCGCGGCGAGCCGGACCGGGACGAGCGGCACGCCGCCGATGCGCGCGTTCTCCCAGGCGCGGAGGAACTCGCCGACCTCGGCCTCGCGGAACCGGTAGATCGACTGCATCGGGTCGCCGACCAGGAAGAGCGTCCGCCCGTCGTACGGCGTCCAGCCCGCCGTCAGCTTCTCGATCAGCTCGTACTGCGTGATCGAGGTGTCCTGGAACTCGTCGACCAGCAGGTGCCGGATGCGGTAGTCGAGCGCGAGCGCGAGGTCGGTCGGCGCGTCCGCCTCCCCGAGCGCACGCAGCGCCGCCTGGGCGACCTCCGTGAAATCGACCCGTCCGTGCGCCTGGAAGACGACCTTGAGCTGCCCGATCGCCCGCGGCAGGAGGCTCCCGATCGCCGCCAGCGCGTCCCATTGCGAGGGGCTGTAGCCCGCCGGCGGCATCTCGAGCAGCACCGCGAGCGCGGCGCGGAGCGCCTCGCCGTGCGGGAGCGCGGCGAGCGCCTGCGCCTGCGCGGACTTCGTGCGCCAGGTCGCCTCCCTGGTCAGGAGCGCCCCGGCGCGCGCTTGCCAAGCGTCCGGGCCGTCCGCCGGCGCATCGGGGAACAGCGCGCGCGCCCGGGCGACGAGCCGCTCGCGCTCGCCGGCGAGCGCCGCCTCGAGCGCCGCACGGTCGAGGCGGCGCAGATGGCGGATCCAGTGATCGCGGCGCCGGAGCATGCCCGCGAGCAGGTCCTCGACGCGCGCGACGTCGTTGTCGAGGTGCACGAGCAGCCGCGCGACGTCGGCGGCAACGTCCGCCCGGGACTCGACCTCGCCGACCGTGGCGCGCGCCGCCTCGAGGCAGAGCTCGCTGGCGTCCTCGACCGTTTCCGGCGGCGCGCCGAACTGCGCGAGCACGGGCATCTGCCGCGCGAGCGACGCGCACAGGGCATCGATCGTCTGGATGCGCAGGCGCGCGGGGTTCTCGGCGATGCGCCACCCATGCCGGTCGTCCTGCCGCGCGACTTCGTGCGCGAGACCGATCGTGCGGGCCTCGTGCGGTCCGTCCGGCGCCTTGCGGTTGCGCGCCGCGGCGAGCGCCCGCAGCACGCGATTGCGCATCTCGCCCGCCGCCTTGCGCGTGAAAGTGATCGCGACCACCTCTTCGGGGTGGTCGACCGCGGCGAGCAGCAGGAGGTAGCGCTGGATCAGGAGCTCGGTCTTGCCCGAGCCCGCGGGCGCCTGGACGATGAAGGACCGCGCCGGGTCGAGCGCCGATTCGCGCCGGGCCGCGTCGGGAATGATCGCTTCGGTCATTGCTCTTCGACCGCGCGTGCGGCGCGCTCGTGGATGCGGCACAGCGGCTGCAGGTCGCACAGGCGACAGGTCTGCGCGCCGCGCTTCGGCGCGACGGCGGCGTGTCCAGTAGCGAACTCGTCGGCGAGCCGCGCGAGCGCCGCGCGCCATGCGGCGCGCTGCCCATCCCAGGTCGTGTCCGGCGCCTTCGTCCCCGGCAGCACGCCGGGATCGCGCGCGAGCCCGACGAAGCGCATGTCGCCTGCGCGCACCTGCGCGAACGCGATCGCCCCGGCGTCGGGTTCGGCGACGGTGAGATAGAGCGGGAGCTGCGGCTCGTCGGGCCGCTCCCCGAGCAGCGCGGGCACCGCCGCGCGGCCGGTCTTGTAGTCGATCACGAGGCGCTCGCCGGACGCGGTCGCGTCCACCCGGTCGAGGCGCAGGCGCAGCTTGAGCGGCCCGAGCGGCGCATCGCGCTGCGTCTCGGTTGCCGTCACGGTGAAGTCCCCGCGGCCCCGCTCGACCGCGAGCCAATCGCGCGCGAGGCGCACCAGGCGCTCGCGCTCGATCTCCGCGAAACGTCCGCCGAGCGTCGTGGGCCGGTCGCGCCGCTGGCGACGGATCGCCTCGTCCGCGGCGACGCGGAGCAGCGCCTCGAGCGCGGACGGATCGAGCGCATCGAGCGCGCGCCTGTCCTTCATCTCGCCCCACGCCGCGGCGAGCACCCGGTGCACGAGCGTCCCGCGCTCGGTCGCATCGAGGCCCGTGTGCGGCGCCCCGACGCCGGCCGCACGCAGCCGGTGCGTCGCGAACGCCCGGAAGGGGCATGCCGCCTGGTCCTTGACGAGCGCGGCGCCGCCGTGCACCGGCTCGGCCGCGGACAGCGCAGGGGCCGGCCCGTCGTCGACCCGCTCGACCGCCGCGGCGCCATGGATCGCGTCGCGCCAGGTCGGGTATTCGGGCAGCGGCAGCTCGCCTTCGGCGAGCCCCGCGATGAGCGGGCTCGGCGCGAGATCGCGGTCGCCCTCGCGCCGGGGGTGGGAGAGCACCACCTCCCCCGCGCAGCCGAGCCATTCCGCGGTGAGCGCGCGCGCGCGCTCGAGCGCCGCGACGGGCGAGGCGTTCGGCACGCCTGCGGCACGCTGGAGCGCGCGCGGCAGGAACGGGTTGGCGTGCGGCGCCGCCGGCCAGGCCTCGTCCGAGAGGCCCATCACCCACAGGTGATCGAAGGTCATCCCGGCCGCCTCCACCACGCCGAGCACCTGCACCGGGACCTCCGGCATCTCGGGCTGGAAGAGCGTCCCGGCGGCCATGCGACCGAGCCGCCCGAGCGCCTCGTCGAAGCGGAGCGGGCCCGCGACCCGGTCGAGGGTCGCGAAGCGCGCGAGCACCTCGTGCCACTTCTGGAGCGTCTGGTACTCCGCGGAGTCGAGCGTGCGCTCGCCCGGGAAGCCGAGGAGCGACAGCGCCTCGCTGAAGGCGCGCGCCCAGTCGCCGGGCGCGCGCGGCGCGAGCAGGCGCTCCCGGCGGAACGCGGCGTAGGCCCCCAGCAGGCGTGCGAGGATCGGCGTCCCGTCGGCCATCTCCACCAGGCGGTCGAGGCGCACGAGCGGCTCGGCGCGCTGGCGCAACCGGGCATCGAGTCGCGCGCGCGGCGCGAGCTCCGTGTCGCCACCCCCGATGAACGGCGAACGGACGAGGCTGCTCGCCCGCTCGAAGTCGAGCTCGCGACCGCCGAGCGCGAGCGCGGCGAGCGCATGCGCGACGAGCGGCGTCGCAGTGAGCGGATCGCCGAGCGAGACGTTGAACGGCGGCACCGGCGCAGACCGGCCCGGGTCCATCGTCTGCGCGAGCGCGCGGCGCAGCGCACCCTTGCGCGCCGCGAGATCCGGCACGACGATGCCGATGCGCGCGCCGGCGTTCGCCTCCAGGCGGGCGCGCGCCCAGCGTGCCGCCCGCAGCATCTCGTCGCGCGCATCGAGGGCCGCCACGCGCACCGCGGTGCGCGCGCCGCGCACCGGGCCGCAGGCGGCGAGCTCGACGCCGCGCGCAGCGAGGGCCTGCAGGAACGCACGCTGCTGCGGCGTGACGACGTCGAAGGCGTAGGCGACGAGCAGCTTCGGCCGCTTCACTGCCGCGTCGTCGAGCAGGTCCGCGACGACCGCGGGCAGGCGCGCCGCGTCGGTCGCGCCGTCGCGCTTCGTCCGCGCGCCGTAGACGCGGGCCCACCCCGCAAAGGCGGCGCTGTCCTCGTCGAGCGGGATACGGTCGAGCGCGTCGAGGAGCTGCCACCCGTGCGCCAGCGCCCACGCTTCGGCCGCGCGCGCCGCGGTCTCCGGGAGGGCGAGCAGGTCCTTGCCGGCCCGCGACCCGCGGATCACCTCCTCCCAGAGGGCCTGCGCCTGGTCGGGCGTGAGCAGCAGCGGCAGCGCCGCGCCGGCCTCGGAATGCAGCGCGTCGTCGTACAGCCGCTCGACGAACGAGGCGAGCGGGAGGATGTCCGCGCTTTCCCAGACGGCGCGGCCCGCGGCGAGCTGCCGCTGGTCGAATTCCGCCGCGAGCGCCTGGGCGAGGCGGCGGTTCGGCGTCACGACCGTGACGCCGGCGGCGTGGCCTTCGGCGAGCCGCGCGAAGAGGTCCGCTCGCGCGAGCGCAGGCAGGGCGTCGGGCATCGCGCCGGATGATAGGTCACCCGACACGGCGGCGCTCCGTGCGATCAGCGTTGCGCGGCCTGTACCGTCGCGGGCGCGGGCGGCGTGCGCACGTCCGGCTCGTCGCCGAAGAACCCGGTGAGCAGGATCGCGAGGAAACCGGCGATCGCGACCGCGCGGTCGCCCGCGGTAGCGCGGCGCGTCTCTTCCGCTTCGCTCATCGCGCCCGCCGCTCGCGGCCGCGCGAGTGGCGCCGCGCCGCGCGGGTCAGGCGGCGGCGCGCCGCGCGCGTGCCGGTGGGGTGGGCGAACAGGCGCCGCGGCGGACGCGCGGGCCAGAATTCCTGGACGGTGATGCCGTGCATGCTGCCTCCATGTCGCACTCTTGAGTCGCGACGGCAGTATGCGGGGGGTAGTGGCTCACGGCGTGAGCCTGCGACGGTGGGAGCATTGCGGAACCATGCGAGTGGTAGACTTTTCCCGCGTCGGAGCCCTTTCATCATGTCCGCTGTCCGCGAAACCCTCGAAGCGCCGCTCGACCGTAACGAGCTCACCCGGCGCTGGCAAATGCTTTGCGCCGACCCGAGCTTCGCGGATCTCACCGGCAAGGTCGAACTGACCGAGTGGGGCGAGATCCTGGTCATGAGCCCGGTCGGCAAGGTGCACGCGCTCCTCGCGACGCATCTCGTCCGCATGCTCGAGGACGCCCTCGGCGGACGCACGATGGTCGAGGTCGGCGTTGTGACCGGGATCGGGGTGCGCGCCCCAGACGTCGCCTGGTGCTCGGAGGCGTTCCTTGCCGCTCACCCCGAGGATGCCCCGCTCGCCGGCGCGCCGGAACTCTGCGTCGAGATCGCCTCGCCGAACGATGCACTGCCCAGGCTGCGCGAAAAGGCCGCCGCGTACGTCGCCGCGGGTGCGATCGAGGCCTGGATCGTGCTCCCCCAATCGCAGCAGGCGGAGATCTACGGAAAAGCGGGTCGCCGCGCGACGACGTCGTTTCAGGTCGAGCTCGCAGAGCTCTTCAAGTAGCCGCTCGGTACCGCGCCAGCGCCGCTTCCAGCTGCGCCTTCACCGCCGCGCGCAGACTCGCCGGCTCCAGCACCTCGACGTGCGGCCCGTGGCGGAGGATGTCCATCGCCAGTTCGCGGTGATCGGAGAACGGCAGCTCCAGCACGTAGCTCCCGTCCGCCTCGAAGCGCGACTTCTGCTCCGGGTGCCACTCCTCCGCCGCTACCCAGCGCGCGCGCTCCGGCGTGAACCTGAGCTTGGCCCAGGTGGTCTTGCGCCCGGAGAAGATGCCGTAGCCGGCCGCGAGCACCTCGTCGAGCTCGCGGTCGGGCACGTTCTTCGCCTTCTTCCCGACCGGCTCCGCGGCCTGGATCGCATCGACCGCGAAACTGCGCAGGTCCTCGCGCAGGTGACACCAGGCATCGCAATACCAGTTCTCGCGGTAGTGCACGAGGCGCTGCGGGCTGATCTCCCGCTCGGTGCGCTCGTTCGAGCCGCGCGCCACGTACACGATGCGCAGCCGCTGGCGGTTCAGCACCGCCGCGGCGACGCGCTCGAAGTGCGGCAGCGCGAGCTTGCGCGCGCCGAGGTGGATGATGCGGATCCGCCGCTCGATCTCGTCGGCGGGATGTTCGCCCGAGCCAAGGGCCGCGCGCAGCCGCGCGAGCAGCGGCTTCACGTGCGGCTCCAGCAGGCCGGGCTGCAGGCTCGCGAGGAGGTGCTGCATCGTGAGCAGCGCCCGGATCTCCTCGGGGCTGAACCACAGGCCGGGAAGCTCGTAGCGCGGTGCGCCGGGCGCCGGCGCGGCGAAACGGTACCCGCGCTTCTCGCGGTCCCACTCGATCGGCGCGTTCATGCGATCGCGCATGTACTCCAGGTCGCGCTTGAACGTCGCGCGCGACACCCCGAGCTCCCGCAGGAGCTCGGCAATGCGCACGGTGCCCTTCGCCTCGAGCAGGCGGTGGAGCTTGTAGAAGCGTTCGGTACGGTCCATTCCGGCCCTCGTGTGACGGAACGCGGTCACCTTCCCGCGGCCGGCGTGCCGCGGTTGAAAAAACTTGTCACAGAACGCGTTACGCCGCGCGGCGCTCTGCTACCGTGCCCACGTCGTCATCGTCGCGCGAACCGGATCGCAGCCGGGCCGTGCGGCGCAAGAGTTCCCCTGCGGTAACTTGAGGCCGTGCGCAAGCACGGCCTTTCTTTTTCCGCGACCGCGCAGCGGCCGCGCGTCGCACCTCCCGTGCTGCAGAGGGCCCGATCTTACGGCAACCGTCCGCGCGACAGACCTTCGGGTAGGCTTCGCCCCTCGCGATCCGGGAGGACCCCATGCCCCACGCCACCGCAGCCGACGGCGTCAGGCTCTACTACGAGGAGGCCGGCCGCGGCAACGCGGTCATCTTCGTGCACGAGTTCGCCGGCGATCACCGCAGCTGGGAGCCGCAGCTGCGCTACTTCTCGCGGCGCTACCGGTGCATCGCCTACAACGCGCGCGGCTACCCGCCGTCGGACGTTCCCGACGAGCCGTCCAAGTACTCGCAGGAACGCGCCCGCGACGACGTCGTCGCAGTGCTCGACCATCTCGGCATCGAGAAGGCGCACGTCGTCGGGCTGTCGATGGGAGGCTTCGCAACGCTCCACGTCGGCCTCGCGCATCCGCAGCGGGCGCGCTCGCTCGTCATCGCCGGGTGCGGCTACGGCGCCCAGCCGGGCGACGAGGAGCGGTTCCGCGCCGAGTGCGAGGCCGCCGCGGCCGCGTTCGAGACTGAAGGCGCGCAGGCCTTCCTCAGGTACGCCGCCGGCCCGACGCGGCTGCGGTTCCGGGACAAGAACCCGCGCGGCTGGCAGGCGTTCGCCGACCAGCTCGCGGGGCACTCCCCAAGAGGGGCGGCGCTCACCCAGCGGGGCGTGCAGATGCGCCGGCCGATGCTCTACCAGCTCGTCGACGGCATGAAGAGAATCGACGTCCCCACGCTCGTGATGACCGGCGACGAAGACGACCCGTGCCTGGAGGCGAGCCTGCTCCTGAAGCGCTCGATCCGGACCGCCGGGCTCGTCGTGCTGCCGCGCGCTGGGCACACCATCAACATCGAGGATCCGGAGGCTTTCAACGCCGCGGTGGCGGACTTTCTCGCAGCGGTGGACGCGGGCCGCTGGGAGCCGCGCGACCCCGGCTCGATCGGGAGGGGGATCCTCGGGTTCGTCAGGAAGTAGCCGCCGGGAGGTGCGGTGCGATCGCCTCGGCGTACCACTGGTCGAATGCGTGCACGCACAGCTCGGCCGGGTGGTACGGGCCGGGCACGTAGCCCGCGGACGCCGCGCCGCGCTGCACGCGCTCGCACAGCGCCCAGTCCTGGCGGTTCGTGAGGTCCCAGAACTCGACCATGCCGGCCGGGTCGAAGCCGGGCGCGGCGATCGCCTCCGGCCGGAACAGCCAGTCGCAGATCACCCGCGTGCGATCGGGCGCGAGCGGCCACGCCTGGTGCACGAGCACGTACTGCGGATGAAGCCCGAGCATCAGGTTCGGGTACACGAGGTAGTAGTGCACCAGCCGGTGATCGGCTGCTTCGAGCCCCGGCAGCGTGGGCAGCGCCGT
This sequence comes from uncultured Enterobacteriaceae bacterium, assembly GCA_964543155.1. Classification (GTDB taxonomy): domain Bacteria; phylum Pseudomonadota; class Gammaproteobacteria; order Burkholderiales; family SG8-39; genus JAGVSZ01. The sequence continues at coordinate 13,425 of CAZIXQ010000020.1, forward strand.
CGTGCCGCTCGTCGACATCGTCGTGACGCCGTCGCGCAGCTGCATCGGCCCGCCGTTGAATGACCTCCCGGACTGCGCGTGGCCGCTCGTGATGTCGCTGATGCGGTGCAGCTGCGGATGCACGAGCGGACAGTGGTAGCACTCGCTGTAGTTCTCGGCGATCACCTTCCAGTTGGCGTCGACCGTGTACTCCACCCGCTTCGCGCGCCGCAGCTCGGCGAGCCGGTAGCGGCCGAGATCGGGCAGGTCCGCGAACGCGTCGGCGAGGGCCGGCGCGGCGCGGTCGAGGTTCACGAACACGAAACCGTCCCGCGTCTCGAGGCGCGCCTGGACCAGGGGGAAGTCCTCGGGGCGGAAGCCCGCCTCGGCGCGCGGCGCGCGCAGCAACCGGCCGTCGAGCGCGTAGGTCCAGGCGTGGTAGGGGCAGCCGAGCGCCCCGCGCAGCCGCCCGCACGGCTCCTCGACGAGCCGCGCGCCCCGGTGGCGGCACACGTTGAAGAACGCGCGCAGCGCGCCGTCCTCCCCGCGCACGACGAGGAGCTTCTCGCCCCCGATCTCCTGGGTGAGAAAGCTGCCGGAATCCGGCAGGTCCTCCTCGCGCCCGACGCAGAGCCACGTGCGACCGAAGACCACCCGACCTTCCAGCGCGAAGACTGCCGGATCGGTGTAGACGGCGCGCGGAAGGGTGCGCGCCTCGGCGAGCGGCCGGCAGGTGGCGGCGAGGCCTTCGGCGAGCGGCAGCTGTTCCATCGGGCTAGTTATACCATCGCGCCTTTCCCGAAAGAGGAGCGGCCATGGACCTCGGACTCAAGGGCAGAACGGCGCTCATCACCGGCGGGTCGAAGGGCATCGGCCTCGCCTGCGCGCAGCGCTTCGCCGCCGAAGGCTGTGCCCTGCACCTCGTCTCGCGCGACCAGGCACGGCTCGAGGCCGCGCGGACGGCGATCCGCGCGCAGCATCCGGTCGAAGTGACGCTGCACGCCGCCGATCTGCGCGACGGCGGCGCGGTGAAGCGCGTCGCCGCGGCCGCCGGCGCGGTGGACATCCTCGTCAACAACGCGGGCGACATTCCAGGCGGGTCGGTCCTCGACATCGACGAGGCCCAATGGCGCCACGCCTGGGATCTCAAGGTGTTCGGCTACATCAACATGACGCGCGAGGTGCTCGCGGGCATGAAGGCGCGCGGGCGCGGCGTCATCGTCAACGTGATCGGCATGGCCGGCGAGAAGCCGAGCTACGAGTACATCTGCGGGGCGGTCGCGAACGCGGGGCTCGCGGCGTTCACCAAGGGCCTTGGCGGCAAGTCGCCCGAGTACGGGGTGCGCGTGGTCGCGGTGCATCCTCCGGCGACGCGGACCGACCGGATCATGACGCTGGTGCGCAACGTGGCGAAGCAGAAGTACGGCGACGAGTCGCGCGCGGAAGAGGTGCTCGCGAGCGGCAGTTTCGGGCGAGTGATCGAGCCCGAGCAGGTGGCCGATGCGGTCGCCTTTCTCGCCTCCGACCGGGCGGGGCAGCTGTCGGGTGTAGTCCTCAACCTGGGTTCGTAGTCGACTGCAGCCCGGCGTTCCGCATCACCGTGCCGCGCGGGCGAGCGAGGCCCGCTGGAGCGGGTCCGTTCGATCCGGAAGATCAGGCCGTAACCTGCTCATAGGAGAACTGCGGGATGCCGGCACGCTTTGACGCGTGCTCGACAGTGATGGCGCAGATATTGCCGTCAGCGTCGAGGTCCAGCACCGTGTTCTCATCCAGGTCGCGTGTCTCGGCCACGGGCGCGTCCCTGAACTCGATGAGCAATGTGTCGGTGTCCTCGAAATAGCGGATTCTCATGGCACGAACCTTCTTTCGAAGAACGCATTGTGGACCGTTTCGCCGTCGGCAAGAAGCACGACCCTTGAGTACCTGTTTTCCATCTCCGCCACTTGCACCCACCGGCCGATCCGGCCGTCGGCCTGAACAGTCTCCCTGATCGGGGCGCGGATCGCTGTTTCGATCCACTCGTCACGGATGACTGCTCTGTCGGGCCGCGACCGCAGCGCCTCGAAGTACCGAGTCGCCTTCATTCGTTCGACATGTCAGACCGTGCCGATGCGCGTCCATGCCGCCCGACGTCGGCAATCGGCGGCAGGCGCCACCGCATGGGAACTGAGCGCTCGTCAGCTGACACGCCTTAGCGCCCCTTGAAGTCCGGCGTGCGCTTTTCCATGAACGCGCGCCGCCCTTCCGTGTAGTCCGCGCTCGCGAAGCAGGCGTCGATCTTCTGCTGGAGCGCCGCGAGATCGCGGTCGCCGGCGTCCTTCAGCACTTCGCGGATCGCCGCCTTGGCCGCGATCAGCGACAGCGGCGCGTTCTCGCCGATCATCGCCGCGTACGCGCCGACCTCGCGCTCCAGGTCGGCCGCCGGCACGACGCGGCGCACGAACCCCATCTGCAGCGCGTCCTGGGCGTCGAACTTCCGCGCGCTGAAGAAGATATCGGCGGTGTTCGCCGCGCCGAGCACGTGCACGAACCGGCGCATGCCGGTGTAGCTGTAGCCGAGGCCGAGCCGCGCCGCCGGCATCCGGAACACCGCGTCGTCGCTCGCGAAGCGCACGTCGCAGGCGGCCGCGAGCCCGAGCCCGCCGCCCATGCAGACGCCGCGGATCTGCGCGATCACCGGCTTCGCGCACAGGAGGGGCGCGAGGTAGGCGGCTTCCACCGCCTGGTTGTACGCCGCGCGCGCCTCCTCGCTCGCCCGGTTCTGCTCGAACTGCGAGATGTCGGCGCCCGACACGAAGGCCTTGTCGCCGTCGCCGGCGAGCACCACCAGCCTTACCGCGGGGTCGGCGTCGAACGCCGCAAGCGCCTCGGGCAGCGCGCGCCACATGTCGAAGGTCATGGCGTTCATGCGCGCCGGGTTGGAGAACACGATCCGGCCGACCGCGCCGTCGCGCCGCGTGATGAGCTCTGCCGCCACTTGCGTCTCCCGCTGCCTAAATGACCTTCGCCTCGCGCAGCCGCACGATGTCCGCCGCGCCGTAGCCGAGCTCGTGCAGGATCTCCTCGGTGTGCTCGCCGCGCTCGGGCGAGGCGGTCGCGAGCGCCGACGGCGTGCGCGAGAGCTTCACCGCCTGGTTGACGAGCCGGATCGCCCCGAGCGTCGGGTGCGCGACGGGCGCCGCGGCCTCGAGATGCTGCACCTGGGGGTCGTCGAAGACTTTGTCCACGGCGTAGATCGGCCCGCACGGCACCCCGGCCTCGTTGAGGATCCTGATCCAGGCCGCGCTCGGCCGCTCGCCGAAGGTCTCGTTGAGTGCCGCATTGAGCGCCGCGCGGTTCTTCGCGCGATCGGCCTGGTCGCGGAACTCGGCGCGCTCGAGGAGATCGGGGCGGCCCATCGCCTTGCACAGCCGCGCCCACATGCCGTCGCCGGAGGCGCCCACGTTGATGTAGCCGTCCGCGGTCCTGTACGCCGAGGTCGGCATGCTCGTGGGGTGGTCGTTGCCGACTTGCGGCGGCACCTCGCCCTTCATCAGGTAGCGCGCGGCCTGGAAGTCCATCAGCGCGATGCCCGCCTGCAGGAGCGACGACTGCACCCACTGGCCCTCGCCCGACTGCTCGCGCTCGAGCAGCGCGGTCATGATCCCGAGCGCCGCGAAGAGGCCGGCGGAGATGTCGGCGATCGCGGTGCCGGTGCGCATCGGGCCGCGGCCCGGCTCGCCGGTGACCGACATGAGCCCGCTCATGCCCTGCGCGATCTGGTCGAACCCGGGGCGCTCGCGGTACGGCCCGTCCTGTCCGAAGCCGGAGATGCTCGCGAGGACGATGCGCGGGTTGACCGCCTTCAGCGACTCGTAGTCGACGCCGAGCCGGAACTTGACGTCCGGGCGGTAGTTCTCGACCACCACGTCGGCGGTCCTGACGAGCTCGAGGAGGATCGCGCGGCCCTCCTCGAGCTTGAGGTTGAGCGTGATCGAGCGTTTGTTCCGGTGCAGGTTCTGGAAGTCGGGGCCGTGGCGCGGGCCGCCCATGTCCTCGTTCGGGTCGACGCCCGGCGGCGACTCGACCTTGATCACGTCGGCGCCGAAGTCGGCGAACTGCTTGACGCACGTCGGGCCGGCGCGCACGCGCGTGAGGTCGATGATGCGGAAGCGCGCGAGCGCGGTCGAGGCGGGAGCCCTGGGCATCGTTGCAGCGTCGGTCGGTGCGAGGGCGCTATCATAGCCCGCCCCTTCCCCCGATCGGCCCGTTCCCCGTCATGAGCACCCGCGAGCAAGACCTGCACGAGATCCGCTCCGCCGTCGCGAAGCTGTGCGCGGACTACCCGGGCGAGTACTGGCGCGCACTGGACCGCGAGCGCAAGTACCCGACCGAGTTCGTGCGCGCGCTGACCGAGGCGGGCTACCTCTCGTGCCTCATCCCGGAGCAGTACGGCGGCAGCGGCCTCGGCCTCGCCTTCGCCGCGGCGATCCTCGAGGAGATCCAGGCGAGCGGCGCGAACGGCGCCGCGACGCACGCGCAGATGTACATCATGGGCACGCTGCTGCGCCATGGGACCGAGGCGCAGAAGCGCGCGTACCTGCCGAAGATCGCGACCGGCGAGCTGCGCCTGCAGGCCTTCGGCGTCACCGAGCCGACCGCCGGCACCGACACGACGTCGATCCGCACCACCGCCGTGCGCCAGGGCGGGAAATACGTGGTCAACGGCCAGAAGGTGTGGACTTCGCGCGCCGAGCACTCCGACCTGATGCTGCTGCTCGCGCGCACCGCGCGTCGGGACGAAGTGGCAAAGAAAACGGAAGGCATGTCGGTCTTTCTGGTCGATATGCGGGCCGCACTCGGCAACGGCCTGACCATCAAGCCCATCAGGACGATGATCAACCACTCCACGACCGAAGTGTTCTTCGACAACATGGAAGTGCCGGCCGAGAACCTGATCGGCGAGGAAGGCAGGGGCTTTCGCTACATCCTCGACGGCATGAACGCCGAGCGCATCCTGATCGCGGCCGAGTGCGTGGGCGACGCGCGGTGGTTCATCGAGAAGGCGAAGCACTACGCCTGCGAGCGCAGGGTCTTCGGCCGCGCGATCGGCCAGAACCAGGGCATCCAGTTCCCGATCGCACGCGCGTACATGGCGATGCGCGCCGCCGCGCTGATGGTCGAGAAAGCCTGCGACCTCTACGAGCGCGGTCAGCCATGCGGCGCGGAGGCGAACATGGCGAAGCAGCTCGCCGCCGAGGCCTCCTGGCAGGCGGCCGACATGTGCATGCAGACCCACGGCGGCTTCGCGTTCGCCGAGGAGTACGACGTCGAGCGCAAGTTCCGCGAGACGCGCCTCTACCAGATCGCGCCGACCACCACCAACCTCGTGCTCTCCACCCGCGCCGAGCACGGGCGCGGGCTGCCGCGGGCGTACTAGAGGAAAGCCGGAGCAGGCCCCCCGGGCAGGGGCGATTTGTGCCGCAGTCGGCGTGGTTGGGTGGCTCGTGCGCGGCTGGGCGTGGGTTGCCCTGCCGCCGCGAGCCGGGACCCAACAGCCGACGCGCCTTGCGGCACCATGAGCCCCTGCCCAGGGGGCCCGCTCCGGCCGGAACCCACGCGCCGCGCTACCCCCGCCCCGCCCACCACCGCCCGATCGCCTCGCGCGTCGCGTCGTAGCCGCGCGCGGCGATGTCGTCGATGCGCTCGAACGCGAGCAGCTTCAGGTCCGCGACCGGGATGCGCAGGTACAGGCTCGCCTGCTCGGCGGTGTGGCGCTCGCGCGCCCAGTGGATGCTGGCGACGAACGAGCTGCGGGTGATGACGCTCATCATCGTCGGCGGCCGCGCCCGCTTCGCGAGCCGGTTCCACAGCACCTGCCAGCCGGAGAGCTCGGGCTCGAACCCGGGCGGCGCCGCCATGTCCTGCTCGCCGCCGACGTCCACCGCGATGACGGCGCCGATCTCCGGCTTCGCGACCATCACGTCGATCGGGAGGTTGTTCACCAGTCCGCCGTCCACGTGCAGGTCCGCGTCGAGCCGCATCGGCGGCAGGATTCCCGGCACCGAGATGCTGGCGCGCACCGCGCGCAGGACCGACCCGCGCTCGTGGACCGCCTGCGCGGCGCGCGTCAGATTGGTCGAGACGCAGAGGTAGGGCAGCGGCAGGTCCTCGATCGCGACGTCGCCGAACGCGTCCTCGAGCCGCGCGCGGATGCGCCGCCCGGCGAGGAGCGCAACCAGCGGCAGCGTGGGATCGCGCAGCTCCCGGAAGTGGCGGCGGCAGAGCGCCGCCGCCGCCTCGTGCGGCACGTCCTGCGCGACGAGCGCGGCGATGATCGCACCGATGCTCGTCCCGCCCACCCAATCGACCGGCACGCCCGCCTCGGCGAGCGCGCGCAGCACGCCGAGGTGCGCGAAGCCGCGCGCCCCGCCGCCGCCGAGCACGAGCCCGATGCCCGCCCCGGCGAGGCAGCGCGCGAGGCGCGCGAAGTCCGCAGCCGAGTCCATCCCCACGTGGTAGTGCGCGTCCACCCGGCACGCGTCGAGCAGGGCCGCGGTCCCCGCGGGCCGGTCCGCGTGCGCCGGGCGCACGATCACCAGGCTCGCCCGCGGTGCGTGCGTGCTCTGCGGTCGCCCCACGAGGTCGCGATCGATCGTCCTGGTCCCCGATGCGACCACCAGCAGCACGTGGTCCGCCTGGCGGAGCGCCCGCTCGGCCCAGCGCGCGTTCGCCGCCGCCGCCTCGTACACCACGAAGCGATGCCGCAGCTCCTGCTCGTTCAGCCACTCGACCAGGGGGACGGCGCCCTCGTCGCCATCCGCGCACGCGGCGATGCCTGCGCGGTCGAGCGCCCGATCGACGGCGGCCGCATCCAGGCGCAGGGTCGCGCCGTGCGCGCCGAGCGCTTCGACCAGGCGGCGCGTGAACGCCGCCGTCGACGCACGGCCGTCGACGGCGAGGACCGCGAGCGTGCGCATGCTCGCGCGGATCCGCGCCGGGGACGTGGTGGTGCGGCGCAGGCGCTGGACCAGGATGCCGGCGATGCGGCGCAGGACGCTCGGATGATCGTGGACGAGCCGGTTGAACGCCGCCGTCGGCAGCCGCGCGAGCAGCGAATCGCGCACCGCGAGGACGGTGGCCGAGCGCGGCTCGCCCGAGAGGAGCGCCATCTCGCCGAGCGTCTCGCCCGCGCCGACCTCGTTGACCGCGCGCGCGCCGTCGAGGATCCGCAAGCGCCCGCTGATCACGACGTACGCGGCGTCGCCCGGATCGCCGCGATGGAACAGGGTCTCGCCGCCGGCGAGCGTGAGCCACTCGGCGTTCGCCTCGATCTCGGCGAGGACCGCCGGATCGGTCGCGTCGAAGAGCCCGGCGAGGTGCTCGGCCAGGCGCGAATGCCGGAGCGCGTGGTGCACGATGGCGCCCGGTCGCTCGCGCGGTGGGCGGGCGCACTCCCCCTGTGGTCTTGATGCCGCGAGTCTAGTCGAGCGCTCGCCTGCCCGCACCCGGGCGCGTACCATTGCGCGGGCGATAGCGCCGCGGGAGGAGCGCCTTGACACCACGCAACGCAATCGTGATCGCTGCCTTGGCTGCCGCGTGCGCGCTCGCTGCGCACGCCCAGCAGCCGGTCGTCGTCAATGGCGTCACGCTGGACGCGCCGACGCTCGCCCAGCTCCAGCGCGCGTACGGCGCGATTGCGCCCGGTCGCTACTGGTACGACCCGGCTTCGGGCCTCTGGGGCCGCGAGCGTGCGCCGCACTCGGGGCAGATCATGCCGGGGCTGCGCCTGGGGGGGCCGCTGCGCCGCGACGCGTCGGGCGGGGGCACCGGCGTGATCGTCAACGGTCGCGAGATCCATCCGGCGGAACTCGCGCAGCTCCAGCAGCTCTTCGGCCAGGTGAATCCGGGCCGCTACTGGCTGAACGCCGCCGGGATCGGCGGCCACGAAGGTGGTCCCGCGCAGTTCAACCTTCCGGCCGCCGCGGCCCAGCGCAGCGGCGGCGGGCGCGGCTACAACCGCACCGGCCCCGGCGGCCACCTCATGAGCGACGGCAGCTGCTTCGGCTACATGAGCCCGAACGGGTCGACGGTGATGAGCGGCAATTGCTGAACCGCGCCTGCCGCAGCGCCGCACCCGCGCGCCGCCGCCGGCTCCTCGTCATGCCGTGGTGCGGAACCGCCCGCCCGCGCACCCGCCCCGGTCCCTACCGCACGTTCGGGCCGGCACTATTGCCCGCCCCGCCGCGCCGGAAGCGGGCATTTTCTCGCCATTGATCGGCGGGTCCGGCCGCGACAGGAACTAGTTTCCATGCGCGACCCACGGTCAGCGCCCGCGGCGCGGTTCTTGCACGAGACCCGAGCGTGGGCGCCGGCCAGGCGGCGCATCCCGCATCACCGGCCGGCATGAAGACGTGCGTGCTCGAGGAAGGAGACGTGTCATGAGCAGTCGACTGCGTCGTTTCTGCATGATTGCGGTGGCGTGCGTGCTGCCCGCGCTCGCCAGCGTGCCGGCCGCCCGGGCCGCGGACCTCGACGGGCCGGTGATGCTGGTCGCCAAGCCCGAGATGCGCGAGTTCTACGGCCGCACGGTGCTCTTCGCCAAGCCGCTCGCGAACGGCCAGCACGTGGGATTCATCATCAATCGCCCGACGCCGGTGACGCTCGGGAAGCTCTTCCCGGAGCATGGCCCGTCGCAGAAGGTGGTCGATCCGGTGTTCCTGGGGGGCCCGGTGTACACCAACACGCTCTTCGCGGTGGTCCACCGCGACTCGAACCCCGGCGGCCGCTCGGTCGCGCTCGCCGACGGCATGTATCTCGCGAGCGACAGTACGACCGTGGATCACATCATCGAGCACGACGCCGCGCACGCGCGCTTCATCGCCGGGCTGGTCGCCTGGCAGCCCGGCGAGCTCGAGCACGAGGTGAAGAGCGGCTACTGGTTCGTGATCGACGCCGAGGTCGACCTCGTCTTCCGCAAGTCGACCGACGGGATGTGGGAAGAGCTCGTGCGGCGGTCCGCCTCAGGCGTCTAGACGCGCTGCTGCGCGCGCGGCGAACGCGAGCCGCATGTCGTCCGTCTCCCCGAGCTGCAGCGCCTCGCGCGCGTAGCGCCTTGCGCATCGGGGGCGCGACAAAGCGGCAGTTCGATGACCATTCCTGTCGCTCGAAGGTCAGCAGCCGGTCACCGTCCGCCGGAGCGATAGCACTGCGCTGTCCGGGCTCGTAAGCACTGGGCAGTCGAGCACGGCGGCGACGGCGGCCTGGGCGCGCGCCGTCGAGAACTGCGCGAGAATCACTGCGTCGCATCCGGCGAGCCGGGGCGCAGCGTCGGCGAGCAGCCGGTCATGGTTCGCACCTTCCCCCGCGTCGAGCTGCGTTTGGTCTGCGTGCCCCAGGGCGATGCGCCACGGAGCGAGCGTGAAGGCCCAGGGTCACAGCGTCCGAACCGGCGAGCGCTCGAGCAGCTCGGTCATCTGCCGGCTGCCGCGAATCCGCTGCGCACGATGCAGTTCGCGGGCGCGATCGGTGTCTCCGGCGCGGATCGCCTCGAAGGTCGCGCGGTGCGCCTCGGTCGAGACGACCGGCTTCGGCCGCGCGGGAAGCGTGATCATGCGCACGCGCCGAACCTGGTCGCGCAAGCGCAGTCCGACCTCGGCGAGCCTGCGGTTGCCGCACAGCTCGAGCAGGGCGCGGTGGAAGCGCTCGTCCGCGCGGGACCACGCGACGAGGTCTTCCGCGGCGAGTGCGCGCTCCATGTCCACGACCGCCCGCTCGAGCGGCGCGAGTGCGCGATCGTCGGGGCGGCGCGCGGCGAGCAGCTCCGCCGCCGCGGTCTCGACCGCGGTCACCACGCCATAGATCTCCTGCATGTCGTCGACGGAGACGGCGAGGACCGTGACGCCCCGGCGCGGCTCGAGTCGCACCAGTCCTTCGTTCTGCAGGCGGATCAGCGCCTCGTGCACCGGCGTGCGGCTCATGCGCAGCCGCCGTGCGAGCTCTTCTTCCAGCGCGCGGTACCCGGGCGGCAGCTCGTTATCGAAGAT
>CAZIXQ010000020.1:23528-27386 GCA_964543155.1 uncultured Enterobacteriaceae bacterium
CTGTTGTTCCTGGTGCTGGCGGCGCTGGCGTTCGAGGCCTTCGGCCAAGCCTATCCCACGAAACCGGTGAGGGTGATCGTCCCGTATCCCCCCGGTGGAGGCAACGACATCCTCGGGCGCCTGTTCGCTGCACGGCTCGGCGATCGCCTCGGCCAGCCGTTCGTCGTGGAGAATCGGCCCGGCGCCGGCACCATGGTCGGCACCGAAGCGGCCGCGAAGTCGCCGCCCGACGGCTATACGATCCTGCTGAGCTCCATCGCTACCCACGCGCTGAGTCCCAACCTCTATTCGCGCGTGCCCTACGACCCGGTCAAGGATTTCTCGCCGATCACGCTCCTCGGTATCGCGCCTACCGTGCTAGTGGTCTACAAGGACCTCCCGGCCACGAATCTCGCCGAGCTGATCGCCGCCGCCAAGGCAAAGCCGGGAGATCTCGCCTACGCCTCCGGCGGCAACGGCACGCCGCCGCACATCAACGGCGAGGTGTTCAAGGCCGTGGCCGGTGTGGACCTGCTGCACGTACCGTTCAAGGGCGGCGGACCGGCGCTTGCCGACCTCACCGCCGGTCGAGTGCAGGTCATGCTGGACACGGCGGCGTCGGCCATGTCTCACGTGCGGGCCGGCCGCCTGCGCGCGCTCGCGATCTCCGCCCCGAAGCGCTCGCCCGAGTACCCTGACCTGCCGACGTTCGCCGAGGCCGGGCTGCCGGGATACGAGACCAACGCCTGGTACTCGATGCATGCGCCGGCGGGCACGCCCGACGCAATCGTCAGGAAGCTGAACGCGGAGCTGGCCGCGATTCTCCGCGAGCCCGACATCATCGCGCGCTTCAGGCAGCTCTCCACCGACCCGGTGGGCAACAGCCCCGAGGAGTTCGGCGCTTTCGTGAAAGCCGAGATCGAGAAGTACGCGCGCGTCATCAAGGCCGCCGGGATCAAGCTCGACTGATGAAGCTCCTGGTTCTTCCCGGGGACGGCATCGGGCCGGAGATCACCGCGGCGACGCTCGGCGTGCTCGAGGCGGCGGACCGCCGCTTCGCGCTGGGGCTCGACTTCGAGCGCGCCGAGATCGGCTTCGCCGCGCTCGAGAGATTCGGCACCACCTTGCCGGACGAGGTGCTCGATCGCGCCCGCCGGGCGGACGGCATTCTGCTCGGCCCGATCTCGCACCTCGACTATCCGCCGCGCGATCGGGGCGGCGTCAACGTCTCGGCGATGATGAGAGTGAAGCTCGACCTGTACGCCAACGTGCGGCCGGCGCGCTCCCGCCCCGGCCTCGGCCGCACGGCCTCGTCGCTGGATCTGGTGATCATGCGCGAGTGCACCGAAGGGTTCTATCCCGACCGCAACATGTTCGCCGGGAGCGGTGAGTTCATGCCCACGCCGGAGGTGGCGCTGTCGGTGCGCAAGATCACCGCGCACGCGTGCGAGCGCATCGCGCGGCGCGCCTTCGAGCTCGCCGCGCGGCGAAGAAGGCGCGTGACCGCGGTGCACAAGGCGAACAACTTCATCCTCACCGACGGGCTTTTTCTGAAGATGACGCGCGAAGTCGCAGCGGAATACCCCGCCGTGGCCCTCGAGGAGGTCATCGTCGACGCGATGGCGGCGCGGCTGGTGCGCGAGCCCGAGCGCTTCGACGTCGTGCTGGCGACCAACTTCTACGGCGACATCCTCTCCGATCTCGCCTCCGAGCTTTCGGGCAGCCTCGGCCTCGGCGGATCGATCAACGCCGGGGACACGCTGTGCGCGGCCCAGGCGCAGCACGGGTCGGCACCGGACATCGCGGGGCAGGATGTCGCGAACCCGACGTCTCTGATCCTCTCCGCGGCGATGCTGCTCGATTGGCTGGCAGAGCAGCGCAGCCTGGAAGCCTGCGCGCGCGCCGCGCGCGCGATCTTCGCGGCGGTGGACGCAGTGCTCGCAGCCCCGGCAACGCGCACCGCGGATCTCGGCGGCGCGCTCGGCACGCGGGCCTTCGGCGAGGCGGTCGCTGCCGAAGTCGCACCATGAACGCCGCGGTCGCGGGTGCCTGGGACTGCCACGTTCACGTATTCGGGCCCATAGAGCGCTTTCCCTACGCCGCGGAGAGGCGCTACACGCCTCCCGACGCATCTCCCGCCGCCCTGCAGGCGGTCATGCAGAAGCTGGGTACGGCAAGGGCGGTGCTGGTGCAGCCCAGCCCTTACGCCGACGATCACCGTTGCCTGCTCGCGGGGCTCGAGGCGCTCGGCGACATGGCGCTTGGCGTTGCCGCCCTGGTCGAGGGCGTCGATGCGCGCATCCCCGGCAACAAGCGCATCGTGGGTCTGCGGCTCAACCTGAACGGCGTGCGCGACGCCGACGCGGCGAAGCGGCGTATCGCCGCGGGGGCGGAGGCGGCGGCGGCGAACGGATGGCATCTCGAACTGCACCTGCGCGGCGCCTGGCTGCCCGAGCTCGGGCTGGAGTCCTTGCCGGTCGACTACGTGCTCGATCACATGGCGCGGCTCGAGACGGACGAAGGCGAGCCGCTCAGCACGCTGCTCGCGCTCCTCGACACCGGACGCTGCTGGGTCAAACTCTCTGGCGCGGACCGCGTCGGCAAGCATGCGCCGGCGCTCGCGCGGCGGCTACTCGCCGCGCGTCCCGACCGCCTCGTGTGGGGTTCCGACTGGCCGCATACGCCGCTCGACCATGCGCTCGGCGCGGCACGGCGCGTGGACACGGCCGCATTGCTACGCGCGCTAGTCGAGTGGGCCGGTGGCGGCGAGGCGATAGACCGCGTCCTGCTACATAATCCGCGCAACCTCTACGAACGGCGCGCACGCTGATCGGCTGTAGCGCGGACGACCCGCCCGCAGCGACCGACCTCGGCGTGACACTCGCGCGCGGCGGCCCGGCGAGCTCGAGTACGAGGTGAAGAGCGGCGACTGGTTCGTGATCGACGCCGAGGTCGACCTCGTCTTCCGCAAGTCGACCGACGGGATGTGGGAAGAGCTCGTGCGGCGGTCCGCCTCAGGGGTCTAACCGAGCGACTGCGCGCGCGGCGAGCGCGCGCGCAGCCGGATCGTCCCAGCGCTCCGCGGCCGCGGCGAATGCGGCCGCGAGCGTCGCGTCCCCCTCCTCCAGCAGCCGCAGCGCCTCGCGCCGCGATTCGATGAGCGCGCTCAGCTGCTCGTCGCAGCGCGCGATCGGCGTCGGATAGCGTCGCACCGCCTCGGACAGCGCCGCCGCGCGTCGCGCGAGGTAGGCGCGAATCTCCGCGCAGCTCGGCACGCTGTCACCGTTCTTCCGCCAGACCGCCGCCGCTCGTGCGCAACTTGAACGGCGCTTCCGTCCTCCGATCCGGGTCGAACTGCGAGCGCACGGTGTGGTTCACGTGCATCCCGTAGACGTGCAGCGATACCGTCGTCAACGGGGTGTCGTTGCGGACGCTGTGAATCGTGCCTGCCGGGAGCGCGACGGCCGCACCGGGACCGAGCGCCTTCTCGCCGGCCGGTTCGAGCTCCGCGTGGCCGGGGCGGCTCCGGTCGTCGATGCGACGCCAGAACGCGTTGCGCTCGACGCCCTCGATGCCGGCGACGACGGCCCACGTCCCGTGATCGTGCGGCGGCGCGCCGCGGCCGGGCAGCCACGTGGCGACGAACACCGTCAGCGCATGGTCGGCTTCCTCGTGCAGGATGTGGACGCCGAAGCCCTGCTCCGGATCGGGCCGGCACATCCCGGGGGTCAGCCAGCAGTCCTTCTCGGCCGCCAGCCGCAGCGCGAGCGGCCGGACGCGGCGGAGCATCGCCTTCTCGTCGCCACCCTCGGCGCGCGCGCGCCGCAGATCGGCGACGAACCGGGCGAGCCCGTACCTCGCGTTCGCCGCCCGCAAACG
>CAZIXQ010000021.1:0-27075 GCA_964543155.1 uncultured Enterobacteriaceae bacterium
TGCCGAGCTCGCGCGCGATGATCGCCGCGTGGCAGGTGCGCCCGCCGCGGTTGGTGACGATCGCGGCGGCGCGCTTCATCACCGGCTCCCAGTTGGGATCGGTCATGTCGGTGACGAGGACGTCCCCCGCCGCCACGCGCGCCATCTCGGACGCGCCCTTCACCAGGCGCACCCGGCCGACGCCGATCTTCTGCCCGATGGCGCGTCCCGTGACCAGGACCGTGGAGGTCCCGGCGAGTCGGTAGCGCGTCTGCCCGTCCTTCGTCCCGCGCGACTTCACCGTCTCCGGGCGTGCCTGCAGGATGTAGATCTTCCCGTCGAGGCCATCCTTGCCCCACTCGATGTCCATCGGCCGCCCGTAGTGGCGCTCGATCTCGACGCCGAACCGCGCGAGCTCGGCGACGTCGGCGTCCTCGATGCAGAACCGGTCGCGCTCGGCCGCCGGCACCTCCACGGTGCGTGTCGAGCGTCCCGCGCGGGGGTCCTCGGCGAACACCATCTTCGTGAGCTTGGAGCCGAGGCCACGCCGGATGACCGCATGCCTGCCCGCCGCGAGCATCGGTTTGTGCACGTAGAACTCGTCGGGATTGACCGCACCCTGCACCACCGTCTCGCCGAGGCCGTAGGACGCGGTGATGAACACGACGTCACGAAACCCCGACTCCGTGTCCAGGGTGAACATGACGCCGCTTGCCGCCAGGTCGCTGCGCACCATGCGCTGGATTCCCGCCGAGAGCGCCACGTCAGCGTGCGCGAAGCCCTGGTGGACCCGATACGAGATCGCGCGGTCGTTGTAGAGAGAGGCGAAAACGTGCCGGATGGCGTCCAGCACGCCGGGAAGCCCCTGCACGTTGAGGAAGCTCTCCTGCTGCCCTGCGAACGAGGCGTCCGGGAGATCCTCCGCGGTGGCGCTCGAGCGCACCGCGACGGGGAACTCGCCGTCGCGCATCAACGCCCGGTACTCGGCGGCCACCGCAGCCTCGAGGGCGGCGGGCAACGGGGCCCGCAAGATCCACTCCCGGATCTCCGCGCCGCAGCGCGCGAGCGCCTCGACGTCGTCGGCGTCGAGGGCGGCGAGTCGCCTCTCGATGCGCCCGGCAAGGCCGGCGCCGGCGAGGAACCCGCGAAAAGCGTCCGCCGTGGTGGCAAACCCGCCGGGAACGCGAATGCCGCGCGCGGAGAGGTGCCCGATCATCTCGCCGAGGGAGGCGTTCTTGCCGCCCACCCGCGCCAGATCGCTCATGCGCAAGTCCTGAAACCGCACCACGTATTCGCCGCCGGGCATCTTCGCGCTGTTCCTTTCGCCGTTGCCGATCGCAGGCGCTATTGTAGTTTCGCTGCGCGGCCGCGTCCGCACGGCGCGCCTGCGAGCAGGATGGAGCGGGGAATCGCGGTCGGCTGGACCGCGGAGATTCAGGGGACGGTGGGGGGTGCCCCCGGTTCAGCGGCGCCCTAGCGGCGCAGTCGGTAAACGGCCAGACCCGAGGGGAGTTCCTTGCCCTCGCGCATCTGCTCGAGGCAGCTGTGCATGCCGTAGTCGTAGTAGTAGCCGGCGAGCGTCTCGGCGACCTCGCGTGCGTCGATCGGCCACCATTGCGTCTCCCACTTGAAGCGCATCTCGAACCGCAGGCCGATCGCGCGGTGGATGAACGACGCCACTTCCTCCGCGGTCGACGCCGCGTCGGAAAGGTCCTGGAGCTCGAGCTCGGTCTGCATGGTTTCCAGGGCGGTCAAGGCGTGCCGTCAGGCTTCCGTCAGGTCGATTCGGGGCTCGACGCGCATTCCCGGCGCACGCCACACAGAGTGCGCCACCGCGCGCCTTTCCGCCGTGACATCGGTCCCGGTCCGGCGTCCGGGCGGCCCGCGCGCGCGTGACCTCCTTCACGCATTTAACGTCCTGTAACGATCTGGCCCGGAAGGTGCTATGACGCCGGCATTGTCCGGCGTCGGCCGGCGCGATGGCAGGAGGACCAGACGGTGGATGCGTCGAACGTGCCGGCGGTCAGTGCGCCGGGCGGCGAAGAGGGATGCGCGCTCGCGCTCGTCGGGGCCACGCCCCTCGACCGCCTCGAGGAGACGGTGCGGGTGCTGAAGCAGCGTCGCTCCCCTGACGAAGTGCGCAAGGCGATGGTGGAACGGATTGCGCGCGCGCCGATCGCGGAGTTCGAGACCCTGAAGCACATCTATCTCAAGCACTGCGGCGAGGCATCCCGGTAGCGCGCGGCGCGCGCGTCATCGCGCCGCCTGCGGCCGGCGAGCCGGTGCCTTATAGTCCGCGCGCAGCGCGCGCCGCCCGGCGGGCGCCTCTCTCCGGACCGCCTCGATGCCCAAGCGCAGCCGTACCGTGTTCTTCGTCTCCGATGGCACCGGCATCACCGCCGAGATGCTGGGGCACAGTCTGCTCACCCAGTTCGAGGGCATCGAGTTCGCGCAGGTCGTGGTGCCCTTCGTCGACACGCCGGAAAAGGTGGCGGCGTGCCTGCGGCGGATCGAGGAGGCCCGGGCGAGCTCCGAGGCCCGGCCGATCGTGTTCTGCACCCTGGTCGACGACGCGGTGCGCGGCGCGCTCCGCCAGGCGGACGCGCTGGTGCTCGATTTCTTCGAGGGGTTCATCAGCCCGCTCGAGGCGGAGTTCTCGATCCGCTCGTCCCACGCCGTGGGGCGTTCGCACGGCGTCGCCCACAGCAAGGAGTACCAGCATCGCATCGAGGCGGTGAATTTCGCGCTCGCCCACGACGACGGGCTGGGCAGCCGCGAGCTCTCCCGGGCCGACGTGATCCTGGTCGGCGTCTCGCGCAGCGGCAAGACCCCGACCTGCCTGTACATGGCGCTCCAGTTCGGCATCAAGGCGGCCAACTACCCGCTCACGCCCGACGATTTCGAGCGGGGCGAGCTGCCCGGGGCGGTCGCGCCGCATCTCGGGAAGCTCTTCGGCCTGACGATCTCGCCCGAGCGCCTGAGCGAGATCCGCGAGGAGCGCCGGCCGGGGAGCCGCTACGCCCGCCTCGACAACTGCCGCTATGAAGTCGAGGCGGCGGAGGCGCTCATGCGCCGGCACGGGATTGCGTCGCTGAACTCCACGACGCTGTCGATCGAGGAGATCGCGACCAAGATCCTGCAGGCGGTCAGGCTGGAGCGGCGAGTGTACTGAGTGTACCGAGGCGCTGTTGGCGCACCTGCTCGAACAGGCACACTGCCGCCGCGGCGGCGACGTTCAGCGATTCGATCGCGCCCGGCATCGGGATGCGCACCCGCAACGCGGCGGCGGCAGCCAGGCCAGGCGAGACACCGCCTCCCTCGGAGCCGAAGATCCATGCGACCGGCCCACGCAGATCGGCCTCGAAGAGCGGCACGTCCGCGCGCGCCGCAGTGGTCGCCACGGTCCCGGCGTAGGCGCGCGCGATCGACTCCAGCGGCGCGTGCTCGTGGATCGCGAGCGCGAAATGCGCGCCCTGCCCCGCGCGCAGCACCTTGGGCGACCAGGCGAACACGCAGCCCTTGGACAGGAAGAGATGCCGCACGCCGGCCGCGGCCGCCGAGCGCAATAGCGAGCCGAGATTGCCGGGATCCTGGATCCCGTCGAGCAGGACGCAGGTCTGGGTCCCCGATGGCATCGCCGGCGGTGCCGGGGTGCGGATCACCGCGAGGAGACCCACCGGCTCCACGACCTGTGCAATCTCACCGAACAGCCGGTCGGAGAGGAGCGCGCGCGCGCGGGCCGCGGTGTCCTCGAAGAGGCGGCGGATATCCGGGCGTTCGTACGCGGACTCGGACGCGAGCACCGCCTCTGCGACGCCGCCCGCAGCCCCGTACGCGGTCACGAGATGCGCCCCGTCGAGCAGGGTCGCGCCCTGCTCCCGCCGCTCGCGCGCCGACGCGGCGAGCCGCGCGACCCGCTTGAAGAGCGCGTTGTCGCGGGAGCTGATGCGCTTGAACGAAGCCTGGGCCATCGCGCGAGGCTAGTGACCGGATTCCTCGAAGAGCGCGCGCTGCCGCGCGGCAACCAGGGATTTCACCGGTTCGAAGCCGGCCCGGTGCAGCGCGCAGGGTCCGTGGCGCCGCAGGGCCTCGACGTGGTCGGGCGTGCCGTAGCCCTTGTGGCGGTCGAAGCCGTACTCGGGAAATCGGGCATGCAGGCGCAGCATCTCCGCATCGCGCGCGGTCTTGGCAAGGATCGACGCGGCCGAAATCGAACGCACCCGCGCGTCTCCTCCGACAATCGCCTCGGCCGGAACGGCGAGCTCGGGACAGTGCAGCCCGTCGACGAGCACCCGCCGCGGCTGGACCGGAAGGCCCTCGACGGCGCGCTTCATCGCGAGCAGGCTGGCGCGCAGGATGTTCAGGGCGTCGATCTCCGCCACCGACGCCCATCCGACCGCCCACGCGAGCGCGCGGCCGCGGATGCGTTCGGCGAGCTCGATCCGGACCGTAGGACCGAGCCGCTTCGAATCCTCCAGCCCGCGGATCGGGCGGCGCGGGTCGAGAATGACTGCGGCCGCACACACCGGGCCCGCGAGGGGCCCGCGTCCCGCCTCATCCACGCCGCATACGAGCCGTCGCGCCCCGGCCATGGCGCTCCTCAGGGCGCCGTGCGCGGCACGAGTGCGGCCAGCGCCTCGGCGGCCCGCTCGGCGGCATCCCGGCGCAGGTCCGCGTGCAGGCGCCCGAATCGCTCCTCGACCGATCGTCGCAGCGGCGCATCGGCGAGCAGGTTCCCGACGGCCTGCGCGAGATTCTCGGGCGTCGCGTCGTCCTGCAGGAACTCGGGCACCACCGCCTCGCCGCACAGGATGTTCGGCAGGCCGACGTGGGGCACCCGGATCAGCCGGCGGGCGATCCAGTGGGACAGCGGCGCCACGCGGTACGCGATCACCATCGCCCGGCGCGTGAGCGCGGCCTCGAGCGTCACCGTTCCGCTGGTCGCGAGCGCGACGTCGCATGCCGCGAGCGCCTCGCGTGCATGGCCGAAGAGGAGCGCGACCGGAAGGTCGCGCGCCGAGTGGCGGTAGAGGGCCGCGTCGAACTGGTCCCGCGTCTCGCGCGTGACGAGCGGGACGACGAACCGCAGCCCGGGCAGCCGGGCGTGCAGCAACTTTGCCGTTTCGATGAACGGACCGGACATCATCTCCAGCTCCGACTGCCGGCTGCCGGGCAGCAGCGTCACGACCGGGACGTGCGCGGGCAGGCGCAGCTGCTCGCGTGCGGCGAAGCGGTCGGAGGTCTCCGGGATCTCGTCCGCGAGCGGGTGGCCGATGCACGTGACGTCCAGACCGGCGTCGCGGTAGAGCCCCTCCTCGAACGGAAAAAGCACGAGCAGGTGCGAGACGTAGTCCTTCATCCGGCGGATGCGCCCGCGCCGCCAGGCCCAGACCTGTGGGCTGACGAGGTGAGCCGTGGCGAGGCCGGCGCGCTTCAGGCGGCGCTCGAGCCCGAGGTTGAATTCCGGCGAGTCGATGCCGACGAAGAGCGCGGCAGGCAGGGCGCGCACGCGCCGGAGCACCTCCGCGCGAATCCGGAGGAGCTCGCGCAGGTGCCGGACGACTTCGACGAACCCCCGCACCGCGAGCTTCTCCTGCGGGAACCAGGACTCGAAGCCGGCCGCGATCATGCGCGGGCCGCCGATCCCGCAGAACTGCGCCTCGGGCATCCGCCGGCGCAGCGCCTCGATCAGTCGGCTGCCGAGCAGGTCGCCGGACGCCTCGCCCGCAACCAGTGCGATCCGGACCGGGGCGCTCACCGCCTTAGGATCAGCGCACGATCCCGCGCGTGGCGGTGCGCAGGAACTGCTCGAACAGCGCCACCTCGGGGCACGTGGCGGCCTGGCGCGCGAGCGCGTCCTGGGCCTCCGCGAGCGTGAGCCCGCGGCGGTACAGGGTCCGATACGCCTCTGCGAGCGCCGCGATCGCGTCCGCGGCGAAATTGCGCCGACGCAATCCTTCCGCGTTGAGCCCGAGCGCCTTGGGCGGGCTGCCGGCGACGGTGATGTACGGAGGCACGTCCTGGCGCAGCATGGTTCCGCCCCCGATCATCACGTGCGCCCCGATCCGGACGAACTGGTGGACGCCGGTAAAGCCGCCGAGAATGGCCCAGTCTCCGATGTGGCAGTGACCGGCGAGCTGGGTGTTGTTGGCAAGAACGGTCTTGTCGCCCACCTGGCAGTCGTGGGCGATGTGGACGTAGGACATGATCCAGTTGTCGTCGCCCACCCGCGTCACCCCGGCGTCCTTGCGCGTGCCGGTGTTGAGCGTGCAGTACTCGCGGATGGTATTGCGATCGCCGATCTCCAGCCGGGTCGGCTCGCCAGCGTAGGTCTTGTCCTGCGGCGGACCGCCAAGCGCGGTAAACGACCCGATGCGGTTCTCGCGCCCGATCCGGGTGTGCCCCTCGACGATCGAGTGCGACCCGACCCGCGTGCCCGCACCGATCTCGACGTGCGGCCCGATGATCGAGTACGCGCCGATGGTGACGTCTGCGGCGAGTCGCGCCCCGGCGTCGACGATGGCGGTGGGATGGACCTCGGCCATGCGCTTCAGGCGGCGCGCAGCGCGCACATCATCTTGGCCTCGGCAGCGAGCCGCTCCCCGACCCGCGCTTCGGTGGAGAACTTCCAGATGCCCTTCAGGTGCCGGTCGATGCGCGCGTGCAGGACCAGCTGGTCGCCCGGAACGACCGGGCTCTTGAAGCGCGCCTCGTCGATGCCCACGAAGTACACGACCGAATGCTCGTCGGGCAGGCGCTCGCCGGACTTGAACGCCAGGATGGCCGCTGCCTGGGCCATCGCTTCGATCACCATCACCCCAGGCATCACCGGGTGGTGGGGAAAGTGCCCGGGGAAGAACGGCTCGTTGATGGTCACGTTCTTGAGCGCGACGATGCTGCGCCCCGCCTCCATCTCGATCACCCGATCGACCAGCAGGAACGGGTAGCGGTGGGGCAGGTGCTCGAGCACCGCCTTGATGTCCATGGCGTTCATCGTTCCTGCTCCAGTTCTCGCACCCGCCGGTCGAGCTCGCGCAGCCGGTCGGTCAGCCGCGCAAGGCTCCGCAGGTGCGCCACGATCCGCCGCCACTCGCGCGCCTCCTCGGCCGGGATCACGCTCAGGTAGGTTCCCGGCGCGCCGATCGACTTGGTGACGACCGTGCTCCCGGCGATCACCACCCGATCGGCGATCGTGAGATGCCCGCCGATCATCGCCGCCCCCCCGATCATGCAGTGCCGTCCGATCGTCGTGCTGCCCGCGATGCCGACGCAGCCCGCGACCGCGGTGTGCGCCCCGATGCGGCAGTTGTGGCCGATCTGGATCTGGTTGTCGAGCTTGACGCCGTCCTCGATCACCGTGTCCTCGATCGCACCACGATCGACAGTGGTATTGGCGCCGACCTCCACGTCGGCGCCGATCCGTACGCGGCCGACCTGCGGGATCTTGAGCCACTTCCCGCCCTCGTTTGCAAAGCCGAACCCGTCCGCGCCGATCACCGCGCCCGAGTGCACGATCGACCGCTCGCCGATCGTGCAGCCCGCATACACCGTGACGCGGGGATACAGCCTGGCGTGCGCGCCGATGCTCGCCCCATCGCCGACCACGCAGGCCGCGCCGACCGAGGCGCCGTCGCCGATCGTGACCCCGTCCCCGATCACGCACCCCGCGCCGACGTGGGCGGTCGGCGCGACGCGCGCGCCGGCGGCGATCACCGCGCTCGGGTGGATGCCCGGCGCCACCGGTGCCGCGGGATTCAGCAACGCCGATACGCGGGCGAAGTAGACGTAGGGATCGCCGCAGACGATGCGCGGCAGACCGGATGCATCGCGCGCCTCGGGCGGGACGATCAGCGCGGATGCGCGCGTCGCGGCGAGATCGGCGCGGAAGCGGGACTGCGAGAGAAAGCTGATCGCGCCCGCTTCGGCGCCCCGAAGCGTTCCCACCGCCGAGATCTCGACGTCCGGGTCGCCGACGAGCTCGCCGCCGAGCCGCGCGACGATGTCGCCGAGCCTGAGCGGGCCGGAGCGCATAGCCTGGCCGCGCTACTTCTTGCCGGGCGAAGTGTCGTCGAGCGCGCGGATCACCTTGTCGGTGATGTCGATCCGCGGGCTCGCGAACACGGCCTCCTGGAAGATGATGTCGTACTTCTCGGTCTCGGCAATCTGGCGCACCACCCGGTTCGCGCGCTCGAGGATGCCCGACAGCTCCTCGTTGCGGCGCTGGTTGAGATCCTCGCGGAACTCGCGCTGCTTGCGCTGGAACTCGCGGTTCATCTCCCCGAACTCGCGCTCGCGGTTGCGCCGCTCCGACTCCGACATCGTCATGCCGTTCTTCTCGATCGACTCCTGCATGCGCTTGAGCTGCTCGGCGAGCTTTGCGAGCTCCTGGTCGCGCTTGGAGAACTCGGCCTCGATCTTCTTCTGCGCGCGCTGCGCCGGCGCCGCGTCGCGCAGGATGCGGTCCAGGTTCACGAACCCGATCCTTCCCTCGGCCTGCGCGAAGCCCGGACCCGCGCAGCCCAGAGCCGCCGCCAGGGCAAAAACCTGCCACTTTCTCAAGTTCGTCTCCTGCTGTGTCGCTCGCCTCGCGTCGGTCCGCGCTCAGAACGTCTGCCCGAACACGAACTGGAAGCGCTGGATCTGGTCGCCGGGCTTGTCGTTGATCGGCTGGGCGATGCTCAGCTTGAGCGGGCCGAACGGCGAGTTCCACGAGAAGAGGATGCCCGTAGAGTACCGCAACTCGAGGTCGGACAACTTGTACGGGCTGTCCTCGGTCCAGACCTGGCCGGCGTCGAAGAACACGCCGAGGCGGGCCGATCGATCCTGCCCGAGTCCGGGCACCGGAAAGAGGAACTCCGCGTTCCCGACCACCTTCCGGCTGCCGCCGAGCACGCCGTTCGCGTCGCGCGGCCCGAGCGAGCTCTGCTCGTAGCCCCGCACGCTCGAGGCGCCCCCGGCATAGAAGGCCTTGTAGAAGGGCAGATCCTTGTCATCGTATCCCCCGCCGTAGCCGATCTCGCCGTTCAGGAACAGCGTGAAGTCGGTCGTGAGCGGGTAGTACCAGCCGATCTGGTACCCGAGCTTGTAGTAGCGCAGATCGAGCACCGGGAAGGTGCCCTCGACCGTCGCGCGCTGGATGGTGCCGCTCGTGGTCCAGATCGCGCTGTCGCGCCGGTCGCGCACCCAGGACATGGTTCCGATCAGCGCCTGGGGCGCGTTGCCGTTCTGGGCGACGAAGTCGATGAAGCGCTGCGGGCTGTCCGGAAACGTCTCGATCTGCGTCTCTTCCGCGACGAGGCCGAAGTTGATGCGGTCGAGCTCGGTGATCGGATAGCCGATCCGCCCGCCGATCCCGCGGGTCTCGGTGTTGTAATTGCCCAGGTTGAGCTCTTGCGCGTTGAACTTCCGGTCGTAGATGTCGAACCCGGCGCTCAACCCGTCGACGGTGAAGTAGGGGTCGGTGTAGGAGAGTCCGATGTTGCGGTTCACGCTGCTCGTGTTGGCCGCGATGCTCACCGCCTTTCCCGATCCGAAGATGTTCTGCTGGTTCGCCGAGGCCTGCAGCACCAGGCCGTCGGAGCTCGAGAACCCGATCCCGAACAGCAGGTTCCCGGTCGGCTTCTCCTTCACCTTGACCGTGACGTCCACCTGGTCGGTCGTCCCCGGCACCGGCTCGGTGTCGACGTCGACCTCCGAGAAGAAATTCAGGCGGTCGACGCGCCGCTTGGACTGCTGCAGCCTCTGGGCATCGTAGAACGAGCCCTCGAGCTGGCGCAGCTCGCGCCGGACCACCTCGTCGCGGGTGCGCGTGTTCCCGACCACGTTGATCCGGCGCACGTAAACGCGCCGTCCGGGGTCCACCATGATGGTGAAGGCGACCGTGCGGTTCTCCTTGTCCACGTCGGGTACCGCGTTCGCGTTGGCGAACGCATAGCCCTCGTCCCCGAGGCGCTCGGAAATGCGTTTGGTGGATTCGGCCAGCTTCTCGCGCGAGAACGCCTCGCCCGGCTTGAGCGTGACGAGCCGCGCGAGCTCGGCTTCGGGCAGCAGGAGCTGGCCGCCGAGCTTGACGTCGCGCACCGTGTACTTCTCGCCCTCCAGCACGTTGATCGTGATGTAGATGTCGCGCTTGTCGGGGGTGATCGAGACCTGCGTGGACTCGATGCTGAAGTCGAGGTAGCCGCGGTTGAGGTACCAGGAGCGGATGTTCTCGAGGTCGCCGGAGAGCTTCTGGCGAGAGTACTGGTCGTTCTTCGTGTACCAGGTGAGCCAGCCCGGGGTCTGGAGGGTCATCAGGTCGAGCAGCTGCTTTTCGGTGAAGGCGCGGTTGCCGACGATGTTGATGCTGCGGATCTTTGCGACTTCGCCCTCGTCGACGGTGAAGTTGATCGACACGCGGTTGCGGTCGAGCGGCGTGACCGTGGTGGTCACGGTGACCCCGTACCGGCCGCGCGTCAGGTACTGGCGCTTGATCTCCTGCTCGGCCTGGTCGACGACCGCCTTGTCGAAGGTGCGGCCCTCGGCGATGCCGTTCTCGCGCAGCGCCTTGCGCACCTGGTCGGCGGGAAATTCCTTCATGCCCACGAAGTCGATCTGCGCGATCGCCGGGCGCTCGTCCACCGCGACGACGAGCACGTTGCCTTCGACTTCCACTCTCACGTCGCGGAAGAGGCCGGTCGCGAAGAGCGCGCGGATCGCCTGCGCGGCCTTCTCGTCGGTCATCGTCTCGCCGACCTTGACCGGGAGGTAGCTGAAGATGGTGCCGGCCTCGACGCGCTGGATGCCTTCGAGGCGGATGTCGCGGACGACGAAGGGCTCGAACGCGAGCGCGTACCGAGCGAGCAGCAGTCCGAGCAGGGCCGCGACGAGTCGCTGGTTCATCGAGTGGGCGCGGCTCAGCCCGAGATCAGGCGATTTATATCGTTATAGAAAGCAAACGCCATCAGAAACAGAAGCACCACCAGTCCCGCACGCTGACCGATCTCCATCACACGCTCGGAGACCGGGCTCCCCTTCAGCACCTCGATCGTATAGTACATCAGGTGGCCCCCGTCCAGAAGCGGGATCGGCAGCAGGTTGAGCACCCCGAGACTGATGCTGATCAGGGCGAGGAACGCGAGGTAGGGCGCGAGGCCGAGCTGTGCGGACTGCCCCGCGTAGTCGGCGATCGTCACCGGCCCGGACAGGTTGCGCCAGGAGACCTCGCCGACGATCATCTTCGCGAGCATTCGCAGCGAGAACGCCGACATCTCCCAGGTCTTCGCGAGCGCGCGCCCGAACGCTTCGCCGGGCCCGTGACGCACCTCGATCAGGTAGGCGCTCATCGCGCCTGGCTCGATGTGCGGCCCCGCACCAATGCGCCCGAACGCGTTGGCGCCCGCCCCGACCGTCTCCGGCGTCAGCTCGATCCGCACCCGGGTGCCCGCCCGGTCGACCTCGAGCGCGAGCGGACGCCCCGCGCTCGCGCGCACCTTGGCGACCAGCGCGTCCCACGTCGGGATCGGGTCCGCGTCGATCGCGAGCACGCGGTCGCGCACGGCGAGCCCCGCGCGCTCGGCGACGCCGCCCGGGACGAGCTGTCCGATCGTCGCCGGCACCTCCGGCCGGAAGAGCCGCAGCCCGAGGCGGGAGAGCAGGTCGCCCTCGACTTCCTCGGACTTCACCTGGCCGAGATCGAGCGTGCGCCAGTCGAGGGCGCCGGAGGCGCTCTGCACTTCGAGCCGGGCCACCTTGCGGTCGAGCGCGAGCTGGAGCACGCGCCAGCGCACGTCCTGCCAGCTCGCGACCGGCTCGCCGTTCACCGCGCGAACGGTGTCGCCGCGCGCAAGCCCCGCCTGCGCAGCCACCGTGCCCGCCTCCGGCGCCGCCAGGATCGGCTTCGCCTCCTGCACGCCGCCCAGAAAGAGGCCCCAGTAGAGCGCGATCGCCAGCAGGAAGTTCGCCGCCGGACCAGCCAGGACGATCGCGAAACGCCGCCAGACGCTCTGGCGGTTGAACGCGCGCGGCAGGTCCTCCGGCGCGACCGCCCCCTCGCGTTCGTCGACCATCTTCACGTAGCCGCCGAGCGGCACCGCCGCGATGACCCACTCGGTCCGGTCCGGACCGAGGCGGCGGCTCGCGAGCGCCCGCCCGAAGCCGACCGAGAAGCGCAGGACCTTGACCCCGCACCAGCGCGCAACCAGGTAGTGCCCAAGCTCGTGCACCACGATGAGCACGCCGAGCGCGACCACGAACGATACGACCGTATGGAGCAGATTCATGCGGACCTCGCAACCGGTCGTCCGGCGCTCGCGGACGCCGCCTCGCGCGCAAGGCGGTCGGCCTCCAGGATGTCCTCGACGCTCGCCGCGGGCGCGACCGGAACGCGCGCGAGCCCGGCCTCGATCACCTCGGTGATGCGAACGAACGGCAGCGCTCCGCGCAGGAACGCAGCCACGGCGACCTCGTTCGCGGCGTTGAAGATGGCGGGTGCCGTCCCCCCCGCGGCCAGCACGTCGTAGGCGAGCGCGAGCGCGCGGAAGCGCACGAAGTCGGGCGCCTCGAAGGTCAGCGCGCCGAGTCGGCCGAGGTCGAGCGGCGGCACGCCCGCCTCGATGCGGTCGGGGTGGGCGAGCGCCTGGGCGATCGGCGTGCGCATGTCAGGGTGGCCGAGCTGCGCGATCACCGAACCGTCGGCGTACTCCACCATCGAGTGCACCACGCTCTGCGGGTGCACCACCACCTCGATCTGCGCCGGCGCGGCGCCGAAGAGCCAGTGCGCCTCGATGATCTCGAGCGCCTTGTTCATCATCGTGGCGGAGTCGACCGAGATCTTGCGCCCCATGCTCCAGTTCGGGTGCGCGCACGCCTCGTCCGGGGTGACCCCGGCGAGCTCCGCCAGGCTGCGCGTGCGGAACGGCCCGCCCGATCCGGTGAGCAGGATGCGCCGTACGCCGCAGGATGCCAGCCCCGCCGGGGCGCCGGCCGGCAGGCACTGGAAGATCGCGTTGTGTTCGCTGTCGATCGGCAGGAGCTCGGCCCCGCTCGCGCGCACCGCGGCCATGAAGATCGGCCCGGCCATGACGAGTGCTTCCTTGTTTGCGAGGAGGACCTTCTTGCCCGAGCGTGCCGCGGCGAGGGTCGGGGCGAGACCGGCCGCACCGACGATCGCCGCCATGACCGCATCGACCTCGGGTCGCTCCGCGACGGCGACGAGGCCCGCCTCGCCGGCGAGCACCTCGGTGGCAAGTTTCGCGGCGGCGAGGCGCGAGCGCAGCGTGGCAGCCGCACGCGCATCGCCGAGCACGGCGAGCGGCGGACGCAAAGCGACGCACAGCTCGAAGAGCTCTTCGGCCTGCGTGTTTGCGGTGAGCGCATAGGCGCGGAACCGGTCCGGGTGGCGCGCGATGACATCGAGCGTGCTGCGCCCGATCGAGCCGGTCGCGCCGAGGATCGCAATGTTCGCGGGTCCGGTCATGCCATGCACGCGAGCGCTGCCACGGGCAGCACGGCAGTGAGGGCGTCGATGCGGTCGAGCACGCCGCCATGGCCGGGAAGCAGCGTGCCGCTGTCCTTGAGCCCGGCGCCCCGCTTGAGCGCGGACTCGAACAGATCGCCCACCACCGAAAGCAGCGTCAGCGCGAGCACGAATGCGATCATCCAGGCCACGCTGCCGGGCAGGTCGCGGACGAGCGCGGGCACGTGAACGGGGAGGAAGGTGATCCACAGCACGCCGAAGAGCGTCGTCGCCCCGAGCGCGCCGTAGAGGCCCTCGCGGGTCTTGCCGGGGCTGATCGACGGGGCGAGCTTGGTGTGCCCGAACCGGTGTCCGGCGAAGTATGCGGCGATGTCGGCGATCCAGACCAGCATCATGAATGCAAGCAGCGTGATCGGGCTGATGTTACGCAGATGCACGAGCGCGAGAAAGGTCGGGACGAGCACGACCCAGCCTGCCGCCAGGATGAGCCCGGCCGGAGCGGGCCCGGGTCGCCGCGCGAGCCACCACGGCGCGCCGAGGGCCCAGAAACCGAGCGCGACGCCATAGATCGGGACCAGCGCGAGCGCGCCGGCGCGCCCGGCGGCGAGGCCGAGCCCCCCCGCAGCCGCGAGCCCGAGCGCCGCGGTCGCCGCAGTGTAGACGACCCGTGCCGTCCGGCCGCCGCGGGCGAACCCGCACCACTCCCACGCCGCCGCCCCGAGCAACACCCCGGCGAGCGCCGTCCAACCCACCGCGGGCAGACCGAAGAGCGCCGCCAGGAAGAGCGCCGCGAGGACCGCGGCGGTAATGATGCGCTGGCGCAGCATCGCGTCCGGTGCGCGCCACTCAGGCGCCGCACCTGTCGAGCGTACAGGCCGCCAGGACGGGGCAGCCCGTGGTCGGGGGCCCGATCACGCGCGGCCGCGCGTGGCCCGTGGCGCGGACTCTGCCGCAGCGGTCCCTGCCGGCTCGGTTAGCGGTTCGGCGGGCTCCGGCGCCGGGGCGCTCGACCGGAGCTGCTCACTCGTCCGGCCGAAGCGCCGCTCGCGCTCCCCGTACCAGGCGAAGGCCGCGTCGAGCGCCGCGGCGTCGAAATCCGGCCACAGCAGATCGGTGAAGTAGAGCTCGGTGTAGGCGAGCTGCCAGACGAGGAAGTTGCTGATCCGCTGCTCGCCGCCGGTGCGGATGAAGAGATCGGGCTCTGGCGCATAGCTCATCGCGAGGTGCGGCGCGAGGTCGGCCTCGCTGTAGCCGCCGGCGCGGCCCGGCGCCGCGCGCGTCATCGCGTTGACCGCCTGGAGCAGGTCCCAGCGCCCGCCGTAGTTCGCCGCGATCGTCAGCGTCAGCCCGCGGTTGGCGGCAGTGCGGGTCTCCGCGCGTCGCGCGAGCCCTTCGATCGTCTCGCCGAACGGCGCGATCTGCCCGATCACCCGCAGCCGGATGCCCGCCTCGTGCAGCTTCCCGACTTCCTGCTCGAGGGCCATGCGGAAGAGCTGCTTGAGCACCGAGACCTCCTCCTCCGGCCGGCGCCAGTTCTCCGAGCTGAAGGCGAAGAGGGTGAGGAACTCGACGCTGCGCTCGGCGCACGCCCGCACCGTCGCGCGCACTGCCTCCACGCCGCGGCGATGACCGGCCACGCGGGGAAGGAAGCGCCGCTTCGCCCAGCGCCCGTTGCCATCCATGATGATGGCGACGTGCCGCGGGATCGCGCCGGTGCGCGGGATCGACTGGGTGGAGCTGACGAACTTTGAGGGCACGGGCGCGTGGCTAGACCTGCATGAGGTCGGCTTCCTTCTGCTGCAGGAGCTTGTCGACCTCGGCGACGTAGCGATCGGTGAGCTTCTGCACCTCGTCCTGGGTGCGGCGCTCCTGGTCCTCGGGGATCGCCTTGTTCTTGAGCAGTTCCTTCAGGTGATGGTTCGCGTCGCGGCGCAGGTTGCGGATCGCGACCTTGGCGTTCTCGCCCTCGTGCTTGACGACCTTGATGAGCTCCTTGCGCCGCTCCTCGGTGAGGGGCGGCATCGGCACGCGTACGACCTCACCCTGCGTGGCCGGGTTGAGGCCGAGGTCGGCGTCGCGGATCGCCTTCTCGATGGCCGGCGCCAGCTTCTTCTCCCACGGCTGAACGCCGATCGTGCGCGAGTCGACGAGGGTGATGTTGGCGACCTGGTTCAGCGGGGTCTCGTTGCCGTAGTAGTCCACCTTGACGTGATCGAGGAGCCCGGTGTGCGCGCGGCCGGTGCGCACCTTCGCGAGATCGGTCTTCAGGGCCTCGACCGACTTCTTCATCTTCTCCTCGGTCGCCTTCTTGATCTGGTTGACGTCCATGGGTCCTCTCCTAGACGTGGACGAGCGTGCCTTCATCCTCTCCCATCACGACGCGCTTGAGCGCCCCGCGCTTGTAGAGGCTGAATACGATGATCGGCAGCTTCTGGTCCCGGCACAGCGCGAGCGCCGTGGCGTCCATGACGCGCAGGTGCTTCTGGATCGCCTCGTCGAAAGTCACGCGCTGGTAGCGGCGGGCGTCGACATCGGTCTTCGGGTCGGCGGTGTAGACCCCGTCGACCTTGGTCGCCTTCAGCACCACCTCGGCTCCGATCTCGCTGCCGCGCAGGGCCGCGGCGGTGTCGGTGGTGAAGAACGGATTGCCGGTGCCGGCAGCGAAGATGACGATCTTGCCTTCCTCGAGGTAGCGGATCGACTTTGGCCGGATGTAGGGCTCGACCACCTGCTCGATGTTGATCGCCGACTGCACGCGCGCATTGAGGCCTTTCTGCCGCATCACGTCGGCGAGCGCGAGCGCGTTCATGATCGTCGCGAGCATGCCCATGTAGTCGGCGGTCGCGCGGTCCATGCCGGCAGCCCCGAGCGCGACGCCCCGGAAGATGTTGCCGCCCCCGATGACGCAGCCGATCTCCACGCCGAGACTGGCGATGCCTGCCACCTCGTCGACGATCATCTCGATCGTCTGCCGGTTGATGCCGAAGGGGTCGTCCCCCATCAGCGCCTCGCCCGACAGCTTGAGCAGGATCCGCTTGAACTTGGGCTCGGGCATGGCTCGGGTCGCGCCCTCCGGGACTAGCGTCCCGCCCCCGCCTGCGCCATCACCTCTGCGGCGAAGTCCGACGACTTCTTCTCGATCCCCTCGCCCACCACCAGGAAGCGGTAGCCGGCGAGCTTCGTCTTCTTCTCTGCGAGCGCCTTCTCGACCGTCTGCTTGTCGTTCATCACGAACGGCTGTCCGAGCAGGCTCGCCTCGGCGAGAAACTTGTTGAGCGCGCCCTCGACCATCTTGGCGGCGATCTCGGGAGGCTTGCCGGACTCCCTGGCGCGCGCCTCCTGGATCGCACGCTCGCGCGCGACGACGTCCTCGGCGACGTCGGCCTTGGAGAGAAACTGCGGCTTGGCGAAGGCGACGTGCATCGCCACGCCTTTCGCGATCTCGTCGTCGCCCTCGTAATCGACCATCACTCCGATCTTGACCCCGTGCAGGTACTGCACCAGCTTGCCGCCGGTCTGCGTGCGCACGAAACGGCGGATCGCGAGGTTCTCCCCGATCTTCTGCACCAGGGCCTGGCGCCGCGCTTCGATGTTCTCGCCGGCGATCGTAAGCTTCGCGAGGGCATCGACGTCGGCCGGATTCTCCCGCGCCACCACTTCGGCCAGTCCGCGGGCAAAAGCGAGGAAATCCGGGTTCTTCGCCACGAAGTCGGTCTCGCAGTTCACCTCCACCAGCGCCCCGAGATTGCGCTCGGGCGAGAGGTAGGCGCCGATCACCCCCTCGGAGGCGATGCGCCCCGCCGCCTTGCTCGCCTTCGCCCCGCTCTTGATTCGCAGCAGGTCCTCGGCCTTGGCGAGGTCGCCGCCGGTCTCCTCGAGCGCCCGCTTGCACTCCATCATCCCGAGCCCGGTGCGCTCGCGCAACTCCTTCACCAGTCCCGCCGTGATCTCCGCCATCTATTGCCACTCCCAGCCATCCGCGTCCTGAAAAAAAGGGGCTGCTCGCCCCTTCCCGTGCCGGTCGCGCGCGCCGCGCTCAGCCCCCGCGCGCGTCGGCGTCCTCGACCTCGACGAACTCGTCGGCACCCGCCGACACGATCTCGTGGATCGATTGCGACCGTCCCTCGATCACCGCGTCGGCGATCCCGCGCGCGTACAGCCGGATTGCGCGGCTCGAGTCGTCGTTGCCCGGGATCACGTGGGCGATGCCCTCCGGCGAGTTGTTCGAGTCCACCACGCCGATCACCGGCACGCCGAGCTTGCGCGCCTCGAACACCGCGCCCTTCTGGTAGCCGGTATCGACGATGAACAGGGCGTCGGGGATGCCGTCGAGCGTCTTGATGCCGCCGAGGCCGCGCTGGAGCTTCTCGAGCTCGCGGTGGAAGTGCAGCCCCTCCTTCTTCGACATCCGCTCGACGCTGCCGTCCTCGATCGCGGCCTCCATCTCCTTCAGGCGCTTGATCGACTGCTTCACCGTCTTGAAGTTCGTGAGCATTCCGCCGAGCCAGCGATAGTCGACGTACGGCATCGCACAGCGGATCGCCTCCTCGCGGATGATCTCGCGCGCCTGGCGCTTGGTGCCGACGAAGAGGATCGTCCCCTTGTTCGCGGCCAGCTGGCGCGCGAACTTCATCGCCTCGCCGTACATCACCATCGTCTTTTCGAGATTGATGATGTGGATCTTGTTGCGGTGCCCGAAGATGTAGGGGGCCATCCGCGGATTCCAGTAGCGGGTCTGGTGTCCGAAGTGGACACCCGCCTCCAGCATCTGGCGCATCGTGGTCGACATGTAAGTGCTCCGTCTTAGGGTTTCGTGGCGCCTCCCACCCGCAACACCACGCTCTCGCGCGGCACCCTAAGGGGCGAAGGCCGGTCTGGGACGCGAAATCGCGCTTGCGCGAGCCCGCGTCCGGGTTTCGCATCTGGCCGCCCGCGGCAACCGATCGAAACAGCCGGCGAGTGTAGCACGAGCCGGCCAAGCTGCTCAAGAATTCCCTTGTCAAACAGCGAATTATTCGGTGCCGGGCAGGACGTCGGTGGCCCCCGCGCCGCGCGCGCCTCGGGTTTGCTTCGTGTACGCCCATCCACTATTCTTGCCCCCTTTTCGAACGCTCCCCCGCCGCGTGGCCGTCGTCCTCAAGTCCGCTGAAGAAATCGCACAGATGCGCGTCGCCGGCCGGCTCGCCGCCGAGGTGCTCGACTTCATCGCCCCGCACGTGAAGGCCGGCGTGACGACCGCCGCGCTCGACCGGCTGTGCCACGAGTACATGGTGGGGGTGCAGGGGACCGTGCCCGCGCCGCTCAACTACGCCCCGCCCGGCTACCGGCCGTTTCCGAAGTCGATCTGCACCTCGGTGAACCATCAGGTCTGCCACGGCGTGCCGGGCGACAAGGTGCTGAAGCACGGCGACGTCCTGAACATCGACGTCACCGTCATCAAGGACGGCTATCACGGCGACACCAGCCGCATGTTCTACGTCGGGGAGCCGTCCATCCAGGCGCGGCGGCTCTGCGAGGTCACCTACGAGTGCATGTGGCACGGAATCCTCGCGGTGCGGCCGGGCGGCTACCTCGGCGACATCGGCGCCGCGATCCAGCGCCACGCCGAGCGCCATGGCTACAGCGTCGTGCGCGAGTTCTGCGGGCACGGCATCGGGCGCAAGTTCCACGAGGAGCCGCAGGTGCTGCACTACGGCCGCCCCGGCACCGGCCTCGAGCTCCAGCCGGGCATGATCTTCACGGTGGAGCCGATGATCAACGCCGGCCGCCCGGCGATCCGCGAGCTCGCCGACGGCTGGACGATCGTCACCAAGGACCACAGCCTCTCGGCCCAGTGGGAGCACACCGTGCTCGTCACCGAGTCCGGCTTCGAGATCCTCACGCTCTCGGCCTGCGCCCCGCCGATGCCCGCCACGCTGGCTGCGGCCTGACGGAGCCCGCCGCATGGCCCCGGCACCGGCCCGCCGCCAGGAGGCGCCCGGCGCAGTTGCCGCTTGCCGCCAGGGACTTGCGCAGGACCGCGCCCTGCTGCGCGCGGAG
Organism: uncultured Enterobacteriaceae bacterium; assembly: GCA_964543155.1. Lineage (GTDB taxonomy): Bacteria > Pseudomonadota > Gammaproteobacteria > Burkholderiales > SG8-39 > JAGVSZ01. The sequence goes on from CAZIXQ010000021.1 coordinate 19,475, forward strand.
TACGAACGCTCGCGCGACGCGGGACGTTACCTTCGCGGGCACCGCCGCGCCGTCGACACGGCGCTGCGCGCCCTGTGGCGCGGCGCGGCGCTGCCGCGCGCGCTCGCGCTGGTCGCGGTCGGGGGCTTCGGGCGCGGCGAGCTCTACCCTCATTCGGACGTCGACGTGCTCGTTCTCCTGCCCGGGGCGCTCGAGCGTGCCGAGGAGCAGGCGCTCGAGCGCTTCATCGGGGCACTTTGGGACGCCGGGATCGAGGCCGGCCACAGCGTCCGCTCGGTCGAGCAGTGCGTCGAGCAGGCGGCGCAGGACATCACGGTGCAGACCGCGCTGCTGGAGGCGCGCTTCCTTGCGGGCAGTCGCATGCTCTTCGACCGGTTCCGCGCGGTGCTGCGCGCGGCCTTCGACCCGCATGCGTTCTTCAAGGCGAAGCGCCTCGAGCAGGAGCAGCGGCACGAGAAATTCCAGGACAGCCCCTACAGCCTCGAGCCCAACCTCAAGGAGGCGCCCGGCGGCCTGCGCGACCTGCAGGTGATCCTGTGGGTGAGCCGCGCGAGCGGCCTCGGCGAGGACTGGCGCGCGCTCGCGGCGCGCGGCCTCGTGACGCGCCAGGAGGCGCTGCAGCTGCGCCGGCACGCGGACCTCCTCGCCCGGATCCGCATCCACCTGCATCTCCTCGCCGCCCGCCGCGAGGACCGGATCCTCTTCGACTACCAGACCGCGCTCGCGGATGCCTTCGGGATCGCGCCCACCAGCGCGAAGCGATCGAGCGAGCTGTTCATGCAGCGCTACTACCGCACCGCGAAGGCGGTGACGCAGCTCAATACGATCCTGCTCCAGAACCTCGGCGCGGCGATCTTTCCCGCCCAGGAAGCGGCCCCGGAACCGCTCAACGAGCGCTTCCAGGCGGTGCGCGAGCTGCTCGACGCGCGCGATCCGCTCGTCTTCGAGCGCGCGCCGGGCGCGCTCCTCGAGTGCTTCCTGCTGCTGCAGCAGCACCCCGAGCTCAAGGGCATGACGGCGCCGACGCTGCGCGCGCTGTGGCGGGCGCGGATGCGGATCGACGCGCGCTTCCGGCGCGATCCGGCGCACCGCGCGGCCTTCCTCGAGCTGCTGCAGCAGCCGCGCGGGATCGTGCACGAGCTGCGCCGGATGAACCAGTACTCGATCCTGGGACGCTACCTCCCCGCGTGGGGCCGCATCGTCGGGCAGATGCAGCACGACCTCTTCCACGTGTACACGGTCGACCAGCACATCCTGCAGGTCATCCGCAATCTGCGGCGCTTCACGATGGTCGAGTTCGCCCACGAGTACCCGTTGTGCAGCCGCCTGATCGCGAACTTCGAGCGCCACTGGCTGCTCTACGTCGCTGCGATGTTCCACGACATCGCGAAGGGGCGCGGGGGCGACCATTCCCGGCTCGGAATGATCGAGGCGCGGCGGTTCTGCCGCGCGCACGGGATCGCGGGCGAGGACGCCGAGATGGTCGAGTTCCTGGTCGAGCACCACCTTGCGATGTCCTCGGTGGCGCAGAAGAAGGACCTCTCGGACCCGGAGGTGATCCGCGAGTTCGCCGCGGCGGTGCGCACCGAGCGCCGCCTGGTCGCACTCTACCTCCTGACCGTCGCCGACATCCGCGGGACGAGCCCGAAGGTGTGGAACGCCTGGCGCGGCAAGCTCCTGGAGGACCTCTTCCGGCTCACGCGCCGCGCGCTGCGCGGCGACGCGGTCAGCTACGATTTCGACGTCCAGACCAAGCAGGCGGAGGCGCTGCGCCTCCTGCGGCTGTATGCGCTCTCCGACCGGGTGGGCGAGCGGCTCTGGAGCGAGCTCGACGTCGCCTACTTCCTGCGCCACGACCCGAACGAGATCGCGTGGCAGACCCGCAACCTCCACTTCCGCGTCGATGCGCCCGGGCCGGTCGTCAAGGCGCGGCTGTCGCCGATCGGGGAAGGATTGCAGGTGATGATCTATGCGCGCGACCAGCCCGAGCTCTTCGCGCGCATCTGCGGCTATTTCGCGTCGATCGGTTACTCGATCGCGGATGCGAAGATCCACACCACCCGCCACGGGTACGCGCTCGACACCTTCCTCGTGCTCGGGCCGGGCACCTCACCCCACTACCGGGAGATGATCAGCCTGATCGAGCACGACCTCGCCGAGCGCCTGGTGCGGCAGGCGCCGCTCGGGCCGCCGGCGCGGGGGCGGGTGTCGCGGCAGCTCAAGCACTTCCCGATCACGCCGGAGGTGCACGTGCGTCCCGACGAGAAGGGGCTGTACCACTCGCTCGCGATCACCGCCGGGGACCGGCCGGGGCTGCTCTACGCGATCGCGCTCGTCTTCGGCAAGTATCACCTCGACCTGCACACCGCGAAGATCGTCACGCTCGGCGAGCGCGCCGAGGACGTGTTCCTGGTGAGCGGCGAAGCGCTGCGCGACTCGCGCAAGATGCTGCAGCTCGAGCAGGAGCTGCTCGAGGTGCTCCAGTAGCGCGCTAGTCCTCCCCGAGGTCCTGCCCGGGGAACAGCGCCTCGATGAAGCCGAACTTGGTCAGGTCGCGGATGCGCCGCGGGTAGAGGATCCCGTCGAGGTGATCCACCTCGTGCTGGACGACGCGCGCGTGGAAGTCGGCGACGGTGCGCTCGAGGATCGCGCCACGCTCGTCGAAGCCGCGGTAGCGCAGGCGGCGATAGCGCGGCACGAGCCCGCGCATGCCCGGCACCGAGAGGCACCCTTCCCAGCCCTCGACCATCTCGTCGTCCACCGCCTCGAGCACCGGGTTGATCAGCACCGTGTCCGGGACCTCTTCGGCGTCGGGGTAGCGCGGGTTGGCGTGCACGCCGAAGATCACCACGCGCAGCCCGACCCCGATCTGCGGCGCCGCGAGCCCGGCGCCGTCGCGCGCCGCCATGGTCTCGCGCATGTCGGCGATGAGCGCATGCAGATCCGGCGTGTCGAACGCCGTCACCGGCTGCGCCCGCTCGAGCAGGCGCGGATCCCCCATGCGCAGGACCGGGCGGATCACTCGGACCCCACCAGCGCTTCGATCACGCGGCGTGCGCGGGCGATCGTCTGGTGGAGCATCTGCTCGATGCCCTCCAGCCTGATTGCGGCCGCGCTCTCTCCCCGCCCGGCGGCATGGTTCACCACCACGGCGATCGTGGCATAGGCGAGGTCGAGCTCGCGCGCGAGCACGGCCTCCGGCATGCCCGTCATCCCCACGACCTCCGCGCCGTCGCGCTCGAGCCGGTCGATCTCGGCGGCGGTCTCCAGGCGCGGCCCCTGGGTGGTCGCGTAGACCGCACCGTCGAGCACGCGTTCGCCGCAGGCCTGCGCGGCCGCGAGGATCCTGCGGCGCACCGGTTCGGCGTACGGCCGCGTGAAGTCCACGTGCGTGACCGGCACGTCGCCGCCCTCGAAGAAGGTGGCGCGACGTCCCCAGGTGTAGTCGATGATCTGGTGCGGGACGACGAGCATGCCGGGCCCGATGTCGGCACGAATGCCGCCCACCGACGCGACCGACACGACTTCGCTCGCCCCGCCCTCGCGCAGCGCCCAGACGTTCGCGCGGTAGTTCACCTCGTGCGGGGGAATCGTGTGGCCGTAGCCGTGGCGCGCGAGGAAGATCACGTCGCGGTCGCGCAGCCGGCCGAACGTCAGCGCGCCGGAAGGCTCGCCGTACGGCGTGCGCACCGCCTTGCGGTGGGTCACCTCGAGGCTCGCGAGCTGCGTGAGACCGCTGCCGCCGATGATCGCGAGGGTCATTGTCTGAGCGCGTAGAGCGCGGGCAGGTTGCGCCAGGAGCCGTAGGCGTCGAGACCGCAGCCGAACACGAAGCGGTCCGGTATCCGCAGGCCGACGAAGTCCGGCTCGATCGGCTTGGGCCGGCCGGTCACCTTGTCGGTGAGGACCGCGACGTGGCAGGACGCTGCTCCGCGCTCGGTCACCTTCGCCTTGATCGCAGCCAGCGTGTCGCCCGCGTCGAGGATGTCGTCGAGGACGAGGACCGCGCGGTCCTTCACCATCTCCCCCGGCTCGACCTTCCAGCGCACCTGCCGTCCGTCGATCTCGGCGCCGTAGCGCGAGGCGTGGACGTAGTCGAGATGCAGCGGGAAGCGCAGCAGCGGCAGGAGCTTGCCGCAGAAAAAGAGCGCGCCGTTCATCACGCACAGCACCAGCGGGTAGGCGTCGCGGAAGCGTGCGGTGATCTCGCCGGCCAGGCGCTCGATCGCGCGGTCGACCTCCTCGGCCGGGCAGACGAGCTCCGCCTCGTCCAGCATCTTCCACGCCTGCGCCGCGGAGAGCATCGGCCGCGGGCTCAGTACGTGAACGTGACCACGTCGTCGTCCATCGCCTGCGAGATCACGTATGCGCCCCCGACCGTCTCCTCGATCTCGGGGATGAGCTCCTTGCCCCAGAGGTCGAGCGTCGGCGTGCACACCTTGAACTTCACGCCGGCCTCGTGCGCGTCCTTGATGAAATCGTAGACGTTCTTGGGGGAGTCCTCCTTGATCTTGAGCTTCTCCGCCACCCCCTTCACCGCGAGCTCGCCCGCGCGCCCGGTCATGATCACTTCCACCTCGTACTCCATCGCCGCCGCCACCGTCGCCTGGAAAAACGGCGCGCCGAGCTCCGACCCGTTGCGCGGATCGGTGTTCACCATCACGATCATGAGCTTGTCGGCCATGGTGCCTCCAGAATATTAGCGATCGCTAACGCGCCGAGTATATAGCGGAAGGCGCCGCACGCCGAGACCGCCCGCGCGCTCACGCGCTTCCGGAGGCGAGCCAATCGCTGAACGCCCTGCCGACTTCCGGGTGCTTGCGGCCGAGCGCCACTGTCGCCTGCAGGTACCCGAGCTTCGATCCGCAGTCGTAGCGGGTGCCGCGGAAGCGATAGGCGAGGACGCGCTCCTCGCCGAGCAGCGACGCGATTGCGTCGGTCAGCTGGAACTCCCCGCCCGCTCCCGGCTTCACGCTCCTCAGGTGATGGAAGATCCGCGGCGTGAGAACGTAGCGGCCGATCACGGCGAGGGTCGACGGGGCGACCTCGGGCGGGGGCTTCTCGACGATGCCCTCGACGGACTCCAGGCGGTCGTCGACGCGGGTCGAGCGCACGATGCCGTAGCTGGCCGTCTGGGACCTCGGCACCTCCTGCACGCCGAGCACCGATCGGCCTTCGCGCGCGAACACCTCGGTCATCTGGCGCACCACCGGCGGGTCGCCGTCGATCAGGTCGTCGGCGAGGATCACCGCGAACGGCTCGTCGTTGATCACCGGCTGGGCGCAGAGCACCGCGTGCCCGAGGCCGAGCTGCTCGGGCTGGCGGATATAGATGCAGTTCACGCCCCGCGGCAGCACGCTGCGTACGATTTCGAGCATCTCCGACTTGCCGCGGCTGGCGAGCTCGGTCTCGATCTCGTAGGCCTTGTCGAAGTGGTCCTCGATCGCGCGCTTGTGCCGTCCGGTGATGAAGATCATCTCGGTGAGACCGGCGGCGACGGCCTCCTCCACCGCATACTGGATGAGCGGCTTGTCGACGATCGGCATCATCTCCTTGGGGCTCGCCTTGGTCGCAGGAAGGAACCGGCTCCCCAGCCCCGCGACCGGGAACACCGCCTTGGTCATCACGCGCATCTTCGGTTCACCTCATCCTTTCAGGAGCTTCTTCAGGCCGTCCTCGTCGAGCGTCGCGACGCCGAGCGCCTCGGCCTTCGCCAACTTGGACCCCGGCTCGGCGCCGACCACCACGTAGTCGGTCTTCTTCGACACCGTTCCGGTCACCTTACCGCCCAGTCCCGTGATCATCGCCGTTGCCTCCTCGCGTGACAGCGTGGGCAGCGTGCCGGTGAGGACGAAAGTCTTCCCGGCGAGTCGCCCGGCCGGCGCCGCGGCCCGGGCCGCGCCTTCCTCCCAGTGGACGCCGTGGCGGCGCAGGGCGGCGATCACGTCGCGGTTGTGCCGCTCGGCGAAGAACCGCCGGATCGACATGGCCACGATCGGCCCCACGTCGGGCACCTCCTCGAGCGCCGCCTCGTCGGCGACGATCAGCGGATCGAGCGCCCCGAAGTGCCGGGCGAGATCGCGCGCGGTCGCCTCGCCGACGTTGCGGATCCCGAGCGCGTAGACGAACCGCGCGAGCGTCGTGTGCTTCGAACGCTCCAGGGCGTCGATGAGGTTGCGTGCCGACTTCTCGCCCATGCGTTCGAGCGCCGCGAGCCGCTCGACGTCGAGCGCGTACAGGTCGGCCGGGGTCTTCACCAGCTCCGCGTCGACCAGCTGGTCCACGAGCTTCTCCCCGAGTCCCTCGATGTCCATCGCCCGCCGCGACGCGAAGTGCAGGAGTGCCTGCTTGCGCTGCGCCGGACAGAAAAGGCCGCCGGTGCAGCGCGCCACTGCCTCGTCGGGCAGCCGGGCCACCGCCGAACCGCAGACCGGGCAGCGGGCCGGCACGTGGAAGAGCGGCGCGTGGGCCTTTCGGCTTCCGGGAACCGCGCGCACGACCTCCGGGATGACGTCTCCCGCGCGCCGCACCACCACGGTATCACCGACCCGGATGTCCTTGCGATGCAGCTCGTCCTCGTTGTGCAGCGTCGCGTTGGTCACCGTCACGCCCCCGACGAACACCGGCTTCAGCCGTGCGACCGGCGTGATCGCGCCCGTGCGCCCGACCTGCACCTCGATCGCGAGGAGCTCGGTCGTGGCTTCCTCCGCCGGGAACTTGTGCGCCACCGCGAACCGCGGCGCGCGCGCCACGAACCCCAGGCGCTCCTGATCGGCGAGGCGGTTCACCTTGTAGACGACGCCGTCGATCTCGTAGGGGAGCTTGGCACGCCGGGCTTCCAGCTCGCGATAGTAGGCGAGCAGCCCGGACACGCCGCGCGCCGTGCGTCGCTCCGCGCAGACGGGCAGCCCGAGCTCGCCGAGCAGGTCGAGCAGGCCGGCCTGCGTCGGCGGGAGCGTGAACCCTTCCACCTCTCCGATCCCGTAGGCGAAGAAGCGCAGCGGCCGGCGTGCCGTGACCCGCGAATCGAGCTGGCGCAGGCTGCCTGCGGCCGCGTTGCGCGGATTGACGAACGTCTTCTCGCCCCGGTCGCGCTGCTGAGCGTTCAGGCGCTCGAAGTCCTTGCGGTAGAGGATCACCTCGCCGCGCACCTCCAGCAGCCGCGGCGCGCGAGCGCCGTGCAGCCGCAGCGGAATGCTGCGGACGGTGCGCAGGTTGGCCGTCACGTCCTCGCCCTCGTATCCGTCACCGCGTGTCGCACCCCGCACCAGGTGCCCGTGCTCGTACGCGAGGCTGACCGCGAGACCGTCGAACTTCGGCTCGCAGGCGTACTCGACCGCCTCGCTCTCGAGCGCCTCGCGGGCGCGCCGGTCGAACGCCTCGACTTCGTCGTCGGCGAAGGCGTTGTTGAGCGAGAGCATCGGTACGCGATGCCGCACGCTGCCGAACGCCTCCAGCGGCGCAGCGCCCACTCGCGCGGTCGGCGAGTCGGGCGTCGCAAGGGCCGGATGCTCGGCTTCGAGCGCCTGCAGCTCGCGGAACAGGCGGTCGTACTCGGCGTCGCTGATCGTCGGCGCGTCGAGCACGTAGTAGCGGTAGTT
>CAZIXQ010000022.1:0-26996 GCA_964543155.1 uncultured Enterobacteriaceae bacterium
AGGACATCGCCCTTTCACGGCGGTAACCGGGGTTCGAATCCCCGTGGGGTCGCCAATATGAAACGCCACCGTTCGGTGGCGTTTCTTCTTGCCCGGTCCGCGTTACTGATTCGTCACCGCAAGGGTCGGCTCGCCCGCCGCGCGCATCCGGCCGAGCCCGTGCGCCGCGAGGAGGCTCCCCCGCGCGGCGGCGCGCGAGAGCCAGTAGCGGGCCTCATCGATGTCGCGCGCGATGCCGGGCGCGCAAGGCGACTCGGCGCAGAGGTACATGAGCCCGAGGGTCTCCTGGGCGCGCACGTCATTGTTCTTTGCCGCGGCCCGCAGGGGCGCGATCCGGTCTGCATAGCCGATGTCGGCGGGCCGCGCCGCGGCCGGATCGTCGCCGCCCGCGAACGTCACGCCCGGCGCGGCGAGGGCGAGGAGAAGCCCGAACAGCGCGCCCGAGAGCCTGGCAGTGAGTGTCCTCGCGACACAGCGCGGCCCGGAAAGCAAGGGAACGTCGCGGGCAAGGCTGGCGTATTCGTTCGGCGGCGCGTCGTGGTGGCGCTGGATTCGCTCGCGATCTTGGCTCATGGCTTGTCCTCCTCTGTTGTGGGCCGCGTCATCCGATCGGCCTGAGGCGGAGAATAGGAAGCGGCCGGCATTGCAAGGGGGGAGCATTGCCCGGCTCGTTGTGATGCATTCACCTTCCGCGACGTCCATTCGGCAGGCAACCGTGCCGGCGCGAAATCGTGCCCACGGTCCCCGTGCATAATGCGCACCGACGCTCGATGCCCGCGGCGTGGGTCGCGCGGACGCGTCGGGAGAAGAAGGGGCCATGCGCATCGAATCGGTCGAGACCCGGCTGTACCGCGTCCCGCCCACCGTCCGGATCAGCGACGCGATCCAGTCGATCCACCGCTGGGAGTGGATCGTCACGACGATCCGCACCGACGACGGGCGCGTCGGCACCGGCTGGTCGTACACGCTCGGCATGGGCGGCACCGGCATTCGCGCGATCATCGACGACTACCTCGCGCCGCTCGTCGTGGGCATGGACGCGCGCGACGTCGAGCGGATCTGGAACCGCTGCTGGCTCGAGCTGCATGCGAACGGCTCGGGCGGCTTCACGACGCTCGCGCTCGCGCCGATCGACATCGCGCTCTACGACCTCCTCGGCAAGCAGGCCGGCGTGCCGCTCTACAAGCTCCTGGGCGGTGCGCGCGACCGGATCCCCGCCTACGGCAGCGGCATCAACATGCACCTGGACGGCGAGCCGCTGCGCGAGCAGATGCGCGGGTTCCTCGACCGGGGCTATCGCGCGGTGAAGATGAAGGTGGGGCGCGACGACCCGCAGGAGGACGTCGAGCGCGTGGCGACGGTGCGCGAGACGATCGGACCGAAGGTCATCCTGCTCCTGGACGCGAACCAGAAGTGGACCGCCGCCGAGGCGGTGCGGCGCGGGGAGATGCTGAAGCGCTTCAGCCCGTTCTGGCTCGAGGAGCCGATCCTCGCCGACGACATTCCCGGCCACGCGCACGCGCGCGCGGCGCTCGGGATGCCGATCGCGCTCGGGGAGACGCTCTTCACCCGCTACCAGTTCGCCGACTACATCCGCGCACAGGCGGTCGACATCGTGCAGGCCGACATCCCGCGCGTCGGCGGCTACACCGAGTGGCTCAAGATCGCCCGGCTCGCAGAGGCGCACAACCTCCCGGTCGCGCCGCACTTCGCCGTCGAGCTGTCGGTCCACGCGCTCTGCGCGGTGCCGCACGGCCTGATCCTCGAGGACCTCGAGGGCGGCTCGCTCACCGACCTCGGCCTGCTGGAGGAGCCGTGGCGCGTGACCGGCGGCTGGGGCGTGCCGCCGCACCGGCCGGGGCACGGGTTCGTCTGGAACGAGCTGGCGCTGAAGCGCTACGAGGTCGCCGGCAAGCCCACCGACGTCGTGCCGACGCGCGCGGGCTGACGACCGCGGGACGGGCGATGTTCTACTGGGTGGACGACGAGGCCGGCAAGGCGAAGCTGCGCGCCGCGCTGCAGGCGCTGAACGAGCTCTACCCGCGCATGCTGGCGCAGGACATGCTCATTGCGCTCGAGCGCAACGCGGGCTTTCTCGAGGACCCGGAGTTCATGGCCGCCTTCCGGGCCGAGGCCTCCGACGACAAGGAGCGCAGCCTCGCGTGGCGGCTGCACGTCCTGTGCTGGTGCGCCCGCAATGCGCTGCGGGTGAGCGGCGATTTCGTCGAGTGCGGCGTCCTGCGCGCGTTCTCGAGCGCGGTGGCGATGCGCTACCTCGACTTCGCGCGCGAACCGCGCACCTGGTACCTCTACGATACGTTCGCCGGGATTCCCGCGGACCAGCTCGAGCCGGGGCACTCGAATCCGTACACCGAGACCGACCTCTTCGAGGCAGCGCAGCGACGGGTCGCCCCGTTCCCGAATGCGCGCCTGGTCAGGGGGCGCGTCCCGGAGGTGTTCGCACAGGTGGTCCCCCGCGACATCGCGTTCCTGCATCTGGACATGAACTCCGCGGCCGCCGAGGTGGGCGCGCTCGAAGCGCTGTTCGGGAGCCTCGTCGCCGGCGCGTACGTGCTGCTCGACGACTACGGGTGGTACGCGTACCGCGCGCAGAAGCGCGCCGAAGACGCCTTCTTCGCGGCGCAGGGCTACTCGGTGCTCGAGCTGCCGACCGGGCAGGGGCTGGTCATCATCTGACCCGCCCGCTCAGCTCCGCCAGTTGGCGAGCGCGGCGTTCGCTGGAGCCCGGGTCGCCGACCGCAGCACCTGCGTGAGACGCTCGCGTTCGGCGAGCACGCGCTGCGCGTAGGCGCGCGTGGGATCCTCCATGGCGCCGTTGTAGAGCTGCAGGCCGGCCTCGAGGCTGCCGGCGCGCTCGATGTACTCGTCGAGGATCTGCGCACCGACGAGCACGTTCGTGTGGGGCTCGAGCACCGTCGCGGTGCCGCCGTGCAGCGCCAGCTTCTCGAGGTGGAACCGCGGCACGACCTGCATCAGCCCGCGCGCGCCGTAGTCGCTCTCGGCGATCGGGTTGAAGCGCGACTCGATCGCGATGACCGCGAGGATGAGCAGGGGATCGAGCTGCGTGAGCTGGCCGGCGGCGAAGGCCGCATGGACCAGCTCCTCCACCGGCTCGGAGGCGACGCGGTAGCGCCGCGCCAGATGGTTCGCCAGCGTCTGGAGGCGCCGGTCCACGGGCGGGGCCTCCACCGAATACGTGGCGATCGCCTCGATCCCGGTGCCGTCCGCGGCGTCGGCGGCCAGGTCCGCACCACTGCTGTCGTTGACGAGGCGCGTGCCTTCGCCCGCGGCGAAGACGAGCACCACCACGCCGACCGCAACGAGCGCCCCGCGCACGGCGCCGACGCCCACCTCCCACACGATCGTCCTGCGAATCCATTCGAGGCCCATGTCACCCTCCATCCGGCTCGCGCCGGTCCGCCGGTGACTCTAGCGATGCCGTGCGCGCGCGCAGCGTGTCTCGCGAGGATGCGTCAAATACGCCGCGCGGGTGGCGACGTTTGACAGGAATTTGCACGGCTGCCGCCGAAAATCCGACGCCTTCACGGCACCCGCTCCACCGCTGCGCCGCAGTCCCGCTCGAGGTCGATCTCCTGCGTCAAGGCCCATCGCCCGTGCCCGGCGTACGAAGCGACGAGAACGGCCTGCGTTTCCTGATCCGAGATCATCAGGTAGGTCGTCGCGAGCGCCGCGGCCGCGCCGCCGAGCGGGACGAACGCCCCAGCCGTAAGGGGCTCGATCCCGACCTCGCGCAGTGGGGGCATGGTCTCGATCTTCCGGAGGCACGCCACTGCAGCTATAGCCCGATTGCGCTAAGGCGGTCTGCGGCTAAAGCGTGAACAAATGCTGTTGTCATTTGACGCCGGATCGCTAAGATCCGTGCCATGTCAAAGGCTTACCGCTCGATCCTGGGCGTGATTCTCGCAGCAGCGCTCGTCGCCGGGCCCGCCAGCGCGCGCGATTTTGTTGGGCGGGTCGTCGGCATCCAGGACGGCGACACGGTGACCGTCCTCGACGCGTCGAACCAGCAGCACCGGATCCGGCTCGCCGGCATCGATGCGCCGGAGAAGGCCCAGGCCTTCGGGACGGCGGCGAAGGAGCAACTCGCGCGGCTGGCCTTCGGCAAGCAGGCGGACCTCCGCTGCGCGAAGCGCGACCGGTACGGCCGCGAGGTGTGCAGCCTCTACGTGGGCGCGCGCGACGTCGGCCTCGAGCAGGTCCGCAGCGGGCACGCGTGGTGGTTCCGCGAGTACGCGCGGGAGCAGTCGCTGGAGGACCGCAAGGTCTACGAATCCGCGGAGAACGAGGCGCGCGAGGCGCGGCGCGGGCTGTGGCGCGACGCCGCGCCGCAGGCGCCGTGGACGTGGCGCCGGCAGGCGCGCGGCGCCGCCGACGCGGGCGCGGCGCGGGCGGACGGCCGCACGTAGGTCACTTGCCCCGCGTGAGCGGGACGAAGCGCACCGGGATCGTGCGCCGGCTGCTCGTCGTGCCGTCGGCCTTCTTCTCGATCACGAGCAGTTCCTGCACGTCCCACTGGCCGCCGACCGGAATGACCAGCCGCCCGCCCGGCTTGAGCTGATCCACGAGCGGGGTCGGCACCGAGGGCGCCGCCGCGGTGACGATGATCGCGTCGAACGGGGCGGCCTCGGGCCAGCCGCCGTACCCGTCGCCGATCCGCGTGAAGACGTTCTTGTAGCCCAGCCGGCCGAGCGCTTCGGCAGCGCGCCGGCCGATGGGGTCGACGATCTCGATCGTGTACACCTTTGCGACCAGCTCGGCGAGCACCGCCGCCTGGTAGCCCGACCCGGTGCCGACCTCGAGCACGACGTCGGTCGCCTTCGGGTCCATCAGGTCGGTCATCAGGGCGACGATGTAAGGCTGCGAGATGGTCTGCCCGTGGCCGATCGACAGCGGGCGGTTCTCGTTGGCGTTTGGCTCCTGCGGGTCGGGGCCGAGGAGGTGCCGCGGCACCTTGTCCATCGCCGCCATCACGCGCGCGCCGAACACCGGGCGCCCGGTCTCGGCGCCGGTCGCGCGCGCCGTCGCGGCGATCTCCGCGACCATTTCGGCGCGGCGTGGCGCGAACGCGTCCTGCGCGTCGGCGAAATCGGTCATGGCGGCGGCGACCAGGGTGGCGAGGAGGCCCAGCATCCGGAGCGGCGTCACGCCGGGATGCTAGCGCCGAGCGGACGAGGTGCGCCAGCGCTCAGCGCCGGGCGGGTGCGAGACCGAACACCTCGGCGAGCGACTGCGGCGCCGCCGCCGGGCGGAGGTTCAGCGCCGCCTCGAGGTGGCCGACGTGCGCCCGCATGAGCGCGACGGCCCGGGGCTCGTCGTGGGCGGCGATCGCCTCGACGAGCGCGAGATGGTCGTCGCAGCCGCAATGAGCGGGTGCGTGGCCGCGGTGGGCGAGAGCGATGAGCGGGGTGCGCGATACCAGCTCGTCGAGATAGCGCGCGAGCACCGCGTTGCCGGCGAGCTCGGCCAGGCGCCGGTGAAAATCGACCGAGCGTCGTACGCCGCCGCGCTCGTCGCCGCGCGCGTAGGCGGCCTCCTCGGATGCGACCCACTGGCGCAGCAACGCGACGTCCTTGGGGCCCGCGCCGCGGGCGACCTTCGCGACGATCGCGTCCTCGATCGCCCGGCGCGCCTCGAACACCTGCCGGCTCTCCTCGATCGAGGGCGTGGCGACCACGGCGCCGCGGTTGGGGCGCAGCTCGACGAGGTGGGCGTGGCCGAGGCGCGCCAGGACGTTGCGGACCACGGCACGGCTGACGCCGAACAGCTCGGCGAGCGACACTTCCCCGAGCTTCGTGCCCGGCGCCAGCCGGTGCTCGAAGATCGCGTCGCGAATCGCGTCGAAGACCCGCTGCTCGGCCGGCGCTCGAACGCCGGCGCCGCGAGCGAGGGCCGCCCCGGTCGGCGCAACCGTGGGGGAGGTCGGTGGCATGGGTACATTGTCAACAAGATTGCTTCCAAGCGCAACCCGACTTATCGTGCCATCTCACGAGTCAATGGTGAAACACTCATTTGCAAGTGCGTAGAAACATATGTTTATGAACTATAAATGAAGTAAAACTTTAGAAAGAGGCGCCCTTGATCGTCAACAAGAAACAAAAATATTGTTGACAATAGTTCTCCGATGCTTCCATGATGCCGGCGTTCGCCGCCCGTCCACGCAGGCAGCTGGGCGCAGCACGACCGCCGCCGCAGAGGCCCCGGCCGGCAGACCTGGAGGAGACCGCTACGCATGGCCAGGCGCACCGCATCCGGTGCCATCCGGTACCTGCTCGACGGCGAAGTCCGGACGGTCGCGAACGTCGGCCCGACGCGAACGGTCCTGCAGCATCTGCGGGAGGACCTCGGCCGCACCGGCACGAAGGAGGGCTGCGCCGAGGGCGACTGCGGCGCCTGCACGGTCGTCCTCGCCGAGCTCGACGGCAAGCGCGTGCGCTATCGGTCGGTGAACGCGTGCATCCAGTTCCTGCCGACCCTTGACGGGCGCGCGCTCTTCACCGTCGAGAGCCTCAAGGACCGCACCACCGGTGCGCTGCATCCGGTCCAGCAGGCCCTCGCGGACGGTCACGGCTCGCAGTGCGGGTTCTGCACGCCCGGGTTCGTGATGTCGCTCTTCGCGCTGTACAAGACCGTCCCCGATCCCGACCGCCGGACCATCAACGACGCGCTCGCGGGCAACCTCTGCCGTTGCACCGGCTACCGTCCGATCGTGGACGCGGCACGCGCGATGTACGCCCTCGGGGCCGCGCTTCCGGCGGCACAGCAGGACGCGCTGCGCGCGCCCGCGGCCGCGAGAGCCCGCGCGGCGGCCCGCGGCGAGGCCGCGCTCGTGCGCGCGCTCACGAGCCTCAGGCGCCGCAAGGGGATGACGCTGGCGCACGCAGGCGGTGCCTTCCATGCCCCCCGCACAGCGGACGAGCTCGCGGCGTTGCGCGAGCGGCTGCCCGACGCGCGCCTGCTCGCGGGCGGCACGGACATCGGGCTCTGGGTGACCAAGCAGCAGCGCCGCCTAGGGGACCTCATCTACCTCGGCAACGTGGCGGACCTGCAGCGAATCGAGACGACCGACACCCACGTCGAGATCGGCGCGGCCGTCTCGCTCACCGACGCCTTCGGGGCGCTCGACCGGCACTACCCCGCGCTGCGCGAGCTGTGGCGCCGCTTCGCCTCGCCGCCGATCCGCAACGCCGGCACGCTGGCCGGCAACATCGCCAACGGGTCGCCGATCGGCGACTCGATGCCGCCGCTCATTGCGCTCGGCGCGAGCGTCGTGCTGCGCAAGGGCGGCTCGCGCCGCGAGCTGCCGCTCGAGGACCTGTATCTCGCCTACCAGAAGACCGCGCTCGCGCCGGGCGAGTTCGTGGAGCGCGTGCGCGTGCCGCGCCCCCGACCGGGCGTGCGGCTCGCCGCGTACAAGGTCTCCAAGCGCTTCGACCAGGACATCTCGGCGGTGTGCGCCGCGTTCGCGCTCGACCTCGAGGGCGACACCGTGCGCGCGGCGCGCGTCGCGTTCGGCGGCATGGCCGCGACGCCCAGGCGCGCGGCGGCCTGCGAGGCGGCGCTCACCGGACGGCCGTGGACCGCGGCGACCTGCGAGACGGCCGCGGCGGCGCTCGCGGAGGACTACACTCCGATCACGGACATGCGCGCCTCGGCCGCCTACCGGCTCGCGGTCGCCCAGAACCTGCTGCGGAAGTTCCACCTCGAGACCTCGGGCGCGCTCGCGGGCGCGCCGAGCCGACTGTACGACCTGGAGGGTGCGCCGTCGTGAACGAGCCGCGTCTCGCCGCCGCCGACCTGCCCGCGCACGGCGGGGTGGGCGTCGCGCTGCGGCACGAGAGCGCGCACCTGCACGTCGCAGGCGAGGCGACCTACGTCGACGACATTCTCGAGGCGCGGGGCACGCTGCACGCCGCGTTCGGACTGTCGGCCCGCGCGCACGCCCGCATCCGCGCGCTCGACCTGGCGCCGGTGCGCGCCGCGCCGGGCGTGGTCGCCGTCCTGACCGCCGCGGACATCCCGGGCGAGAACAACGTCGGTCCGATCCTGCACGACGACCCGATCCTCGCCGACGGCGAGGTGCAGTACCTCGGCCAGCCGGTCTTCCTCGTCGTGGCGGAGACGGTCGACGCGGCGCGCCGCGCGGCGCGCCTCGCGCAGGTGGACTACGAGGACCTGCCCGCGATCCTGACGATCGAGGAGGCGCTCGCGCAGCGCTCGTTCGTTCTGCCCACCGTGACGCTTGCACGCGGCGACGCGGAGCGTGCGATCGCGGGTGCGCCCCATCGCCTGAAGGGCGCGCTGCGCATCGGCGGACAGGAGCAGTTCTACCTCGAGGGCCAGATCGCGTACGCCGTGCCGAAGGAAGACGGCGACATGCTGGTCTACAACTCGACCCAGCACCCCGGCGAGGCGCAGGCGCAGGTGGCGCATGCGCTGGGGATCGACCTTCACCGCGTCACGGTCGAGTGCCGCCGCATGGGCGGCGGCTTCGGCGGCAAGGAGACGCAGGGCACCCTGCCGGCCGCGGCCGCTGCGATCGCCGCCCGGCACACGGGCCGCCCGGTCAAGCTGCGCTACGACCGCGATGACGACATGCGCATTACCGGCAAGCGCCACAACTATCGCGTCGAGTACGAGGTCGGGTGCGACGAGGCCGGACGCATCCTCGGGCTGGAGCTCGTGCTCGCGTCGCAGTGCGGGTTCTCCGCCGACCTCAGCGGGCCGGTGAACGACCGCACCGTCATGCACGCGGACAACGCCTACTTCCTGCCGCACGTGCGCATCGTCTCGCACCGCTGCAGGACCCACACGCAGTCGAATACCGCGTTCCGCGGGTTCGGCGGCCCGCAGGGCATGCTCGCGATCGAGGAGGTGATCGACGCGATCGCGCGCCATCTCGGCCTCGACCCGCTCGCGGTGCGGCGGGCGAACTTCTACGGCCCCGGCCGCGACCTCACGCCCTACGACATGCGGGTCGAGGACTTCGTCGCCGACCGGCTCTGCGACGAGCTGGAGAAATCGTCCGAGTACGCCGCGCGGCGCGCGGCGATCGGCGCCTGGAACGCCACGAGCCCGATCGTGAAGCGCGGCATCGCGATCACCCCGGTGAAGTTCGGCATCTCGTTCACCGCGACCTTCTACAACCAGGCCGCCGCGCTCGTGCACGTCTACGCCGCCGACGGCACGGTGCTGCTCAACCACGGCGGCACGGAGATGGGGCAGGGCCTGTTCACCAAGGTCGCCCAGGTCGTCGCGCACGAGTTCGGCATCGACGTCGACCGGGTGCGGGTCTCGGCGTCCGACACCGCCCGCATCCCGAACGCGTCCGCCACCGCGGCCTCCAGCGGGAGCGACCTGAACGGCAAGGCGGCGCAGTTGGCCGCGCGCGAGATCAAGGCGCGCCTCGCCGCGTTCGCGGCCGAGCGGTTCGGCGTCGCTCCCGATGCGGTCCGGTTCGCCGGCAACGCGGTCGAAATCGGCGCGGTGAAGCGCCTGCCGTTCGCGGAGCTGGTCAGGCTCGCGTATCACGCGCGCATCCGGCTCTGGGCGGGCGGGTTCTACACGACGCCGAAGATCCACTACGACCCGAAGACGCTGCGCGGGCGGCCGTTCTACTACTTCGCCTATGGCGCGGCGGTCTCCGAGGTGGCGATCGACACGCTCACCGGCGAGACGAAGCTCCTGCGCGCCGACATCCTCCACGACGTCGGGCGCAGCCTCAATCCCGCCATCGACCTCGGTCAGGTCGAGGGCGGGTTCGTCCAGGGCGCCGGATGGCTCACCTCGGAGGAGCTGTGGTGGAACGAGAACGGCGCACTGATGACCCACGCGCCGTCCACCTACAAGATCCCGGTCGCCGCCGACGTCCCGGCGGACTTCCGCACCCGCCTGTGGAGCCGGGGCGAGAACGCCGAGGACAGCATTCACCGCTCGAAGGCGGTCGGCGAGCCGCCGCTGATGCTGGCGATCTCCGTGTTTCTGGCCATCAAGGATGCGGTGGCCGCCGCGGGGGACGGCCGCCTCGCGCCGCGGCTCGACGCGCCCGCGACGCCCGAGGCCGTGCTGCGCGCGGTGGACGAGCTGCGCGCGCGCGCCGGGAAGAAGGGCCCCGGCGCCGCATGACCGAGTGGCTCCAGTCGCTGGCGCGGATCGGCGAGCGCGGGCTCGACGCGGTGCTCGTCGCGGTGCTGTCGGGCAGCGGTTCGACGCCCCGCGACGCGGGCGCGAAGATGGTCGTCGCGATCGACGGCGTGCACGGCACGATCGGCGGCGGGGAGATGGAGTTCCAGGCCCTCGACATCGCGCGCGGCATGCTGCGCGCCGGCGACGCGCACGCGGCGCGCCGCTTCCCGCTCGGCGCCACACTCGGCCAGATCTGCGGCGGGGCGGCGAACCTCGTCTTCGAGCGCGTGCCGGCCGGCGCCGAGTGGGTGCGGGTGCTGGCGGACTGGCACGAGCGCGGCGTGCCGTGCGTCGTGGTGACTCCGGCGGGCGAGGGAGAGGGCAGGCACCTGCTCGTGAGCGCGGACGACGTGTGGGGCACCCTCGGCGAGGCGGGGCACGACGCGCCGGCGATCGATGCCGCGCGCCGCCTGCTCGCGACGGGCGGGGAAGGGCCGCGCCCGCTCGCGCTCGGCACGCAGACGGTGGTGCTCGAGGCGCTGCGGCCGGTCGATTTCAACGTCTATCTGTTCGGCGCCGGTCACGTCGGCCGGGCGATCGCGCGGGTGCTGAGTGTCGCGCCGTGCCGCGTGACCTGGGTGGACGGCCGCGCGCACGAGTTCCCGGGCGAGGTCGCGCCGAACGTGCGCCGGGTCGTGACCGACGCGGCGGTGGAGGAGGCGACCCGCGCGCCCGCCGGCAGCTACTTCCTGGTGATGACCCACAGCCACGCGCTCGACTTCGAGCTCGTCGCGGCGATCCTGCGGCGCGGCGACTTCGCGTACTGCGGCATGATCGGCTCGGCGACGAAGCGCCGGACGTTCGAGACCGGGCTCGCGAAGCGCGGCCTCGGTCCGGGCGCGCTCGCGCGGTTCTCCTGCCCGATCGGCATCCCGGCCATCAAGGGGAAGGAACCCGGCGCGATCGCCATCGCGGTGGCGGCCGAGCTGCTGCAGCTGCGCGAGCGCGCGAGCGCCGCGCGCCGACCGGACGAGGCCGCGCGGGCCTGAGCGCCGCCGGCAAGGGGGAGAGGCATGCAGGGGGCACCCGCGGCCACGCCGCCGCGACTGAGCCTGCGGGGCATCCGCAAGGCGTATCCGTCGGTGGTCGCGAACGATCGGATCGACCTCGACGTCGCGCCGGGCGAGATCCACGCGGTGCTCGGCGAGAACGGCGCCGGCAAGTCCACGCTGATGAAGATCATCTACGGCGTCGTGAAGCCGGACGCGGGCGAGATCCGCTGGGAGGGGCGGCCGGTCGAGATCGCCAATCCCCACGCCGCGCGCACGCTCGGCATCGGGATGGTGTTCCAGCACTTTTCGCTGTTCGAGACGCTCACCGTGACCGAGAACGTCGCGCTGGCGATCGACGGCGCGCGCGACCTCGCGGCGCTCGCCCGCCGCATCGAGGAGGTGTCGAGCCGCTACGGGCTGCCGCTCGACCCGCGCCGGCTGGTGCATTCGCTCTCGGTGGGCGAGCGCCAGCGCGTCGAGATCGTGCGCTGCCTGCTGCAGGCGCCGAGGCTGCTCATCATGGACGAGCCGACCTCGGTGCTCACGCCGCAGGCGGTGGGCAAGCTCTTCGAGACGCTGCGCCAGCTCGCCGCCGAAGGCTGCTCGATCCTCTACATCAGCCACAAGCTCGACGAGATCAAGGCGCTGTGCACGGGGGCCACCGTGCTGCGCGGGGGCAGGGTGACCGGCACCTGCGATCCGCGGCAGGAGACGGCCTCGTCGATGGCGCGCATGATGATCGGCAAGGACCTGCCGGTGTGCGAGCACGCGGAAGCCGCGGCCGGCGGCGAGCCGCGCCTCGTGGTCGCCGGGCTCTCGCACAAGTCCGACGACCCGTTCGGCACCGACCTCGAGGATGTCCACCTCACGGTGCACGCGGGCGAGATCGTGGGTATCGCCGGGGTGTCCGGAAACGGCCAGCAGGAGCTGCTCTGCGCGCTCTCGGGCGAAGCGCCGCTCGCCGAGCCCTTCCCGATCCGCCTGCTGGGCGCCGAGGTCGGCCGCATGCACCCGGGCCGCCGGCGCAAGCTCGGCCTGGGGTTCGTGCCCGAGGAGCGCCTCGGGCGCGGCGCAGTGCCCAACATGTCGCTCGCCGAGAACGCGCTCCTCACCGCGCACCGCGCGGGGGCGATGGTGCGCGGCGGGCTGGTGCGCGCCGAGCGCACGACCGCGTTCGCGCGCGAGTGCATCGAGCGCTTCACCGTCAAGTGCGGCGGCCCGGAGGCCGAAGCGCGCAGCCTCTCCGGCGGCAACCTGCAGAAATTCATCGTCGGACGCGAGGTGCTGCAGGGGCCGAAGGTCCTGGTCGTGGCGCAGCCCACCTGGGGCGTGGACGTCGGCGCGGCGGCGTTCATCCGCCAGTCGCTGATCGATCTGCGCAACCGCGGCACTGCGATCCTCGTCATCTCGGAGGAGCTCGACGAGCTGTTCGAGATCTGCGACCGCATCGCGGTGATCGCCAAGGGACGGCTCTCGCCCGCGAAGCGCACCCGCGAGACGAACGTCGAGGAGATCGGCGTGTGGATGAGCGGGCTGTGGCCGGGTGCGGGCGCCGACGAGATGCCCGCGCAAGCGGGGGTGTCGCATGCCCCGGCTTGAGCTCGAGGCGCGGCCCGCGCCGTCGCGGGCGATGCGCTACCTCTCGCCGCTCCTCGCCGCGGCGCTCACGATCGTCGCCGGGTTCGTCGTGTTCTCTGCGCTCGGGCGCGACCCGCTCGCCGCGTTCCACGCCTTCTTCGTCAAGCCGGTGAGCACGACGAACGGCGTCGCCGAGCTCCTGCTCAAGGCCTCGCCGCTCATGATGATCGCCACCGGCCTCGCGATCGGCTTCCGCGCGAACGTCTGGAACATCGGGGCGGAGGGGCAGCTCATCCTCGGTGCGATCTGCGGCGGTGGCGTTGCGCTGCACATGGAGGGTGCGGCGTCGGGCTGGGTCCTCGCGGTGATGGTGCTGGCCGGCGCCATCGGCGGAATGGCCTGGGCGGCGATCCCCGCTTTCCTGCGCACGCGCTTCAATGCGAGCGAGATCCTGACGAGCCTGATGCTCACGTATGTCGCGGCCCTGCTGCTCTCGTACCTCGTCCACGAGCCCTGGCGCGATCCCCAGGGCTTCAACTTCCCGCAGTCGAAGATGTTCGACGACGCGCTCCTCTTTCCGATCCTGGTGGAGACGACGCGGCTCAACGCGAGCTTCTTCCTCGCGCTCGCCGTTGTCGCCGCCGGATGGGTGTTCATCCACAAGAGTTTCCTCGGCTATCAGATGCGCGTGGCCGGGCTCGCCGACGCGGCGGCCCGCTACGCCGGGTTCAGCGCGGCGCGCACGGTGTGGCTCGGCATGCTCGCCGGTGGCGCCGCCGCCGGCGTCGCGGGGCTCGCGGAGGTCGCCGGGCCGATCGGGCAGCTCACCCCGTCGATCTCGCCCGGCTACGGCTTCGCGGCGATCATCGTCGCCTTCGTGGGTCGGCTGAACCCGGTCGGCATCCTGATCGCGAGCCTCCTGATGTCGCTCCTCTATCTCGGTGGCGAGCAGGCGCAGATGGAGCTGCGGCTGCCCGCGGCGATCACCGGGCTCTTCCAGGGGATGCTGCTCTTCTTCCTGCTCGGGGCGGACGTGCTGATCAACTACCGGCTGAAGACGCTGCGCCCCGCGCGGCCCGCGGCCGCGACCGTCGGGCGCGCGGCGTGACCGACGCGCTCGTTCCCATCCTCGTGGCCACGCTGGCAGCCGGGACGCCGCTCGTCTTCGCCGCGCTCGGCGAGCTGGTGACCGAGAAATCGGGCGTCCTCAACCTGGGCGTCGAGGGGATGATGCTGTGCGGCGCGATCGCCGGCTTCGCCGCGACGGTGGCGACCGGGAGCGCCGCGGTCGGGGTCCTCGCGGGCATGGCCGCGGGCGCGGGGACCGCGCTCGTCTTCGCGGTGCTGACGCTGACGCTGCAGGCGAACCAGGTGGCCGCCGGCCTCGCGCTCAGCATTTTCGGGGTGGGGCTCTCCGCCTTCGCGGGCAAGCCCTTCGAGAGCGTCGCGCTGCCGGCGCCGCAGTCGTTTGCGATCCCCGGCCTCGCCGACCTCCCGCTCGTCGGGCCGGCGCTGTTCGCACAGCAGCCGCTCGTGTACCGCTCGTGGGTGCTCTTCGGGCTGGTGAGCTGGTTCCTGTACCGGACGCGCCCCGGCCTGGTGCTGCGCGCGGTCGGGGAGTCGCCCACCTCGGCGAACGCGATCGGCTACCCGGTGATCGGCATCCGCTACCTCGCCACGCTCTTCGGCGGCGCGATGGCAGGCGTGGGCGGGGCGTACCTCTCGGTCATCTACACCCCGATGTGGGTCGAGAACATGACTGCCGGCCGCGGCTGGATCGCGCTCGCGCTGGTGGTGTTCGCCACGTGGCGCCCCGGGCGGGTGCTGATCGGCGCCTACCTCTTCGGCGGCGTTACCATCGCGCAGTTCTTCGCGCAGGGTGCGGGCGCCGCAA
The DNA here is from genome assembly GCA_964543155.1 of uncultured Enterobacteriaceae bacterium. GTDB lineage: Bacteria > Pseudomonadota > Gammaproteobacteria > Burkholderiales > SG8-39 > JAGVSZ01. The sequence continues at coordinate 14,689 of CAZIXQ010000022.1, forward strand.
TCGCCTCGCAGCTCCTGTCGAGCCTGCCGTATCTCGCGACGATCGTGGTGCTGGTGCTGATCTCGCGCAACCCGAACGTCATCCGGCTGAACGCGCCGGTGTCGCTCGGGAAGAGCTACCACCCGGACGGCTGAACGCCGGGCGTCGCAACCTCGCAGTACTTCACCGGGAAAGGAGAAAGGAAGATGTCGAATCAGAAGTGGGGCGCAACGCTCCTCGCCGCGGCCGCGCTCGCCCTTGCGGGGCCCGCCGCCGCGCAGCAGCCGCTCAAGATCGGGTTCGTGTACGTGAGCCCGGTCGGCGACGCCGGCTGGACCTACCAGCACGATCTCGGGCGCAGGGCGATCGAGAAGCAGTTCGGCACCAAGATCGCCACCAAGTACGTCGAGAACGTGCCCGAGGGCGCGGACGCCGAGCGGGTGATCCGCGAGCTCGCCGCGAGCGGCCATCAGCTCATCTTCACCACCTCGTTCGGGTACATGAACCCGACGATCAAGGTCGCGAAGGCGTTCCCGAAGGTGCACTTCGAGCACGCGACCGGCTACAAGCGCGACAAGAACGTCGGGACCTACAACGCGCGCTTCTACGAGGGCCGCTACCTCGCCGGCATCGTGGCCGGGAAGATGAGCAAGACCGGCGTCGCCGGGTACGTGGCCGCGTTCCCGATCCCGGAGGTGCTACAGGGGATCAACGCCTTCACGCGCGGGATGCAGAGCGTGAACCCGAAGGCGCAGGTGCGCGTCATCTGGGTGAACTCCTGGTACGACCCGGGCCGGGAGCGCGAGGCGGCGATGACCCTGATCTCGCAGGGGGCGGACGTGCTCATGCAGCACACCGACTCGACCGCGCCGGTGCAGGCGGCGGAGGAGAAGGGCGTGTACGCGATCGGCTACCACTCCGACATGTCGAAGTACGGCCCGAAAGCGCACCTCACCGCCTCGACGCACGACTGGTCGGGCTTCTACTCGAAGATGGTGGGCGATGCGCTCGCCGGCAAGGCGCAGCCCGCGAACGTCTGGGGCGGGATCAAGGACGGCATGGTGAAGCTCGCGCCGTTCAACGCGGCGGTGCCGAAGGACGTGCGCGATCTCGTCGCGAAGGCCGAAGCCGACATCGTCGCCGGCAAGCTCCATCCGTTCGGCGGCCCGGTGAAGGACCAGGGCGGCAAGGAGCGCGTGCCGGCCGGCAAGTCCATGCCCGACGCCGAGCTCGCGGTGATGGACTTCTACGTCGAGGGCGTGCAGGGGCAGCTGCCCAAGAAATAGTTATGCGTACACGGCCGCGTGACCGCGGCCGCGACGCATAACTGTCCGCGTTGGAGGGGCGAACGGCGCGCCCCTCAACGCGGACGACCTTTTCGCAAAGCCGGGCGTCCCGCCCGGATTCCTTCCCCGGTGAGACCCGCAGGCCGCGCGTGGTGCGGTGCAGCTTGACTGCCCGGCGCCGGGGCAAGTAGTCTGCTCGCCAGGTTGTCAGACAAGCAGACAAACATGAAGCTGGAGCGTCCACCGACGTCCGACGAAGTCGCCCGCCCGCGCGGGCTCGCCGAGCAGATCGTGCGTGCGCTGCAGACGCGGATCGAGTCGGGCGAGCTCGCGCCCGGCGCGCGACTGCCCACCGAGCAGGCGCTCGGCGAGCGCTTCGGCGTCAGCCGGGCGGTGGTGCGCGAAGCGATCGCCCGTCTCAGGGCCGACGGCTACGTCGCGACCCGCCAGGGCGCGGGCGCGTTCGTCTCGGGCGAGCCGGGGCGGGCGAGCTTCCGGCTGCCGGATGAGGGCGAGCTCGACGCGGCCGAGCTCGCGCAGCTCTTCGAGCTTCGGGCGGCGGTCGAGGTCGCGACCGCGCGGCTGGCGGCCGAACGGCGCACGCGGGCCGATCTCGCGGCGATCCGGCGCGCGCTCGAGGACGTGTCGCGCGCCATCGCGGAAGGGATGGACGGGGTCGCGGCGGACGGAGCGTTTCATCGCGCGATCGCGGCGGCGACCCACAACGCCCACCTGCAGCGCTTCGTGGAGTTTCTCGGCTTTCACTTCGCGGCGACGCGCCGGCCGGCATGGACTGCGGCGGGACGGCGGGCAGGCCGGCCGCAGGCCGCGCAGCGCGAGCACCAGAAGATCTTCACCGCAATCGAGCGCGGCGACGCGCGCGGGGCCGAGCGTGCCGCCGCCGACCATCTGCGCGGCTCGGCCGCGCGGATCGGCGTCGGGCGCAGGCCCCGCTGACCGTTCATCAGGAGGGCGACACCATGTCCAGGCCGTTGACCATCCGGGAGGTCGAGACCCGTCCCGTCATCGCGCCGCTGGCGAAGCCGGTGCGCACCGCGTCGGGGTCGTTGCTGCAGGCGCCGGTGCTGCTCATCGACCTCCACACCGCGGAGGGCGTGACCGGGCGCTCGTACGTGTTCGCCTACCAGGCGACCGCGCTGAAGGCGCTGGACGAGCTGGTTCGCGCCGTGGGCGCGACGCTCGCCGGCGAGCCGACGGTGCCGTTCGAGATCGAACGCGCGCTCCGGGCGCGCTGCACGCTGCTTGGCGGGCCGCGCAACCTGTCGGCGTTCGCCGTCTCGGGGCTCGACATGGCGGTCTGGGACGCCGTCGCGGTGAGCCGGGGGCTGCCGCTCGTGGAACTCCTTGGCGGGAGGCGCAAGCCCGTGCCGGGATATGCCAGCTTCGGCCTGCTCCCGCCCGACGAGGCGGCCGCGGAATCGGCCCGCAGCGCCGAGGAAGGATTCCGCGCCGTCAAGATCAAGATCGGCTGGCCGACGCTGAAGGAGGATCTCGCGGTCGTACGCGCGGCCCGGAAGAGTCTCCCCGAGACCGCGGCGCTCCTCGTCGACTTCAACCAGTCGCTCACGGTCGCCGAGGCGATCCGGCGCGGGCGGGCGCTCGAGGGCGAGGGCGTCGGCTGGATCGAGGAGCCGGTGCGCTGCGACGACTTCGCCGGGCACGCCGAGATCGCGGCGGCGCTCGACATCCCGATCCAGATCGGCGAGAACTTCGCCGGGCCGTTCGAGATGCAGCGGGCGCTGGCGGCGAAGGCGTGCGATTACGTGATGCCGGACGTGCAGCAGATCGGCGGGGTCACCGGGTGGATGCGCGCGGCGGCGCTCGCGCAGGCGTACGGCGTCGAATGCTCGAGCCACCTCTTCATCGAGGTCTCCGCGCACCTCCTCGCGGTCACGCCGACCGCGCACTATCTCGAGCACCTCGACATCGCCGGCAGCCTGCTCGCCGAGCCGCTGCGGCCGAAGCGCGGGATGTTCGAGGCGCCGGACCGGCCGGGGAGCGGGCTCGCGTGGGACGAAGCGGCGGTCGAACGATATCGCGCCAATTAGAACCGTCGACCAGGCCGAGGTTCAGCAAATGGCTGACCGGCTGACCCTGAAGGCGGTGCGCGCGCGCGCGGTGGCAGTGCCGCTGAAGCGGCCGGTCGTCTCGAAGGTGGGCCTCTTCCGGGAGTGGCCGATGCTGCTCATCGACCTCGAGACCCACCAGGGCATCGTCGGCCGCAGCTATCTCGAGCCCTACCTGAGGCAGTCGCTGCGTTACATCGCGGCGGCGATCGAGGATCTCGCCGCGGCCGCGACCGGGCAGCCGGTCGCGCCCGTCGACGCCTATCGCCGCGGCATCGGTTCGCTGCATCTCGTCGGCCGCGAGGGGGTCGCGCTGATCGCGGTATCGGGCCTCGACATGGCGGCGTGGGACGCGCTCGCGCAAGCCGCCGGCCTGCCGCTGGCGGTCTACCTCGGCGGGACGACCGGTCCGGTGCCGGCATACAACAGCAACGGGCTCTGGCTGACGCCGGTAAGCGAGCTTGCCGCGGAGGCGGCCGAGCTCGTCGCGGAGGGCGGCTTCGCCGGTTTGAAGCTGCGGCTCGGGCGGGCGACGCTCGCCGAGGATCGTGCGGCGATCGCGGAAGTTCGCAAAGGGGCGGGCGACGACGTCAAGCTGATGTGCGACTTCAACCAGGGCCTCTCGCTCGGCGACGCGCTGGTGCGCTGCCATGCGCTCGACGATGCGGGGCTCTACTGGTTCGAGGAGCCGACGACCTACGACAACATCCCCGGCTACGCGCAGCTCGCGCGCGAGCTGAAGACGCCGGTCCAGCTCGGGGAGAACTTCTACGGCCCGCGCCTGCTCTACCAGGCCGTCCTCGCGGGCGCCGGCGACTACGTGATGCCCGACCTGATGCGCATCGGTGGGGTCAGCGGGTGGCTGCGCGCGGCGGCGATCGCCGGGGCGGCGGGGATTCCGATGTCCACGCACCTGTACCCCGAGTGTGCAGCGCACCTCATGCGCGTCACCGAGACCGCCCACTGGCTCGAGTGGCAGGACTGGGCCGACCCGATCCTCGTCGAGCCGTTCGAGCGCGGGGACGGCCATCTTGTGGTGCCCGATCGCGCGGGGACGGGCATCGAATGGAACGAGGCGGCGGTCCGTCGGTTTGCGCTGTGAGTCGGCCCTCGCGCACACGCGTCGGGGGGAGCCCAGGATGCGCCTGAAGCGCTGTCACAACTTTCGCGACTTCCGCGAGCTCGCAAGGCGGCGGCTGCCGGGGCCGATCTTCGAATCGTTGCCGGTAGCCGTCCGGTCGGGCGACTACCCCTTCGGCCTGAGGTCGATCACCCGCTTCGCCTTGCCCTGCGAGCGCTCCACCTTGCCGGGCTCCACCACCTTCACGTCGCTCGAGACGCCGATGTAGCTCTTGATGTGGTGCGCGAGCTGTCTTGCCTCGGCCTCGCGCTCGGCCGCCGGCGCGGCGGCGAGATCCTGGCGGATCTCGACCACCACGGTCAGCTCGTCGAGCCGCTCCTCGCGCCGCACCTCGAGCACGTAGTGGGGCGAGAGCTTCGGCTGCTTGGTGATCAGCTCCTCGATCTGGGTCGGGAACACGTTCACGCCGCGGATGATGAGCATGTCGTCGCTGCGGCCGGTGATGCGGGCCATGCGGCGCATCGTGCGCGCGGTGCCCGGCAGCAGGGTGGTGAGGTCGCGGGTGCGGTAGCGGACCACCGGCATCGCCTCCTTCGAGAGCGAGGTGAAGACGAGCTCGCCGGGCTTCCCGTCGGGCAGCACCTCGCCGGTGGCCGGGTCGATGATCTCCGGGTAGAAGTGGTCCTCCCAGATCGTCAGCCCGTCCTTGGTCTCGATGCACTCCTGCGCGACGCCCGGCCCCATCACCTCCGAGAGCCCGTAGATGTCGATCGCGTCGAGGCCCATGCGCCGCTCGATTTCCTCGCGCATGCCGTCGGTCCAGGGCTCGGCGCCGAAGATGCCGATGCGCAGGCTCGACTCGCGCGCGTTCAGGCCCTGGCGCTCGAACTCGTCGGCGATCGCGAGCATGTACGACGGCGTGACCATGATGATGTCGGGCCGGAAGTCGTTGATGAGCTGCACCTGCCGCTCGGTCATGCCGCCGCCCACCGGGATCACGGTCGCGCCGAGCCGCTCGCCGCCGTAGTGCGCGCCCAGGCCCCCGGTGAAGAGGCCGTAGCCGTAGGCGACGTGGATCTTGTCGGTGGAGCGGCCCCCCGCCGCACGGATCGAGCGCGCCATCAGGTCCGACCAGGTGTCGATGTCGCGCTGCGTGTAGCCGACCACGGTGGGCTTGCCGGTGGTGCCGCTCGAGGCGTGGATGCGCACGAGATCGTCCATCGGCACCGCGAACATGCCGAACGGGTAGTTCTCGCGCAGGTCGTGCTTGGTGGTGAAGGGGAACTTCGCCAGGTCCTCGAGCCGCTTCAGGTCCCCCGGGCGCACGCCCGCCGCGTCGAACTTCCTGCGGTAGTGGGGAACCTTCTCGTAGGCGTGGGCGAGGCTCCACTTCAGGCGCTCGAGCTGCAGCGCGCGCAGCGCGTCCGGGCTCGCCTTCTCGATCGGCTCGAGCTGGTCGTACGGCGACATCGTTACCTCCTCCTGTCCACGACGCTCCTGGCGGAACGTGTACACGGCGCCTCCCGCTTCGCGCGGCCGGGATGGCGCTCAGCGTCCCCGGTAGGCCGGCGGCCGCTTCTCCTTGAACGCGGTGACGCCCTCGCGATAGTCCTCGGTGCGCCCGAGCTCGCGCTGGATGTCGCGCTCGAGGTTGAGCTGCGCGTCGAGCGTGTTGTGCGGCGAGGCGTAGAGCGACTCCTTGATCGCGCCGTACGCCCTGGTGGGGCCCGAGGCGAGCGCGGCGGCGATCGCGTGCGCTTCGCTCATGAGCGCCGCGTCGTCGACGCACTTCCAGATGAGCCCGATCCGCGCCGCCTCCTCGGCGGCGAGCCTGTCCGCGAGCAGCGCGAGCCCCATCGCGCGCGCCATGCCGACCAGGCGCGGCAGGAAGTAGGTGCCCCCCGAGTCGGGCATCAGCCCGATCTTCGAGAACGCCTGGACGAAGCTCGCCGAGCGCGCCGCAACGACGAGGTCGCACGCGAGCGCGAGGTTCGCGCCGGCGCCGGCCGCCACGCCGTTGACCGCGCACACCACCGGCTTCTCGAGCGTGCGCAGCGTGCGCACGAGCGGGTTGTACAGGGTGCCGAGCGACTGGCCGAGGTCGGGCGGCGGAGCGCCGGGCGCGACGACGCGCTCGCTCAGGTCCTGCCCGGCGCAGAACGCGCGGCCCGCGCCGGTGAGGAGCACCGCGCGGATGTCCTCGCGCGCCTTCACGGCGGCGAGCGACTCGCGCAGGCGCGCGTGCATCTCGGCGGTGAAGCTGTTCAGCTTGTCCGGCCGGTTCAGCGTGACAGCCGCGTAGCCGTCACGGATCTCGAAGAGCACGCTGGGTTGCGTCATGTGTCCCGCGCTCCGGCGGCGGCGCAGTCTCGCGCGGCGCGCACCGGTCGGAGCAGCGGCAAGGATACCCGATGCGCCGTCGGATCGGGCGGTCGCGCGCGGCGTGCTGGACAGCGACTGCACGTGCGAACGAGAATCGGCGCGGATTCCCCGACCGAGCGCCGCCATGCCGCCGCCCAGCGACCCCGCCGAAGCCGGACTCACGTTGCCGCCGGTGCGGGACGTGCCAGTGGCGGCGCCGTTCGGCTGGCTCGCGCGCGGTTGGCGCGACTTTACGCGCACGCCCGGCGCGAGTCTCCTCCACGGCCTGATCGTCGCGCTCGGCGGGCTCGCGATCCTCGCGGTGACCGCGCGTTTCTGGTACCTGCTGCCCGGCGCGGTGTCGGGATTCCTGCTGGTGGGTCCGATCCTCGCGACCGGCCTCTACGAGCTGAGCCGCCGACTCGAGCGCGGCGAGCGCGCGGCGCTGCGCGAGGCCGCAGGCGCCTGGCGCCGCGGCACGCGGCCGCTCGTGTGGCTCGGGCTGATCCTCGTGCTCGCCGGCACGGCCTGGGTGCTGGTGTCGGCGGTGCTGTTCGCGCTCTTCGTCAAATCTCCGATCACCGGCCTCGAGAGCGTCGTGCGCCACGTGATCCTGTCGGAGGGTTCGAACCTCTTCCCGGTCTGGATCACGCTCGGCGGCATCGGCGCGGCGCTCGTGTTCGCAGTGACGGTGGTGTCGGCGCCGCTCCTGCTGGACCGCGACGTCGACATGCTGAGCGCCCTCCTCACCAGCGTGCGCGCGGTGGGGGAGAACCCGCTCGCGATGGCGCTGTGGGCGAGCCTCATCATGGTCGCGACCGGCGTGTCGCTCGCGACCTTCATGCTCGGGTTCGTGGTCGCGATCCCGGTGATCGGGCACGCGACCTGGCACGCCTACCGCGACGTGGTCGACGCGTCGGGGCTGCCGCCGCGCGCGTGAGGCGCCGTGTTCGGCTTCACCGAGGAGCAGATCTCCGAGTTCGGCCTGACCTTCGGGCTGACCGGCTTCATGCTCTTCATGCTGTTCATCATCTGGGACCTCGCGAAGAAGTCCCAGGCGGGCCGCTTCGGCACCTTCGTGCTCTTCTTCGTGCTCGCCTTCGGCATCCTCGGCTTCATCGCGAAGCAGGTGATCGCCTGGGTCCTCGCCTGGCTCAGGTAGCCCGGCTGCGCACCGCCGCGGCCATCGCGCGCGCGGCGTCGTCCCCGACGGCCTCGAGCCCTGCGATGACGCCCGCCTGGTCGGCCGCGGGCCGGTTCTGGCTGACCTTCCATTTGCCGACGAGGCGCGCGACCGGCAGCTCGATGCCGACGATCGCGGTGACCATCCTGTCCACGTAGTCGGCCGGCGCGTCGGTGACGTGCCAGCGGTCGGGGCGGGCGGCCTCGTGCCGGTCGGTGAGCCGCTCGACGAACGCGCGCAGCCAGGCGGCGTCGTCGACGGCACGCAGGGCGCCGTACGCGTGGACCACCGCGTAGTTCCAGGTCGGCACCACCTTGCCGCCTTCCCGTTTCGACGGGTACCACGAGGGGGAGACGTAGATCTCCGGGCCTTGAAAGATCACCAGCGCGTCGCCCGTACCCTCGCGCCACACCGGGTTCGCGCGCGCCACGTGGGCCCGCAGCGTGCCGAACGGCGCCGGGTCGGGATCGATCTCGAAGGGGATGTGGTTTGCCTCGAGCCCGTTCGCGCCCGTCGTGACCAGCGCGCCGAGCGGATGCGCGCGGATCAGGCCGTGCAGGACCTCGACGCGGGTCTCATCGAAGTGCTTGGGCAGGTACATGCGGGTCTCTCCGGCAGCAGGGGAGGGGAGTCTACGCCGCGCCGTCTTTCGCCCAGAACCGCGTGAGGTTGCAGTTGAGCTTCGCGAGCGCGAGCAGGACGCCCGAGGCGTGCGGCGTCGCGCCGCCGGAGAGGCTCGTGCCTGCACCGCGCGCGACGACCGGGACGTCGTGCTCGCGGCAGGCAAGGAGGGTGCGCCGGACCTGCGCCTCGTTCTCGGGGAGCGCGACGTACATCGGCCGGCAGCGGAAGGCGGTGAGGCCGTCGCACTCGTACGGGCGGGGGTCCTCCTCGACGTGCAGGAGGCAGTGCGGCGGAAGGAAGGCACCGAGGGCTGCGACCACCGCACGCTTGCGGGCCGCGTCGGGCGGCTGGCGGATGCCTACGTGGCGCGGCTCCGGGTCCATCGGTCGTCGGCCGGCGGCAAGCGCGGCGCGGGGCCGAAGATAGCGGGTCGACCCCTTCAGTGGCCGCGGCAGCGCGCCGCGACGATCACGAGCCCCAGGGCGAGACCCCAGGCGACGAACGAAGCGAGCGGATAGTGCCCGGCGATTCCCCCAAGCGCAAGGAACGGCGCGAGGAGCATCGCGCCCGCGCGATGCACGGCCCCGGCCCCGTGCACGAACGCGGCGACCGCGCCGCCGACGAGCGCGGGGAGGACGAGTCCGGCAAACGCCAGGCGCGCAGGGCTGCGCCAGCGCACGAACAGGACCCAGCAGCCTCCGAGGAGCACGAGGGGCAGCGCGACGAACGCGCCGAACAGGGCGACGGCCGGCGTCCATTCCCGGCCGTGACCGGTGAGGACGACGAGCAGAATCCACGCGGCGAGGAGGACCGCGGGCAGCGCGACCCCGAGCCAGAAGCGCGTGGCGACGGTGATCACGGTCTCGTCCCGGCGGGCGCGCGGATGCGCTACGCCCTGGTCCCGCGCGACGCAGTGAGCGCGGTGAACAGCCCGAGGCCGATGAACACGCCGCCGCCGATCATGCGGCCGACGCGGCGGACGCTGCCGCGGCGCAACGCGGGGGCCACCGCGCCTGCGGCGAGCGCGTAGCCGCTGTCGGTCACGGCGGCGATCCCAACGAAGAGGGCGCCGAGCGCCATGCTCTGCCGCATCGGGGCGCCGCCGGGACTCAGGAATTGCGGCAGGAAGGCGGCGAAGAAGAGCGTCGTCTTCGGGTTGAGCAGCGCGACGACGAACCCGTCGCGGAAGACGCGCGACGAGGGGACCGCGCCGGAGTCGGCAGCCGCTCGATCGGTCCGAGGGGCGCGGAGCATCTGCACCCCGAGGTAGACGAGGTAGAGCGCGCCGGCGTACTTGACCACGGTGAAGGCCGCCGCGGAAACCGCGAACAGCGCGGCGAGGCCGAGCGACGCGGCCAGCGCGTTGCCGAGATTGCCGAGGGCGACACCGGCCACGGACACCAGCCCGGATCGGCGCCCCTGGACGAGGCTGCGCGTGACGATGTAGAGCACGCCGGAGCCCGGCGTGACGGCGAGCACGAGGCTGGCGACGAGGAACGCGGAGAAGAGCGGCCAGGGCGGAAAGAGGTCGTTCATCGCGGCGCCCCCGTCACTCGCGGCGCTCGAGCGCCAGGCGCACGCGAGATCACAGCGACGCGGCCGATCTGCATCCGCATGCCGCGCGCAGATGTTCTTCGGGGAATCCGTCCGGCGCTTCGGACAGCGCGCACGCCAAGGTTCCGGTGCTGCTCCTCATGTTCAGGATCCTCATGTGCATTCCGGGACAGGCTGATTGAGCAAAGGCAGGGTCGGGAAGATTCGCGACCATCACCGCTGCGGGAAATGCCACGCATCTAACGCCCATGGAGAGTCCGTTCTGCGAGCCCCCCATCATATAGGGAGCCATTGATTTCCGAATGGATGACCTATCCAGGATCTTCCTTGCGTCCTCGCCCGAGGGAACCGCAAGCGGCGCACCGGCGGCGGTCCGGTGCAGGCGGTGCTCGGGCATGGTCCACTTTGCAGTGCCAGCGCGAGCGGCCCGAGCGCGAGCGGTCAACGGGATCGACCCGCTTGCATCAGCCGGAGGCGCTCTTTCAAGCGGTCCCGTAGCCGAAGTGATCTCCGCGGACGACTGTCGATTTCACCATCATGCGCGTGGCGCGAGCATGATGATCGCCATGCCTGAAATGGCGACGAGCGAGCCTACGGCGTCCCAGACACTCGGACGCATGCCGTCGACGAGCCACAGCCAAACGACCGCGGTCGCCACGTAGACGCCTCCGTAAGCCGCGTAGACCCGACCGGCGGCTGTCGGGTGGAGCGTCAGCAACCACACGAAGACGGCAAGGGAAAGGGCGGCCGGGACGAGCACCCAGATCGGTGCGCGGTCCTTGAGCCAGAGGTACGGCAGGTAGCAGCCGACGATCTCGGCGATTGCGGTTGCGACGAACAGTCCAGTGGTGGCCGCGAGGTTCACAGCACGTGTCTCCCGAGATGGTTTCTGCGACAGATCGTCAGAGTTCGGCCCACGGATCCCGGTGAGTCTGCTCCGAAACGGTGCGAAGGAAATGCCTCCGCGTCGTAGCGCGGCGCGAGTGCCGCTGGCCCTTCCTCGCCGTCCTGGCGACGAACGCGAGGTCGGGCGTCTGCATCCGGACCGCCAAGAAGGTGCGGATCAGGCTGCCAGACCTTCCACGCCGACGAGACGGGCGGAACTGCACTCATCGCGCACTGCCTTGAGGCCTTGATACACCGGGCCGTAGTAGAACGACTCCCACGCCGCGAGAGAGGGGAATTCCAGCAGCACGATTCGACGCGGACTCCAGTCGCCTTCATAGACCCGGTGCGCTCCGCCACGAGCCAGATAGCGGGCGCCAGCGTCGGCGAGCGCCGGCTTCACCTTTGTCATGAACTCCTGATACCGATGCGGATCGCGGATCTCGACGTCGAAGATCACGTAGGCGGCCATCGTCCTTCCTCCCCTAAAGACTTGCGATCAGCAGGCGCGGTGTGCCCTGCGCGAGACGCCCAACGGAGTCCATATGGTCTCAGTTCAGCGGCGCGCGTAGGCGGGCGAAGCCCGCCGGCGCGGGTGCGCTGCAACTGACGGCTGGGCTCACTCCTGCTTGTCGTCGGCACGGTCGCGAGCCGGGAGGGAGTCACGAAAGACGTCGAACGTCTTCCACGCCGGGACTGGCGGTGTGTACTCGGCCCGCGGCGCATAGACCGAATGTTCGATCAGTTGCATCTTGTGTATGTACCGAGGGCAGTTCGGGAAGATCTTCGTCGCCGTGACACGAACTACGAACACAGATCCAGGATACTCGGTGCGCAGAGGATCATCTTCCCTGACTTGAGCCGTGCCATTCACGCGGAGGCGCTTTGGGTGCTCGAAGTCTAGGAACAGCAGACCAACGTGAGGGTTGAGGATTACGTTGCCCCAGGTTCGGTACATGCCATTGCCGTCGTAGTCGGGAATGGCAAGGGTGCGAGCGTCCAGGACGTGCACGAACCCGGGCATCCCGCCCTTGTAGGAACAGTCAGGATGGCCACGGGCATCAGCTGTTGCGATGAAAAACATCGGGCAGCGCTGAATGAACGCACGGTCCTCGTCGGTAAACGCCGTGCGAACGGTTACCTGCTCTAGACGGTCAGCTAGCGGCCGCGTTTCGCGGGCGTCCTGAAGCTGGCGCATTCCCTCGTGATACATTGGATCGTCAGCCATCTATTCTCCCGATAGATCACCGGAGCCGAAGCCAACGCTC
>CAZIXQ010000023.1:0-26409 GCA_964543155.1 uncultured Enterobacteriaceae bacterium
GCTCGAGCACGCCGATCGACACCACCTTGTCGTACTGCCGGTCGACCTCGCGGAAGTCGGCCTCGCGCACCGCGATGCGCTCGGCGAGGCCGCGCCGCACCACTTCGTCGCGCAGCCAGTCGCACTGCTCGGTGGTGGTGTTGAGCGCGGTACCGCGGATCCCGTGGCGCTCGACGGCGTGGAACATGAAGCCGCCGAAGCCGGTGCCGATGTCGATCACCTCCTCGCCGGGCTGGAGGCGCACCTTGCGGCAGACGTGCTCCACCTTGTTCGCCTGGGCCTCCTCGACGGTGCGGGTGCCCTCTTTCCAGTACCCGCAGGTGTACATCATCAGCCGCACGTCGAGCCAGAGGCGGTAGAAGTCCGCACCGAGCCCGTAATGGAAGCGCGCGTTCGCCTTCGCCTGCGCGATGGTGCGGTTGGAGAACCGGAACTCGTGCCAGCGGTTGCGCACCTTCAGCAGCGGGTTGTGCAGCGTTCCCGAGTCGAATCCGGACGCCGAGGCGACGCGGAACGCGGCCGGCAGGCTGCCCTCGATGTCGAGGTCGCCCGCGAAATACGATTCGAGGAATCCGATGTGGCCGAACAGCGCCACGTTCCATTGCGCCCGCGGAGTGCGCAACCGCACGGTCACCTCGGGCGCGCCGGGGCGGTTCTGGTACGACGTGCCGTCGGGGAAATCGAACCGAAAGCAATGATCGGTGTGCGCGCCGATGGCGGCCGCCACCTTGCGCATGCTCGCGTGCATAGGCCGGGGGCTTTTTGTTCGGACTGGGGCCAAGTTTAGCCTGACCGCGGCGACCGGCGCAGCCCGGCCCGCCCGCGCGCTTGCGGTGACGCCGACTGCGGCCGCCCTAGATGCGGCGGGAGGGGTACTCGTCGGCGATCTTGTCCTCGAAGAAGCTCACCGGGGACGGCGCGGCCATGAACCGCCGGTGGACCTCCGGGGACACGCCGCTGTAGGCCAGCACGCGCCCGTCGTTGAACTCGACCTCGAGCACCTGCGCGCGCGGGTCGTAGCCGACGGCCCGGATCTTCGCCGAGCTGATGCGCTTGCGTTCCATGAGCTCTCCCGGTCAGTGCGCCGGCTCGACGGCCTCGACGCGCAGCGCGAGTGCCTCGGTCCCGTTCCACTCGTCGATCCCGAGCGCATAGGCGGCCCGGACCCGCGCGGGGACCGGCTCGGTGCGCCCGAAGGCGATCGCATCGTACCGCGCGCCGTCGCGCGCGAGCTTCAGGCGCAGGTGGCGCTCGCCGACGAGCCGCTGGCTCTCCACCGCGAACTCGTCCCCGAAGAGCGGCGCCGCGAATCCCTGTCCCCACACCGCGCCGTCGAGCATCCGCGCGACGTCGAGGGTGGCGTAACCGGGCTCGAGCGGGCCGTCGGTCTCGACGGTGCGCGCGAGCGCCGCCGGATCGACCATCTCGCGGACTGCCGCGTCGAAGAGCGCGCGAAAGCGCTCGACCTCCGCCGCGCGCAGCGTCAGCCCGGCGGCGGCGGCATGCCCGCCGAAGCGGACGAGCAGCCCCGGCGCGCGCTTGGCGACGAGGTCGAGGGCATCGCGCAGATGGAGGCCGGGGATCGAACGCCCCGAGCCGCGCAGCTCGCCGTTGCCTGCGGGCGCGAGCGCGATCGCCGGACGGTGGTGCCGGTCCTTGAGCCTCCCGGCGAGGAGCCCCACGACGCCCTGGTGCCAGCGCTCGTCGTACAGAACGATGCTCGCCATCCGCTCGACGTCGATCTCCGCGAGCGTCGCCTCGGCGTCGCCGCGCATTGACGCCTCGACCTCCCGGCGTTCGCGGTTCAGCCGGTCGAGCTCCTGCGCGATGTTGAGCGCGCGCGCGAAGTCCGCGGTCGCAAGCGCCTCGATGCCGAGGCGCATGTCCGCGAGCCGCCCGGCGGCGTTGACGCGCGGGCCGAGGGTAAAGCCGAGATCGAACGCGCGCGCGCGACGGGCGTCCCGGCCCGCGACGCTGAACAGCGCGGCGAGGCCCGGCTGCAGGCGCCCGGCGCGCATGCGCTTGAGCCCCTGCGTCACCAGCACGCGGTTGTTGCGGTCGAGCTTCACCACGTCGGCGACCGTCCCGAGCGCGACGAGGTCGAGGAGATCGGCGAGGTTGGGCTCGGCGCGCCCGGCGAACGCGCCGCGGCGCCGCAGCTCGGCGCGCAGGGCGAGCATCACGTAGAACATCACGCCGACGCCGGCGATCGACTTGCTCGGGAACGGGCACCCGGGCTGATTCGGGTTCACGATGCACGCGGCGTCCGGCAGCGCCTCCGCCGGCAAGTGGTGGTCGGTCACGAGCGTTGCGATCCCGTGCTCGCGGGCGCGCTCGATGCCGTCGAAACTGGCGATGCCGTTGTCGACGGTGATGATCAGGTCGGGTCGCGCCGGCGCGACGACGTCGACGACCTGCGGTGAGAGGCCGTATCCCATCTCCATGCGGTTCGGGACGAAGAAATCCACCTTCGCGCCGAACGCCTCGAGCGCACGCAAGCCCACGGCGCAGGCCGTCGCGCCGTCGCAGTCGTAATCGGCGACGATGACCAGCCGCTTGCCCGCGGCAATGTGATCGGCGAGGAGCGCCGCCGCCGCGTCCGCGTGCTTGAGCTGCGCTGGCGGGATCAGAGTGCCGAGCTCGCAGTCGAGGTCCGCCGGCGCGCTCACCCCGCGCGCCGCATAGACGCGCGCGAGGAGCGGGTGGACCCCGGCCTGCACGAGCGTGCGTTCGGCAGCGAGCGGCACCTTGCGCGCGACGATGCTGCCGGCGGGGGTCACGCGGGCAGTCCGTAAGCAGTGAGCGGGCGCGGGCGGCGCCAGAAATGGCGCAGGTCCTGGCGCGTGGTCTCCGCGTCGAGCGCGCCGCCCGCGCCCATGGCGTGCAGCGTCACCATGCCGATGCGGCCCGCGCCGAGGGCGGCGGTGAGGGGCTCGAACCACTCGCGCTCGAGCGCTGCGAGCTGGTCGGCCCAGGCCGCGCGGTCGCGGTAGCTCGCGGCGGTGCGCAGCCCGTCGAGCACGATGAGCTCTATGCCTTCGCGTGGCGCCGTGCGGAGCCAGCTCTCGGCCTCGTCGGGCAGCGGTAGCGCCGCGCTCCCCGCGGCCGCGGCCAATCCCGATGCGAGCGCCATGTTCGCGTGCACGCGGGAGAACGCGCGAGCAGGTGGGGGCGAGAAGCGGCCGGCGCCCCACAGCCAGAGGCCGTTGACCGGAAGCTCGCCGCGTTCCTCGCGCTCCGCGTTGACCGTGTCGCGGTGGAGCACCATCTGAATCTCGTTCGCGAGGGCGGCGAGCCGCGCGTCCGCAGGCTTCCCGAGGCGCAGGCCGCGGGCGGCCGTGAGCGGCGGCGCGCCGCTCGCGATCGCCTCGCGACAGCGCAGGTACCAGCGTGTGGGATGGCGCGGGACGAACGCGAGACCCGTGGGCGCGAAATGGCGGTTCAGGCGCTCGGCGAGCGCGTCGGCCTCGGCGCGCGTGAGCCCGAAGTGCGTCGCGTCGAGCGGCAGCAGGTGATCCAGGTTCACGCGCAGGCTGCAGGGCTCCGCGCACAGCCACCAGGCCTCGCCCGGCTCGCCCCCGTCGGCGAGGAGCGCGTAGGGTGCGGCGCCGGCGTGGCGGACCTTCCAGGTTGCGAGCAGCCACGACTCGAGGATCGGCTCTGTTCCGGCCGCGCGCCGGCCACGCGCAAGGAGGCGCTCGAGCGCGGGCGCGCGCCGTTGCGCCGCAGGCGCCGCTGCCGGATCGGGCCAGAAGAGATCGGGAATCGCGACGTGAACGTTCATCGGCCGCCGGTTTCAGTCTAGCACGCACGCCCGGGTATACTTGCGCCACCTTGCAGTACGAGCTCTTCATCGGCCTGCGCTACACGCGCGCGAAGCGCCGCAATCACTTCATCTCCTTCATCTCGCTGATCTCCATGGCGGGGATCGCGCTCGGTGTCGCGGCGCTGATCACCGTGCTGTCGGTGATGAACGGGTTCCAGAAGGAGGTGCGCGCGCGCATCCTGAGCGTGGTCGCGCACGTCCAGATCACCGGCCAGCGCGGCGAGCTCGCGCAGTGGGAGCGGGTCGCCGAGGCCGCGCGCCGGAATCCGGCGGTGCGCGCCGCCGCGCCGTACGTGAACGGGCAGGCGATGCTCGTCAACGAGGCGACCGCCCGTGGCGCCCTCGTGCGCGGCATCGACCCCGCGCTCGAGATGCGGGTCGCGGAGGTGGCGACCAAAGTGATCGCCGGCCGGATCGACGCGCTCGTCCCGGGCGAGTTCGGCATCGTGCTCGGCGCCGACCTGGCGCGCAGCCTCGGCGTCCATCTCGGCGACCGCGTCACGGTGATCGCGCCGCAGGGGCTCGTGACGCCGGCCGGCGTGGTGCCACGGCTGCGCTCCTTCCGCGTGGTCGGGGAGTTCCAGGTCGGCCATTACGAGTACGACAGCGGGCTCGCGCTGATGCACATCGCCGACGCCCAGCGGCTCTTCCAGCTCGGCGAGGCGGTGTCGGGCGTGCGGCTGAACCTCGCCGACCTCTTCGAGTCGCGCCGCGTCGCGCGCGAGCTCTACCGCGAAGTCGGCGGGGAGATCCTGATCAGCGACTGGACGCGCAGCCACGCCAACTTCTTCCGCGCGGTCGAGATCGAGAAGACGATGATGTTCATCATCCTCATGCTCATCGTCGCGGTGGCCGCGTTCAACGTGGTCTCGACCCTGGTCATGGCGGTCACCGACAAGCAGTCCGACATCGCGATCCTGCGCACGCTCGGCGCGAGCCCGGCGAGCATCATGCAGGTCTTCATGGTGCAAGGCGTGGTGATCGGCGTCCTCGGGACGTTGCTCGGGGTGGCGGGCGGGGTCGCGCTCGCGCTCAACATCGACGTCGTCGTGCCCTTCCTCGAGCGCCTGCTCAAGATGCAGTTCCTCTCCAAGGAGGTGTACTTCATCAACGAGCTGCCCTCGGACCTGCACGCCGCGGACGTGGTCGCAATCACCTCCGTCGCGCTCGTCCTCGCGCTCGTCGCGACGATCTACCCGAGCTGGCGGGCCTCCCGCGTGCGTCCGGCGGAGGCGCTGCGCTATGAGTGATGACGCCGCCGCGCAGTGCGTGCTCGCCTGCCGCGGGCTGCAGAAGACCTACTACGACGCACGCGTGCCGGTACCGGTGCTGCTCGGCGTGGACCTCGCGGTGGCGGCGGGGGAGGTGGTCGCGATCGTCGGCGCATCCGGCTCGGGGAAGAGCACGCTGCTGCATCTGCTCGGCGGGCTCGACGAGGCGTCCGGCGGCGAGGTCGAGGTGCTCGGCCGGCCGATGAACACGCTCTCGGACGCGGCCCGCGGCCGCCTGCGCAACGAAGCGCTCGGCTTCGTGTACCAGTTCCACCATCTCCTGATGGAGTTCTCCGCGCTCGAGAACGTCGCGATGCCGCTCCTCATCCGGCGCATGCCGCGAGCCGACGCCTGCGAGCGGGCGGCGGGCGTGCTGCGGGAAGTCGGGCTGGGCGAGCGGCTCGATCACGTGCCCGGGCAGCTCTCCGGCGGCGAGCGCCAGCGCGCGGCGCTCGCGCGCGCGCTCGTGACGCGGCCGGCGTGCGTGCTCGCCGACGAGCCGACCGGGAACCTCGACCGCCATACCGCGGCGGCGGTGTACGAGCTGATGCTCGAGCTCAATCGCACCTACCGGACGAGCTACGTCATCGTCACCCACGACCCGGCGCTCGCGGCGCGGGCGAACCGGGTGCTGCGGCTCGACGACGGGCGGCTGGCGCCGGAGCGCTAGGTGCGAGCGCGGCGCCGCGCCTTGCGCCGGCGCCATTGCACGACGACCCACGCGCGCCAGAAGACCTGCACCGCGGCCCAGCCGAACGCGGCCAGGCCGAGCGCGAGCGTGACGAGCCCGATCACGAGCGGTCGCCCGAGCGCGCGGGCCCAGTCGACGAGCGCCCCGATCCACTCGCCGATGTTCGACCAGCTGAACGCGGGCGGCTCGGTCATCGGCACGCCGGCTCCGCCGACGAGCAGCGAGCCGATCCAGTACGCGACGAGGTAGAGCGGCACGATGGTGAAGGGGTTCGTGTAGAGGGTCGTCAGCAGCGCGACGGGGAGATTCACCCGCAGCGGGATGGCGAGGAGGGCCGCGGTCAGCATCTGGAGCGGACCGGGAACCAGCCCGGAGAAGAGGCCCACCGCCACCCCACCCGACACCGAGTCGCGGTTGAGGTGCCACAGGTTCGGATGGTGCAGGTACCCGGCGAGCCGGCCGAGATACTTGTGGTTGCGGACCGAGTCGTGGCTGGGCAGGTACTTCCGGAAGTATTTTCGGGGCATCGGTCTCGCCGGCGCGCTTGGCCGGGGCCGGCGGTCGCGGATCGAAGGCGGGCGCGGGGCACGCGATTCTAACCAGAATCAACCGCGCGGCGCCCCCAGGCGTTGAGGGCCGATGTGCGCGGCTCGATAGCGGAATGAGAACCGGCATCGTGGCGTTCGCGACCGGCGTCTGGATCCTGCAGCTGCAGGCCCAGCTCCCCGGCTGGAGCGCCGTCGCGGTGATTGCGGCCGCCTGCGGAGCGCTCGCGGCAGGCAGCGGGTGCATCGCGGCGCGCGCGCCCGCCGCTTCCCGGGCACTCGTCGCGCTGGCCTGCCTCGGGGCCGGCTTCGCGTTTGCGGCCGGCGCGGCCAAGCTGCGCGTCGCCGACCGAATCGACCCCGCGTGGGAAGGGCGCGACGTCACGCTGACCGGCGTCGTGTCGAGCCTCCCGCAGCCGTTCGAGCGCGGCGTGCGCTTCGAGTTCGAAGTCGAGCGTGCCGAGCCGTCGGCGTTCCGCGCGCCCGGACGCATCCTGCTTGCCTGGTACAACGGCCTCACGCCCGAGGAGTTCCAGGAGGTGCTGCCCGTCCGCGCCGGCGAGCGCTGGCGGCTGACGGTGCGGCTGCGCCGGCCGCACGGCAGTGCAAACCCGCACGGGTACGACTACGAGCTCGCCCTGCTCGAGCGCGGCATCGGCGCCACCGGTTACGTGCGGCCGCGCGGGGAGCGGGCGAGGCTCGCGACGATGGTGTGGACGCCGGCCTACGCCGTCGAGCGCGCGCGCGAAGCGGTTCGCGCGAGGCTCTGGGATGCGCTGCCCGAGCGCCGCTACGCGGGCATCGTGATCGCGCTCGCGATCGGCGACCAGCGTGCGATCGAGACGGTCGACTGGGAGACGTTCACGCGCACCGGTGTCGGCCACCTCATGAGCATCTCCGGTCTCCACGTGACGATGGTCGCCGGCCTGTTCGCCGCGCTGGTCGCCGTCCTGTGGCGGCGGTCGACGCGGCTCGTGCTGCGGCTGCCGGTGCGCAAGGCCGCCGCGGTGGCGGCGGTGCTCGGCGCCGCCGGCTATACGCTCCTCGCCGGATTCGCGGTACCGGCGCAGCGAACGCTCTACATGGTCGCCGTGGTGGCCGTGGCGTTGTGGCTCGATCGCATGCAGTCTTCGTCGCGCGTCCTCGCGGCGGCGCTCGCGATCGTCCTGATATTGGACCCCTGGGCGGCCGTGTCGGCGGGCTTCTGGCTGTCGTTCGGCGCGGTTGCACTGATGCTCTACGTCGCGGCCGACAGGATCGGCCGCCGGCACTGGCTCGCGCAGTGGGGGCGGGTGCAGTGGGCGATCACGGTCGGGCTCGCGCCGCTCGTCCTGCTGCTCTTCGGGCAGGTCTCGGTGGTCTCGCCGCTCGCGAACGCAGTCGCGATCCCGGTCGTCAGCCTGGTCGTCACGCCGCTTGCCCTCGCCGCGGCGGTGACGCCCGGCCACTGGGTCGCCGAGGTGGCGCACGCGGTCCTCGCCGTGCTGATGCCCGCGCTCGACGCGCTCGCGCAACTCCCCGGGGCCACCTGGCGGCAGCACGCGCCCGCGCGGTGGACCGTCGCCCTCGCGGTGATCGGTGCCGCATGGCTGCTCGCGCCGCGCGGCGTGCCGGCGCGCTTCGCGGCGCCGCTCCTCTTCGCGCCGCTGTTCGCGGTGCGGCCGGCGCCGCCCGGCGAGGGCGAGGTCCGGGTGACGTTCCTCGACGTGGGGCAGGGCCTCGCCGCGCTGGTGCGCACCCGCGACCACGCGCTTCTCTACGACACGGGACCGGCCTACAGCGCGGGCGCCGACGCGGGCACCCGCGTGGTCGTCCCGTTCCTCCGCGGCGAGGGGCTCGAGCGGCTCGACGCAGTCGTGGTCACGCACAACGACATCGACCACGCGGGCGGCGCGCGCTCGGTGATGCGCACGCTCCCGTCCGGCGTGCTCTGGTCGTCGCTCGATCCGGATCACCCGGCGCAGGCGGACGCGCCCTACCGCCTGCCGTGCCGCGCCGGCGTGCGCTGGACCTGGGACGCGATCGGCTTCGAGTTCCTCCATCCGCCCGCCGCCCGCCACGGCGACGCGTTCGTGCGGCCGAACTCGCGCAGCTGCGTGCTGCGCGTCAGCGGCCCCGGGGGCGTGATCCTGCTCGCCGGCGACATCGAGGCGCGCGACGAGCGCGAACTGCTCGAGCGCGGCGCGGTGCAGCGCGCCGACCTGCTGCTCGTGCCGCATCACGGCAGCGGAACGTCGTCGTCGCCGGCGTTCGTGGCGGCCGTGCGCCCGGCGCACGCAGTGTTCGCCACCGGCTACCGCAATCGCTTCGGCCACCCGAAGCCGGAGGTGGCCGAGCGGTACGCTGCGGCCGGCGCTGCGCTCTGGCGGACCGACCGCGACGGCGCGGTGACGATTGCCCTTGCGGGCGGTGCGCTGCAGGTGTCGCCGTTTCGCGACGCGTGGCGGCGCTACTGGCGTTAGCCGGTAATTGACGTCGTCATAATGCCGACGGCATACTGCGCCCGTCCGGGATGCACCGCGAGAGCATGCCAAGCACGAAGAACGCGCCGGCGCGGTCCGCCCGCCGGCCGATGTACGGGATCACCCGCGTGGACCACGAGGGCTCGCGCACGCACGCGTGGCGGGTCACGATCCAGCGCCAGGGCAAGATCCACGTCGGCCACTTCTCCGACGGGGTCTACGGCGGCCGGCAGAAGGCGCTCGCCGCGGCCAAGAAGTACCGCGACGATCTCCTCTCCAGGTACCCGCCGCTCACGCGCAAGCAGTACTGCGCGATCCTGCGCCGGAACAACCGTTCGGGCCTCGCCGGGGTGTCGTTCCACGCCGAGGTGATCGAGACCGACCACGGTCCGGTGGAGCGGCGTTTCTGGATCGCGCGCCTCCCGCTGCAGCCGTGGCGCACGAAGCTGGTCAAGTTCTCGGTGGCCAAGTACGGGGCGGAGGAGGCCTTCCGCCGCGCGGTGAAAGCGCGCATGGACGCGCTGTCCGGGCTCTCCGGCAACTTCAATCCCGGCGCGGCGCCGAAGCTCTGACCCGCCTGCCGTCTCACTCCCGGCGCGCGTAGCGCAGGTCGAGCGTGCACGGGTAGTGCGGGTTGGGCGGCTCGCGCCGCACCGCCATCGGACCCGGCGTGTGGCCGTGGTCCCAGAAGCGCGCGAAGCGGCGCGCCTCCGCCTCGTTCGCGTTCACCGGAAAGGTCGCGTAGTTGCGCCCGCCCGGATGCGCGGTATGGTAGGTGCACCCGCCCAGCGCGCGCCCGCTCCAGGTGTCGACCAGGTCGAACACGAGCGGCGTCTGCACTTCGATCGTCGGATGCAGGGCCGAGGGCGGATTCCAGGCCTTGTAGCGCACGCCGGCGACGAACTCCCCGTGCACCCCGGTCGGCGTGAGCGGCAGGACGCGGCCGTTGCAGGTGACCACGTGACGCTCGAGCGTCAATCCGCTCGCCTTCACCTGCAGCCGCTCCACCGAGGAGTCGACGTAGCGGGCGGTGCCGGTGCCGCTCGTCTCCTCGCCGAGCACGTGCCACGGCTCGATCGCCTGACGGAGCTCCAGCGTCACGCCGGCGTAGGTCACCGTGCCGAAGCGCGGAAAGCGGAACTCCAGGAACGGCGCGAACCATTCGTCCTTGACCGGATAGCCCGCCGCGCGCAGGTCGATCGCGACGTCGTGGATGTCCTGCTGCACGAAGTGCCCCAGCATCCAGCGGTCGTGGAGCTGGGTGCCCCAGGGCACCAGGCGGCCGCGGTAGGGCGTCTTCCAGAAGCGCGCGACGAGCGCGCGCACGAGCAGCGCCTGCGCGAGGCTCATCTGCGCGTGCGGCGGCATCTCGAACGCGCGCAGCTCGACGAGCCCGAGCCGTCCGTTCGGCCCGTCGGGCGAGTAGAGCTTGTCGATGGAGAACTCGGCGCGATGGGTGTTGCCGGTCAGGTCCACCAGCAGGTGGCGCAACAGGCGGTCGACGAGCCACGGCGAGGCGGCGTCGGCGCCGGACCCCGCGCGCGCCTCGAGCTGCTGGAAGGCGATCTCGAGCTCGTAGAGGTTGTCGTCGCGCGCCTCGTCGACGCGCGGCGCCTGGCTCGTGGGGCCGACGAAGAGCCCGGCGAAGAGGTAGGAAAGCGACGGGTGGTTCTGCCAGTAGGTGATCAGGCTGCGCAGGAGCTCCGGGCGGCGCAGGAACGGGCTCTCCGCCGGCGTGGGGCCGCCGAGCGTCACGTGGTTGCCGCCGCCGGTGCCGGAGTGCCGGCCGTCGAGCATGAACTTCTCGGTGCCGAGACGCGCCTGACGTGCCTCCTCGTAGAGCGCGACGGTGGTCGAGACGAGCTCGTCCCAGCTCGAGGCCGGGTGGACGTTCACCTCGATGACGCCCGGGTCGGGCGTCACTGCCAGCGTGCGCACGCGCGGGTCGCGCGGCGGCGGATAGCCCTCGATCCGCACGGCCCGGCCCAGTGCCTCCGCCGCGTGCTCGACCGCAGCGGCGAGATTCAGGAAGTCCTCGACGTGCTTGACCGGCGGGAGGAAGACGTGCAGGTAGCCGTCACGCGCCTCGACGCACAGCGCCGTGCGGACCACTTCGCGCGCGGCGGTCCCTTCGATGCGGGCACGGCGCCGTTTCTCGCTGCGCAGGTGGGCGTCGTGCAGGTCGTCGCGCGGATCGAAGGGGTCGCGCGCAAAGTCGGGCTCGATCTCCTCGGGCAGGCGTTCGGGAAGCGAGGCGAGCGGCAACCGGTAGCCGGCTGGCGAATCGCCCGCCAGCAGGAACAACCGCTCCCGCTTCAGCGGCCACGGCGAGCTCTCCCAGACGGTCATCCAGTCGGCGGCTGCGGTGCGCGCTGCCTTCGCCGCAATCGCCGGGGGCCGCGCACGCAGCGGCAGCACGTGCGCTGCGGGCTCGCCGACGCCGCGCTCGAGAATGCGGCGGAGCCGGGCACGATCGTCGGGCGATCTCAGCGGCACCTGCGCCGGATCGAGGTTCACCGGCAGCGCCGCATCGAGCGCCAGGAGGGGGATCGGATCTTCGTAGGCCGGAAGGACGAGTGCCGCGTCGAGCCCCAGCTCCTGCGCCAGCGCAACGGCGAGTGCGCGCGCGTGCGCCGCAGTCGCGTCGGCCGGGCCGGCCGTGCCGGCGATCAGAGCCGCATTGCGCCAAAGCGGCCGGCCATCGCGGCGCCAGTGCAGGGCGAGCGCCCAGCGCGGCAGCGGCTCGCCCGGATACCACTTGCCCTGGCCGAAGAAGAGCAGGCCGCCGGGTGCGAAGCGCGCCTTCAGGCGCCAGCCCAGCTGCTCGGCGAGCGCCCATTTCCTCGGCGAGAGCGCGGTGTAGTTCCACTCGGCGCCGTCCATGTCGTCGATCGAGACGAAGGTCGGTTCGCCGCCGTGCGTCAGCCGTACCGCCGCCGCACCGAGCTCGCGATCGATGGCGCGCCCGAGCGCATCGATCTCGGCCCACTGCGCCTCCGTATAGGGTCGCGTCACGCGCGGATCCTCGTGGATGCGCGTCAACGTCATCTCGAATTCGAGCCGGGACTCGCAGGGCTCGGTGAACCCGGCGACCGGCGCGGCGCTCGACGGGAACGCGCTCGCGGCGAGCGGGATGTGGCCTTCCCCCGCGAGCATGCCGGAGGTGGGGTCGAGGCCGACCCAGCCGGCTCCCGGGATGTACACCTCCGTCCAGGCATGCAGGTCCGTGAAGTCGGCCGCCGGCCCCGCAGGGCCGTCCAGGGGCTTGACGTCCGCGACGAGCTGCACGAGGTAGCCGGAGACGAAGCGGGCGGCGAGCCCGAGATGGCGCACGAGCAGGACGAGCAGCCAGCCCGAGTCGCGACACGACCCCGCGGCAAGGCGCAGCGTCTCCTCGGGGGGCTGGATCCCGGGCTCCATGCGCACCAGGTACTTCACGTCGCGCTGCACCCGGCGATTGAGCGCGACGAGGAAGTCGACCGTGCTGCTTCCCGCCTCGAACCCGTCGCGGCGGAATTGCTCGAGCCAGTTGGCGAGCAAGGGCCCCGCCCGCTCCGTCTGGCGGTACGGCGCGAGCTCGGTGGCGAGCGGTTCGGGATACTCGAAGGGAAAGTGCTCGGCCCAGTGCTCGACGAAGAAGTCGAACGGGTTGATGACCGTCATGTCGGCGACCAGATCGACCGTCACCGAGAGCGTACGCGCCTTTTCCGGAAAGACGAGCCGCGCGATGTGGTTGCCGTACGCGTCCTGCTGCCAGTTCAGGAAGTGCTTCTCCGGCTCCACGCGCAGCGAGTAGCTGTGAATCGGCGTGCGGCAATGCGGCGCCGGACGCAGCCGCACCTCGTGCGGCGAGAGGCTCACCAGCCGGTCGAACGAATACCGCGTCTGGTGGTGCAGCGCGACGCGGATCGTCACGGCCCGGTCTCGCCCTCCCAGTACGGATCGGGCAGCTGCGCGAACACGCGTCGCAGCCCCTCGCCCCACTGGTGATGGATCATGGTGAAGTAGGGGTCGGTCTCGCCGATGCGGCGCCGGAGCTGGACCCGCAGCGCGTCGTTCGTGTAGCACACGAGGTCGATCGGGAGCCCGACCGAGACGTTCGAGCGCATGGTCGAATCGAACGAGATGAGCACGCATTTCGTCGCGTCGACGATGCTGGTCGAGGGCTTGATTACGCGGTCGATGATCGGCTTGCCGTACTTCGTCTCGCCGATCTGGAAGAACGGCGTGTCGGGTGTCGCCTCGATGAAGTTGCCCTCCTGATAGAGCATGAACAGCCGCTGCCCCTCGCCGCGCAGCTGGCCGCCGACGATGAAGTTCGCGCTCGCGTCGATGTTGTGCTGGGTGAGGTACGGTCCGTCGCGCTGCTTCACCTCGCGCAGGCTGTCGCCGAGCATGGTCGCGACCTCGTACATCGACCGCGCGGCCCAGATGCTCGGCGCGCCCTCGCCGCTGCGCGACTGCTGCTCGAGCAGGTTGATCGCATTCTGGGTGACCGACAGATTGCCCGACGAGAGGATGACGATCACCCGGTCGTCCGGCCGCTCGTAGACCGTCATCTTGCGAAAGCTGGACACGTGGTCCACGCCGGCGTTCGTGCGGGAGTCGGACGCGAACACCATGCCGCTTTCGAGCAGCACGCCAACGCAGTAGGTCATCCCGGTCCGCCGATCGGGCTGGGTGGGAGGTCGTGGGAATGCACGTGCACGCTGGCTTCGCCCCTAATCTCGTCCCCGCGGTCTCGGACCCGCGGCGGGGCGAATTCTACGGCAGCGGCGCTCGCGGCAGCGCGCTACGAATACGTGGGAACGAGGAAATGCCTGTTGACCTCGGCGTTGAGGGCGCCGATCTTCTCCAGGAAGGCGAGCAGCCACTCGTGCAGCCCCACCTGGAAGATCCGCTCCGTCCGGCCGTAGTGCAGGAGCGCGTGGATCTCGCCGGCCAGGCGCTCGGGCTCGAGGCGGTCCTCGTCCGACAGGCCGCGGATGATCTCGTAGATCTCGTTCATGCAGGCGTGCAGGCTGCGCGGCACGTCCTCGCGCAGGATCAGGAGCTCGGCGACGCGGAACGGCGTGATGACGTCGCGGTAGATCTTGCGGTAGATGCTGAAGGCGGAGACCGAGCGCAGCAGCGCCGACCACTGGTAGTAGTCGACCGCGCCGCCCACCTCCTGCGCGCTCGGGAGCAGCGTGTGGTACTTCACATCGAGGATGCGCGCGGTGTTGTCCGCGCGCTCGAGGAAGGTCCCGAGGCGGATGAAGCTGAACGCCTCGTCCCGGACCATCGTGCCGAAGGTGACCCCGCGAAAGAGGTGCGAGCGGTCCTTCACCCAGTCGAAGAACGCCGACACGCCGCCCGCGCCGATCTCGGCGAAGGTCTTGTTGCGCACCGCGAGCCAGGTGTCGTTGAGGCTCTCCCACATCTCGATCGACACCGCGCCGCGCTGGGCCCGCGCGTTCTCGCGCGCGGTCTGCAGCGACGAGTAGATCGACGACGGGTTGGCCGCGTCGAGCGTCATGAAGTGCAGCACGTGCTCGGGCTGGAGGTCGGAGTAGCGCTGGTAGTAGTTGGTCGCGAGCCCGTTGATGATCAGCGGCAGCGCCCACGGCTCGGCCCACTTCTCCCCCGGCTCCAGGATCCGGTAGGGCAGCAGCGACATCCGGTAGGTCACGTCGAGCATGCGGGCGACGTTCTCCGCGCGCTCGATGTGGCGCGACATCCAGTACAGGTCGTTGGCGGTCCGGGACAACATTCTCTAGCGCTCGAGCACCCAGGTGTCCTTCGTCCCGCCGCCCTGCGAGGAGTTCACGACGAGCGAGCCCTCCTTCAGGGCGACGCGCGTGAGGCCGCCCGGCACCAGCCGCACCTCGCGTCCGGAGAGGACGAACGGCCGCAGGTCGAGGTGTCGCGGGGCGACGCCGGCGTCCACGAAGGTCGGGCAGGTCGACAGGGCGAGGGTGGGCTGCGCGATGTACTTCTCCGGGCTGGCGACGATGCGCTCGCGAAACTCCGCGCGCTGCGTCATCGTGGAGGCGGGCCCGACCAGCATGCCGTAGCCGCCCGAGCCGTGGACCTCCTTCACGACGAGCTCGTGCAGGTGCTCGAGGGCGTACTGCAGGTCGTCCTTCCTGCGCAGCTGCCACGTCGGCACGTTGTTGAGGATCGGCTTCTCGCCCAGGTAGTACTCGATCATCTCCGGCACGTGCGGATACATCGACTTGTCGTCGGCCACCCCGGTGCCGATCGCGTTGGCGAGGGTGACCCGCCCCGCCTGACAGGCGGAGAAGAGCCCGGCGACCCCGAGCAGGGAGTCGGGCCGGAACACCTGCGGATCGATGAAGTCGTCGTCGATGCGCCGGTAGATCACGTCCACGCGCTTCGGCCCGCGCGTGGTGCGCATGTAGACCGTCTGGTCGCGGACGAAGAGGTCCTGGCCCTCGACCAGCTCGATGCCCATCTGCTGCGCGAGGAACGTGTGCTCGTAGTACGCGGAGTTGTACGAGCCGGGGGTCAGGAGCGCGACGGTCGGGTCGACGACGCCCTGGGGGGCCACCTGGCGGAGCGTGTCGAGCAGCAGGTCGGGGTAATGGTCGATCGGCGCGACCTCGTGCAGCGCGAAGAGCTCGGGAAAGAGCCGCATCATCATCTTGCGGTTCTCGAGCATGTAGGACACGCCCGAGGGCACGCGCAGGTTGTCCTCGAGCACGTAGAACTCGCCCTTGCCCGCGCGCACCACGTCGACGCCGGCGACGTGGGCGTAGATGTCGCCCGGCACCTTCATGCCCTGCATCACGCTGCGGTACTGCGCGTTCTCGAGCGCCTTGCGCGGCGGGATGATGCCTTCGCGCAGGATCGACTGCTCGTGGTAGATGTCGCGCAGGAACAGGTTGAGGGCGCGCACCCGCTGGATGAGCCCGCGCTCGAGGGTCTGCCACTCGTCGGCGGGCAGGATGCGCGGCACGAGGTCGAACGGGATCAGCCGTTCCTCCGCGGCCTCGTCGCCGTACACGGCGAACGTGATGCCGACCCGCTGGAACAGCATGTCGGCTTCCTGGCGCTTCTGCGCGAGCACCTCGGGCGGGAGCCGCGCGAGCCATTCGGCGTAGCGGCGATAGTGCGGCAGCACTTCGCCGGCGAGGCCGTGCATCTCGTCGAAGAAGACGGGGAGTGTTGCGGTCATGGCGCAGGCGTGCGGCGATCCAGTGTAGCGCACCGATTCGGGGAGAGCAGCAACGCCCGTGCCAGGCGTCTGACCGGTCAATCGCGCGGAAGGGCGCGTCGGACGGCACCGTCTCGGTGCGTGGCGCCCGCGGGTGGTGCGCAAACCGCTTGCTATACTCGCCGCGCACAGCGCCGGGCCCCGCCGCGCCCATGAGACCGCGTCAATGAGCCGTCCGTTCACCGCCACCGTCGTCGTCGAAGGCGATCCGCCGCTGCTGGCGCTCTACCGGGCGCGCGTCAACGCGTCGCTCGACGCCGAAGCGGCCGGCGCGTACCGCGAGCTGCACACGGCCGGCCGGCTCGACTACCGCATCAAGGCGAGCGGCGTCCCGTATCCCCCGTTCGTCGAGGCCTCCGCCGAATATCCCGACCTGACGGTGCACGTCGAGTGGCAGAACCCGCTCGGCGGGGCCGGCGGCGCGGCCACGATCCGCGCCGGAAAGCTGGTGGACCAGACGACCGGGCGCGCCGCCGCCGCCGACCGGTCGATCGAGCTGCACGCGGAGCGGGACGGCACGCTCGTGCTCGCCGTGGCGATGCGCCGCCGGCGGGCGGGAGAATGGATCGGGTACGCACTCACCGCCGATCAGCACGCATTCGTGCGCGCCTCGGATGGCGCGACCGTCCTGGAGGCCACGGACGGCGCGATGCCCGAGTGGGCCGAGCGCTGGACGATGCGCGACGACGAAGCGACATACGCCGAGCTCGACCCGCGCGAGCCGATCGATCCGGAGCTTGCCGCCGATCTCGAGCGGCTCGCGCACGAGTTCGCGGACGAGTGGATCTGGTTCGCCGAGGCGCCGCCGGAGGAGACCGTGGTCGAGCGGCAGCGCTACGCGGACTACGGCTACCGGATCAATGCCGCGAACCTCCGCGTGGCCAAGCTGAGGACGGTGCTGACGCCGGCGCCGGGCGGCGGCTACCTCCTCGAGGCCGCCGATCCCGAGGCGCGCGCGATCGCCGCGCGGGTCGCGCGGCTCTGGCTCCAGGCCGGAAGGCACTGAGCGTGGGCGCGAACCACCGCCGCCGCGCCGTGACCGCCGCGACCGGGAGCGGGCTGCACCGGCTGTCGTACCTCGAGTGGGGCGATCCGGCGAATCCGCGCGTGGTCGTCTGCGTGCACGGCCTGACGCGTTGCGCCCGCGATTTCGACCCGCTCGCCGCGGCGCTCGCCGACCACTATCGCGTGGTGTGCCCCGACATGCCCGGCCGCGGCGAGAGCGGCTGGCTCGCCAACCCGATGGAGTACGCCACGCCCACCTACGTCAACGACGCGGTGACGCTCGTCGCGCGGCTCGGCGTCGACGCCGTCGACTGGGTGGGCACCTCGATGGGCGGGCTGATCGGCATGGCGCTCGCGGCGCTGGAGGGCAACCCGATCCGCCGCATGGTGCTCAACGAGGCCGGGCCGGTCGTGGCCGCAGCCGCGCTCGAGCGCATCGGCACCTACGTCGGCAGGGCGCCCGAATTTCCTTCGCTCGACGCCGCGGAGCAATACATCCGCGCGATCAGCGCGCCGTTCGGGCCGCACAGCGATGCGGAGTGGCGCTTCCTCACCGAGCACGTCGTGCGCCGCAAGCCCGACGGCGGCTATCGCGTCCACTACGATCCGGCGATCGCGGTGCCGTTCAACGCGGCCGCGCCGCACCAGGACATCGAGCTGTGGCCCTTCTGGGAGCGGATTTGCTGCCCGACCCTCGTGATCCGCGGCGAGCTCTCGGATCTCCTCACGCGCGAGACCGTCGAGCGCATGCGCTCGAGCGGGCCGCGCGCGCAAGCGGTCGAGATCCCCGGCGTCGGCCACGCGCCGACGCTCATGCAGGCCGACCAGATCGCGATCGTCCGCGATTTCCTCGCCGCGGGCTGACGCACGCCGTCAGGCGCGACGCGGAAGCCGCGCCGCCGGATCCTGGCGGTAGAAGGCCGCGAGCTGCTCGTACACGCCCGGGAACTCCGCGCGCAGCGCGTGCGGATCGGTGAAGAAGGTCTCGCTCGCCACCGCGAAGAACTCCGCGGGGTGCTCGGCGCCGTACGGGTCGAGCAGCGTCTGCCTCTCGCGCTCGACCATGCCGACGAAGCGGGCATAGGCCGACTCGAGCGTGCGCTGCCAGACCCCGGCGTCCATGTCCTCGTGCGGTACCGGGAAGCCGTCCGCTTCGCCCTTGAGCATGTCGATCTTGTGGGCGAACTCGTGGATCACCACGTTGTAGCCGGGCTCGCCGCCGTCCGCGGCGGGCGCGACGCCGAGCTCGACGTCCTCCCACGAGAGCGCGACCGGGCCGCCGGGGAAGGCCTCGCCCGAGAGCTGGTCGTCCCATTCGTGCATCACCCCATCCTCGTCGAGCTCCTGACGGCGCACGCGGAACTCGCCCGGGTAGACGACCACACCCACCCAGCCCTCGTAGAAGTCGAGCCCGAGGTTGAGGATCGGCAGGCACGCCTGCAGCGCGATCGCGAGCCGGATCTCGTCGTTCAGCTCGAGGCCGCCGACCGCGGCGAGCTCCTTCTCGTGCAGGAACAGCAGCACGAGCTCGCGGAGCCGCTGCGTCTCGACGGCGGACAGCCCGGCGAGGAAGGGCAGGCGCGCGACCACGCGCTCCCAGAGCGTCTCGTCGATCGTCGCGCGCTTGAGCACGCGCTTGCGGCGCCAGGAGCGGAGCACGGTAATCGGACGCGGTGCGTGGATGCGGTGCGGAACGCACCGATTATGACGCACGGCATCGCGACCGTCCGGTAACATTCCCGGCTCCCCCAGGCACTCCCGGCCCCCGCAGTGGTCTCCGTCGCTTCCGCTCCCGGCACCGTCATCGAACCCGGCCTCGAGGCCGCGCTCGCCGGACTCGATCCGGCGGAGCGCGCGCTCGTGGTGCGCGCGCACGAGTTCGCAGCGCCGCTCTACGCCGACCGGCGGCTTGGCACCGGCGAGCCGGCGATCGAGCACGCGATCAGCGTCGCCGCCAGCCTGGCGTCGCTGCGCCTCGACGGTGCCAGCCGCGCCGCCGGTCTGCTCTTCGCCGTCCCGGAGTACGTTCAGGACGCCGGCGATCGGCTCGAGGCGCAATTCGGCGCGACGGTCGCCGCGCTGGTGGAGGGCGTCTGGAAGCTGAACCGCCTGCGCGTGGTGACGCGCGGGCTCGCCGCGCAGGCGCCGAAGGAGGCCGCGCGGCAGCCCCAGGCCGAGGTGCTGCGCAAGATGCTGCTCGCGATGGTCGAGGACATCCGCGTCGTGCTCATCCGGCTGGCGAGCCGCACGCAGACGCTGCGCTTCCTCGCGCACGCGCCGGACGAGGCGCGGCGGCCCGCGGCGCGCGAGACGCTCGACATCTACGCGCCGCTCGCGAACCGGCTCGGCGTCTGGCAGCTCAAGTGGGAGCTGGAGGACCTCTCGTTCCGCTTCCTCGAGCCGGCGCTGTACAAGCGCATCGCGCAGATGCTCGACGAGCGCCGCACCGAGCGCGAGGCCTTCATCGCGCAGGCGATCGAGGCGCTCTCCCGCGCGCTCGCGTCCGCGGGCCTCAAGGCGGAGGTGAGCGGGCGCCCGAAGCACATCTACAGCATCTACAGCAAGATGCAGACGAAGGGGCTCGATTTCGCCGCGCTCCACGACGTGCGCGCGCTGCGCGTGCTCGTCGACGAGGTGAAGGACTGCTACACCGCGCTCGGCGTCGTGCACGACCTGTGGCAGCCGATCCCGGAGGAGTTCGACGACTACATCGCGCGTCCCAAGGCGAACGACTACCGCTCGCTGCACACCGCGGTGGTCGGCCCCGACGGCCGCGCGCTCGAGGTGCAGATCCGCACGCACGAGATGCACCGCCACGCCGAGCTCGGCGTGGCGGCGCACTGGCGCTACAAGGAGGGCAAGGGCGCGCGCGGCGACCCGTTCGACGAGAAGATCGCGTGGCTGCGACAGGTGCTCGCGTGGCGCGACGAGGTGGTCGACGCGGCCGAATGGGTCGAGCAGTCGAAGCGCGCCGCGCTCGACGAGACCGTCTACGTCCTGACGCCGCAGGGGCGCGTGATCGATCTGCCGCGCGGCTCGACGCCGATCGACTTCGCCTACGCCCTGCACACCGACCTCGGGCACCGCTGCCGCGGCGCCAAGGTCGACGGGGTCATGGTGCCGCTCGACTACCTCCTGCAGAACGGGCAACGCGTGGAGATCGTCGCGGCGAAGGCGGGGGGGCCGTCGCGCGACTGGCTGACCCAGCCGCGCTACCTGGCGAGCTCGCGCGCGCGGCACAAGGTGCGGCAGTGGTTCAACGCCGAGGAACTCGCCCGCACCGTGGCCGCCGGCCGCCAGGTCGTCGAGCGCGAGATCCAGCGCGAGGGCGGCGCGAAGGCGAACCTCGAGACGCTCGCGCGCGGTCTCGGTTTCGACAAGCCCGACGAGCTCTTCGCCGCCGTCGGTCGCGAGGAGATCGGGACGCGCGCGCTCCAGATCGCGCTGCGCGGCCCGGAGGAACCTCAGACGCCGTCCGACGCCGTCGTCGCGAAGAAGAGCAAGGCAGGCGGCGGCGGGGGCATTCTCTTCGTCGGCGTGGACCGGCTGATGACGCAGCTCGCGCGCTGCTGCAAGCCGGTGCCGCCCGACCCGATCATCGGCTTCGTCACGCGCGGCCGCGGTATCTCGGTGCACCGGCGCGACTGCACGAGCCTCGGCGCGCTGCTCGCGCGCCAGCCCGAGCGGATGATCGAGGCGCAGTGGGGCGCGCGCGGCGGCGAGGTGTACCCGGTGGAGATCGCCGTGCAGGCCCACGACCGACAGGGGCTGCTGCGCGACGTGTCCGAGGTGCTGTCCAGGGAGCGCATCAACGTCACCGCGGTGAACACGCTCACGCGCAATCACGTGGCGAACATGGCGTTCACGGTCGAAGTGGCGGACCTCGAGCACCTTAAGCGCGCGCTGGCGCAGATCGGCGAGGTCGCGGGCGTCATGTCGGCGCGGCGGCGATAGCGCTGCGCGCAGCAGCAATGGAAATCGAGCTCAAGCTGCTCGTCGCGCCCGACGACCTCGCGCGGATCGACCGTCATCCGGCGGTCCGGAGCCTGCGCCGGGGCGGCGCGCGGAAGCAGCGGCTCGAGAGCATCTACTTCGACACGCCCGACGGCGCGCTGGCGCGCGCGGGCGTCGCGCTGCGTCTGCGGCACGACGGCACCCGCTGGATCCAGACCCTGAAGGGTGGCGGGCAGGCCGCGGCGGGGCTGCACGCGCGCGACGAATTCGAGTGGGAGGTCCCCGGCAACGCGGTCGACGTCGCCTTGATCGACGAGACGCCTTATGCGGCGCTCTTCACCAGGGGCAAGGTGCGCACGCGACTGCAGCCGGTCTTCGCCACTGCGTTCGAGCGCACGACCCGGATGCTCGCGTTCGGGGACGGAACGGCCGCGGAGCTCGCGCTCGACCGGGGCGCGATCCGCGCCGGGGATGCGGAAGCGCCGATCAGCGAGGCCGAGATCGAGCTGAAGGGCGGGGATGCCGCGCGCCTGTTCGCGCTCGCCCGGGCACTCGCGCGCGACGTCCCGCTGCGGCTCGGGCACGCCTCGACGGCCGCGCGCGGCTTTGCGCTCGGCCACGGCCCGGCGGCGCCGCAGAAGGCCCGTGCCGTGGCGCTCGAGCCGTCGATGACTGCCGGCGCGGCGCTCGCGCGGATCGCCATGGCGTGCGTCGCGCAGATGCAGGCGAACGAGGCGGGCGTGCGCGACGGGCGCGACGACCCGGAATACCTGCACCAGTTGCGCGTGGGCCTGCGGCGGCTGCGGGCCTGCCTCGGGCTGGTGGCGTTCGCTTCGTCAAAGGAGGCGGTGGCGTCCCTCGCCGGCGAGTTGCGCTGGCTGGGTGGGGCGCTCGGGCCCGCGCGCGACTGGGACGTGTTCATGACCGAGACGCTGCCGCCGCTCGCGCGACGGTTCCGGCAGATGCCGGGGCTCGCGAGCTTCCGGGCGCGCGCGGCGCGCACGCGGCGCGCGCACGACGCCGCGGCGCGCGAAGCGGTGCGCTCCGGCCGCTACACCGACCTCGTGCTCGCCCTGGGCGAGGCGTTCGCGCGCGAGGATCTGCCGGCCTTCGCGACGGCCGCTGCGCCGCCGGGGACCGCGGGAGACGCGGACGAGCCGCCGCCGCGGCTCGACGCGCCGGTCGGCGCCTTCGCGGCCTACGCGCTCGAGCGGCGCCACCGCCGGGTGCGCAAGCGCGGGGACGGCGTGCCGGAGGCGACGCCGGAGGAGCGCCATCGCGTCCGCATTGCCGCGAAGAAGCTGCGCTACGCCGCGGAGTTCTTCCGCTCGCTCTACCCGGCCAAGCGCGTGGCGCGGTACGTCGGGGCGCTCGAGGACCTGCAGGACATCCTCGGGTCGCTCAACGACGCCGCGGTCGTCGATCGGCTCCTGTCCGAGGTGGCCGGCAGCGGTCGGCCGGTCGCGGCGGGGGTCGACGGCCTGGTGCGCGGCTGGGTGGCCGCCGTCGCGCAGCACGAGCTCGCGCGCTACGGGCGCGCGTGGGACGAGTTCAAGGACGCGAAGCCGTTCTGGCGGTAGCGGTCAGACCATCGCCGAGCCGCCGTCCACCACCAGCGTCTGCCCGGTAACGAACGCGGCGTCGTCGCTCGCGAGAAAACTCGCCGCGCCGACCACGTCCGCGGGGTGCTCGTCGCGCTGGATCGCGCGGCTCTTCACCACTGCGTCGCGGAACCTCGCGACGTGCGCGGTGTTCTTCACGATGTTCTCCGAGAGCGTGAAACCCGGCGCGAGCGCGTTGACCGTGATGTTGTGGGGGCCGAGCTCGCGCGCGAGCGCGCGGGTGAGCGCGATCACCGCGCCCTTGCTCGTGACGTAGTGGAGCATGAAGGGCAGGCCCTTGATCGGCGCGCCAGAGGCGAGGTTGATGATGCGGCCCGCGCCGCGCCGCTTCATCTCGGGGACGCACGCCCGCGCGGCGAGGAAGACCCCGAGCGTGTTCACGTCCATGACGCGCCGCCACGCCGCCGGGTCGATGTCCTCGAACGGCGTCGGCTCGATCGACGCGAAGAACGCCGCGTTGTTGACCAGGATGTCGATCCCGCCGAACGCGCCGCGCGCCTCGGCGGCGACGCGTGCGAGGTCGTCGGGCGAGGTCACGTCGGCGGGGATGCCGAGCGCCTTGTGTCCAGCGGTCGTGAGCGCGCGCGCGGCCTCCGCGGCCTGCTGCACATCGGCGAGCACCACCGCCGCGCCGTCCTGCGCGAGCCGCGTCGCGATCGCGCGCCCGATGCCCTGGGCGCCGCCGGTGACGACCGCCGTCCTGCCTGCCAGTTTCATCGCGCGGCCTCCTGGGATGGAGGCCCCATGCTAGGCGGCGCGCGCCGCGGGTGTCAAAGGCGGGCTACTTGCGCGCGCTGCTGAAGACGTAGTCGCGGGACTTCTGGCTCGTGTGGCACTCGAAGCAGGCCTTTGCCGCGTTCGCACCCACGGCGCGGTCGGTGTGGCTGTCCCCCTTGAACCCCTCGAATCCCCAGCCGCCGGTCGCGCCGTACTTCTTTGCGTCCTTGTGCATCACGCCAACGACCTTGCGGGGACCCTCGGTCACCGCGTTGTCCGCGGTCTTTGCCTCGAGGAGGTCGAACACGATGACTGCCCCGTCGGGAAAGGTACCGCCCGCGTAGCCCTTCAGCGCGGCCTTGTTCGCGTACAGGTGGTGGATGCCGCCGAAGGCCTCGTAGAGCGGGTGGCCCGGGTTGATGACCATCGATTTCACGTGGTGCCAGTCGCGGTAGCCCTTCGGGT
Source organism: uncultured Enterobacteriaceae bacterium (assembly GCA_964543155.1). Lineage (GTDB taxonomy): Bacteria > Pseudomonadota > Gammaproteobacteria > Burkholderiales > SG8-39 > JAGVSZ01. Next base: position 23,778 of record CAZIXQ010000023.1, read on the forward strand.
AGGGCACGTCCTGGGCGCAGACGGCGGTCGCGGCGCCGAGCAGGGCGACCGCGGCGATGGAGCGGATCATGCATGCCTCCGTTGCTATGATGGAGGCCCGATTGTTCATGCGCAGGCGGCGACTGCGTAGCGGGTACCAGACGGTCCGGTGGGCACTTTCCGGTTCATCTTGATGACGGCAAAGCCGAAAATTTCTTCGCGCATCGTTCCCGGGGCGGGCGCGGCGCGCATGGTGGAGGACATCGTGGGCTGCAAGTGGAGCCTGACCGTCCTCGGCCTCGTTCGCAGTGGCGTGAACCGGCCCGGCGCGATGGAGCACGCGGTGCCGGGCCTCTCGGCGAAGGTCCTGAACGAGCGCCTGCGGAAGCTCCAGCGCTTCGGCATTCTGTCGAAAAGGAGCTACCCGGAAGTGCCCCCGCGGGTCGAATACTCGCTCACGCCGTTCGGGGCGAAGTTCGTCGGGGTGCTCGACGGGATCGAGCGACTCGAGCGCGAGCTTGGCGCCGATCCGTCGCGGTCCGCGGTCCGCACGGCGAGCACTCCCGCGCGGCGCTGAAGGGTGCCGGCCTACGCGAGCGCGAGCGCCGAGAACGCGAGCGCTGCGCCAATCGCCGCCCCCGCGAGCACGTCGGTCGGATAGTGCAGGCCGAGCACCACGCGCGAGCACGCAACGAGCGCCGCGAACGGCCAGACGAGCCAGCCGAGCGGCGGGCTGAAGGCGGTAAAGAGGATCGCGAAGGCCACCGCGTGCAGGGTGTGGCCGGAGGGGAAGCTGAACTGGTCCAGGGGATCGGCACCGGGCCGGATCGCCGCGCGCACCTGGTAGGGACGCGGCCGGCAGGTCCGCTTCTTGAGCCACTTGTAGAGCGCGATGCCGACCGCGGCCGCCGCCGCCATGCGCAGCACCGCGCCCGCCGCCGGCGGACCTTCGAACACCAGGACTGCGGCCATCAGGACGTACCAGAACACGCCGTTGCCGAGGCGGCTCGCGGCGCGGAACAGCGCGCGCACCCAGCGCACGCTCGAGGCGCGGTTGAGGCGCACGCACCAGGCCTCGTCCCACAGCGCAACCGCTCGCAGGCCGGCGTCAAAGCGGGGCATGATCCGGGCCCGTCCCGACCGCGGCGCGGGAACCGGTCGAGACCCGTTCGGCGCGCGCCCGCTCGATCACGATGCGTAGCGTCTCTTCGAGGGTGTCGAGGATGCGGTCCCAGGTGAGCTCGCGCGCCACGGCGCCGGCCCCGGCCCGGACCCGTTCGCGCAGCCGAGGATCGGCTGCGAGCTCCTGCGCCGACGCGACGAAGGGGTCGGACGCCGCGAACGGGGCGAGCATGCCCGTCTCGCGGTGGCGGATGTACTGCCGCGCCGCGGCGTAATCGAACGCGACGACGCCGAGCCCGCTCGCCATCGCTTCGGTCACGACGTTGCCGAAGGTCTCCGTGAGGCTCGGAAAGACGAACACGTCGGCGGAAGCGTAGTGCACGGCGAGATCGGCGCCCGCACGCATGCCGGCGAAGACGAAGTCGCGATTGGCCTCGCGCAGCGCCGCGGCCTCCGGGCCGTCGCCCACCACGACCACGCGGATCGTCCGGTCGACCGCACGCATCGCCCGGACGCTCTCGACGAACAGGCGCAGGTTCTTCTCCGGCGCGAGGCGCCCGACGTGCAGCGCCACGATCCCGTCTTCGCCCGCCCCCCAGCTCGCGCGGAGCTCGGTGCTGCGGCGCGCGGGGTTGAACAGCGCCGGATCGATGCCGCGCCCGACTACCGCCAGTTCGCGATACCCGGCGGCGCCGAGCAGCGCCTTCATCTCGTCGGTGGGCACGAGCGTGCAGTGGGCGCGGTTGTGCAGCCGCCGCAGGTAGCGCGCGACCAGCCCGGACAGGATGCCGAAGCCGTAGTGCGCGCTGTAGGTGTGGAAGTTGGTGTGGAACTCGGAGACGACCGGGAGTCCGAGCGTGCGCGCCGCCGCGATTGCCGACGCGCCGAGCGGACCCTCGGTCACCACCTGGACCACGCTCGGGCGGTGCGCGCGCCATGCGCCGAGCAGCGCGCGCTTCGCGGGCAGGCCCATGCGCAGCTCGCGGTAGCGGGGCAGCGGGAACCCGCGCTTGAGGACCGTCTCGAGGCCCGCGGCGGCGGGACCCTGATCGGCAGCGCTCTGGCGCGGACGAACCAGCTCGATCGAATGGCCGCGGACGCGCAGGCCCTCCACCATCGTGCCGATGGTGCGCGCGACGCCATTGACTTCCGGCGGATAGGTCTCGGTGACGACCGCGATTCGCAGCGGGCGACGCCGGCTGGCGCTGTCCATGCGGACACTGTCCGGCGCCGGCATGAAGCGCGCGTGAATATTGCTTGAAGTTTCGGTTACAAGCCCCCGGAAACTAGAGCTTTTCCACCAGGACGAGCGCCCAGACCGCGACCACGTTCACCAGGCTGAGAAAGACCGCCGCGCTGCCGATGTCCTTGGCCCGCTTGGAGAGCTTGTGGTGGTCGAGCGAGATGCGGTCGACGGCCGCCTCGATCGCGGAGTTGAGCAGCTCGACGATCAGCACGAGCAGCACGCTGGCGATCATCATCGCCTTGCCCGCGCCCCCGACGTCGAGCACGAGCGCGATCGGGATGAGCA
>CAZIXQ010000024.1:0-2337 GCA_964543155.1 uncultured Enterobacteriaceae bacterium
CGCGTACTTCGTGCGCGCGGCCGAGAGCGACCTCGCGCAGTACCGCAACGAAGCGCTCGCGCGCGCCGGCGCGGCGCTCGAGCGCGCCGAGGCGCTGTGGCGCCAGTACCGCGAGAACGGCCCGATCGACGGCCGGCAGCGGCTGAAGGAGGTCGTCTCGAACGAGTTCCGGATGCAGGCGCAGTCGCTCGCCGAGGCGCACGAGCACGCGCAGCGCGGCGCGCGCGTCTACGCCCAGTTCAGGGCGGCCCCGCCCGCGCGGCTCGCGAGGGTGCGCGAGGAGATCGCGGCCGAGGCGGCGCTGCAGCGCAGGGCGCTCCTCGAGCTGCGCCACGTCCTGGAGCCGGGGCTGCTCAGGGCGAAGCTCACGCTGCTCGGAGGCTTAAGCGATGGCGAGAGAAGATCGTCTTAAGCCGTTCCCGCAGGCGCTCGGCGATCACTCCGCCGAAGGCATCGCGATCCTGACCGCGGAGCCCTCGCGGCTCACGCTCGCGGTGATCGTGGCGATGGCGGCGCTCGTCGCTGCGGCGGCGGCGTGGTCGTTCTTCGGACGCGCCGACGTGGTCGTCACCGCCGGGGGGGTGCTGCAGCCCGATTCCGAGGTGCGGCGCTTCCATGCGCCGGTCGACGGCGAGCTCGCCAACCTCTACGTCGCCGAAGGCCAGCCGGTGGCGAAGGGTGACATCCTCGCGCGGCTGAACGCGCGCGGGGCGGTCGAGGCCGCAGCCAACGCCCTGCAGGCGCAGGCCCGCCTCGAGGACGCCGAGCGCGAGTGGCGGGAGTTCCCGGAGAGGAAGGCGCTGATGGAGCGCAAGCTCGCCACGCTCAAGCAGGCGCTCGAGCTCGCGGAGATCCAGCACGAGCGGCGCGTCACCGACGGCACGGCGAAGTTTGCGGCCGCGCAGCGGGCGCAGCTCCAGGAGGCGCGCGCGCGGCTCGAGGACACGCGGCGCGCGCGCGAGGCCGCGCGGGCCGAGGCCGAAAAGTTCGCGCGCCTGTACGCGACGCCCGGCGGCGGCGGGGTGTCGGAGCTCCAGGTCGAGACGCGCCGCAACGCGCTGAAGGCCGCCGAGAACGACGTCCTCGTGGCGCAATCGCGCCTGGCCGAGATCGCCGCCCGGCAGGGCCAGGACGAGGCGCAGTTCCGCGCGCAGGTCGAGACCGGCGGGCAGGAGCTCGCCCGCCTCCAGGTCCAGTACGACGCCGCCACGAAGGAGATCGCGACCGCCGAGGAGAAGCTGCGGCTCCAGCTCCAGAGCGCCCGCGTGGCGGCCGAGGCGGCGGCGCGGATCCGGTTCGAGAACATCGACAAGGACAACTACCTGCTGATCGTCGCCCCGGTCGACGGGGTCATCACCGACCTCTCGTCCACGCAGCCGGGGGACAAGGTCCAGGCCAACGCGCCCCTCGGCGGGATCGCGCCCAGGGACGCCCGGCCGGTCCTGCGGATCGACATCGCGGAGCGCGACCGCGCGTTCCTGCGCGAGGGCCTCCCGGTGCAGCTCAAGTTCAACGCGTTTCCGTACCACCGCTATGGGCACCTCCGCGGCACGCTGAGCTACATCTCGCCCGCAACCAAGTTCGCGGGCGAAGCCAGGCGGCCCGTCTACGAGGGGCGCGTGACGCTCGAGCGGGACCACTACCTGGTCGCCGAGACGAAGGTCCCGCTGCGCTACGGGATGACCGCCGCGGCGGAGGTCGTGGTCCGCGACCGGCGCCTGATCGACCTCGCGCTGGATCCCTTCCGGCAGATCGGCGGGTGAGGGCAGGACGCGCGGGCGTGACGCGGGCGCCCGGGATGGTGAATAGGTTGCAGACCCGCGGGCAATTCTGGCCGCCCGGGGACCCGTGCCCCTCCCTAGACTCGGGAACCGAAGCGGCCGAGTTGGTTCCGCGACCGATCGTCAAGGAGGCGTCATGCAGGCGATAGTGCGAATCGACGACGAAGTGATCGGCATCGAGCAGGTGGTGCGGATCTGGAAGCTGACGGGCCAGTTCGAGAGCCTCGTCGAGCAGTTCGTCCGGGACCGGCTCACGGTCCGGGCGGCGAAGAAGCACGGCGTGCGCGTCGCGCCCGAGGAGATCCAGGAGCGGGCCGACCGCTACCGGCGGCTGAGGGGCCTGCATCGCGCGGCCGACACCAACCGCTTCCTCGACCACCTTGGCATCAGCCTCGACGAGTTCGAGGCGTTCGTCACCGACGACCTGTACCAGGAAAAGATGATGCAGCAGGTGTGCAGCCCGCAGGCGGTCGAGCGGTACTTCGCGGCGCACTCCCCCCGGTTCGACGCGATCGAGGTGAGCCACGCCACAGACGAGCCGCGCTTCGAGCGCTTG
>CAZIXQ010000024.1:2347-9503 GCA_964543155.1 uncultured Enterobacteriaceae bacterium
CGAGGTGAGCCACATCGTCCTCGACGCCGAGGGAGCCGCCAAGGAGATGGCCTCGGTGCTGCGCGACGACCCCGGCTGCTTCGCCGAGATGGCGCGCAGCCACTCGGTCGCCGCCACCCGCGAGCACGGCGGCGTCATCGGCAAGGTGCTGCGCGGCGCGCTGAAGAACGAGGTCGAGGCCAGGGTCTTCAGCGCCGCGGTCGGCGAGGTGCTCGGGCCGTTCGCGTCCGCGGACCGGGCCCTCTTCGAGATCTTCATGGTGACCGCGAAGCACCCGGCCACCCTGGACGAGGACACCGCCGCGGAGATCCGCCGCCTGCTGCGCGAGGAGTGGCTCGCGGCGCGGGCGCGCGAACACGTCATCGAGGCCCGCTAGGGCGCGCGGGGCCGCCGGCCGATGGCTGCTTCGACCGACCTCGCTGCGCTTGCCGAGTTTCTCGGCACGGTCGAGATCCTGTCGCCGTTCGCGCGCCCCGAGCTCGAGCAGCTCGCGCGGCACGCGCAATCGCGCTACTTCGCGTTCGGCGAGACGGTCTGCAACGCGGGCGAGCCCGCGGAGGGCCTGTTCGTGATCCGGTCGGGGGCGGTGCGCATCTTCACCGAGGAGCAGGGCAAGGAGATCAGCATGGGGGTGCGCCGGGAGCGCGCCGTGTTCGCCGAGATCGCGATGCTGCGCGAGCACCGGCACGAGTCCTCCGTGCGCGCCTCGGTCAAGTCCGAGCTGCTGTTCATCCCCCGCCGCGCCATCGCGGCCGTGCTCGAGCGCAACCGCGCGGCCGCGGCCTTCGTCACGAGCTACGTCGCGATCGGCTCGGTCGGCGGGTTCGTCGCGCGCCTGTTCGACCTGCGCAGCAAGGTGGAGAAGCACGAGATCGAGGAGTTCGTCCGCAGCGTCGGCGTGAAGCGGGTCGCCGCCGGCAAGGAGATCCTGAAGCAGGACGCGCGCGACGACCGGCGCCTGTACGTGGTGCGCCACGGGGAGGTGCGCATCGTGCGCCGCGAGCAGGGCGCCGAGTACCCGCTCGCGACGCTGCGGCAGGGCGAGATCTTCGGCGAGAAGGCCTGCCTCGCGCGCCAGGAGCAGCCGGCCTCCGTCGTCGCGACCACCGACACCGCGCTGCTGGTCATCCCCGAGAAGACCGTCCACTTCATCCTGGCGCGCAACCCGAAGCTGCGCGAGGTGCTGGAGGAGCGCATCCGGTTCCTCGAGCGCGAGCTCGAGCGCCAGAAGCGGCTCGCCGAGCGGCGCCTGCTCCCGGTCCGGCTCGACCTCGCGTCCGAGCCGCAGCTCGGCGAGAACGTCCTCAAGCGCTTCGCGCTGGTCGAGCAGGCCGAGGAGATGGACTGCGGCGCGGCGTGCCTCGCGATGGTGTGCAAGCACTACGGGATCGGCATGACGCTCGGCAAGCTGCGCGAGCTCGCCAACGTGAGCGCCCAGGGCGCCACGCTGGACAGCCTCGCGCGCGCCGGCGAGTCGCTGGGCTTCACCGCGCGCGGCATGCAGTGCACCTTCGAGTCGCTGCGCGGCTTCGAGCTCCCGCTCGTCGTGCACTGGGAGGGCTACCACTACGTCGTGGTGTACGGCATCTCCAGGCGGCTCGTCTGGATCGCGGACCCGGCGGTCGGCTTCAGGAAGCTGAGCGTCGAGGAGTTCGAGCGCGGGTGGAGCGGGACCTGCCTCGTCTTCACGCCCGGCCGCAATCTCGCCGAGCTCGACGCCTCGCGCTCGCCCTGGGTGCGGTTCGCCGGGTACCTGAAGCCCTACCGCAGGATCCTGGCGCACCTCTTCCTCGCGACCTTCGTGATCCAGGTGCTGGGCATCGTGCCGCCGGTGATCATCCAGAACGTGCTCGACGGGGTGATCGTGCACCAGAACGTGAACCTGCTGCACCTGCTCGTCGTCGGCCTGGTCGTCTCGAGCCTCTTCACCCAGATCATCACCGCGATCCGGGCGTTCCTCGCGAACTTCATGATGCGCAACATGGACTTCGCGATGATGTCGCAGTTCCTCAGGCACACGCTGTCGCTGCCGCTCGGGTTCTTCGCGAGCCGCAAGACGGGCGACATCTTCGCGCGCTTCCAGGAAAACCAGACCATCCGCGCCTTCCTGACCGAGTCGACCGTCACCACGATGCTCAACCTGATGATGGTCTTCGTCTACTTCACGATCATGTTCCTGTACAACGTGAAGCTGACCCTGCTGCTCCTCGCGTTCGTGGTCCCGATCGTGGCGCTGACGGTGGCCGCGACGCCAAGGATCAAGCACTACGCGCGCGAGTCCTTCGCCGCTGCGACCGACGCCAAGTCGTTCCTGATGGAGGCGCTCGGGGGCGCGGAGACGGTGAAGGGCATGGGCATCGAGCGCGCGGTGCGCCTGCGGTGGGAGAAGAAGTACGCCAAGGCGCTCGAGGTCCAATACCGGGGGCAGCAGTTCAACATCGCGGTCGGGCTCGGCAGCCAGCTGCTCAACGCGGCGACGACGATCGCGATCCTCTGGGTCGGGACCAATCTCGTGCTCGCCCACGAGCTGACGATCGGGCAGCTGATCGCGTTCAACGCGCTGATGGGCAGCGTGCTGGCGCCGCTGCTGGGGCTGGTGGGAATGTGGCACCTGCTGAACGACGCCAGCGTCGCGATGGAGCGCCTCGGCGACGTGCTCGACCTGGAGCCGGAACAGAAGCCGGAGGCGCTCGCCGCGCGCATCGTGCTCCCGGAGCTGCGCGGCGAGATCCGGTTCGAGGGCGTCTACTTCCGCTACGGCGGGAGCGAGACGCCGTACGTGCTCGCGAACCTCAGCTTCGAGGTGAAGCCGGGCGAGCTGGTTGCGATCGTGGGCCGCAGCGGCTCGGGCCAGACGACCCTCGCCAAGCTGCTCGCCGGCTTCCATGCGCCCACCGAGGGCAAGCTGACCGTGGACGGCTACGCGATGGGCGTGATCGACAAGGAGTACTACCGCGCCCAGCTCGGGTACGTGATGCAGTCGAACCTGCTCTTCTCCGGCACCATCGCCGAGAACATCGCGGCCGGCGACCAGAGCCCGGACCGGCGGCGGATCGAGGAGGTGGCGAAGATGGCCGACGCGCACGCCTTCATCGCCAAGCTGCCGCTCGGATACGAGCAGGTCGTGGGCGAGCGGGGCGTGGGTCTCTCCGGCGGGCAGGTGCAGCGCCTGTGCATCGCGCGCGCCCTCTACCACGACCCGCGGCTGCTCGTGTTCGACGAGGCGACCTCCGCCCTCGACACGCAGTCGGAGGCGAACATCCTCGCGAACATGCACGACATCCTCAAGGGCCGCACCGCGGTCGTCATCGCGCACCGGCTGAGCACGATCATGCGGGCGGACAAGATCCTCGTCCTGTACGACGGCGCGATCGTCGAGCAGGGCCGGCACGAGGAGCTCCTCGAGCGCAAGGGCATGTACTACCAGCTCGTCCACAGGCAACTGAGCGCGGCGGCATGAAGATCCTCGACCAGAGCGAATGCGGCAACCCCGCGGTGTCCCATGCGTCCTACGGCGCGCTGATCGAGCGCATCGAGATCCTGCGCTCGACCCTGCGCTGGTCCGCGAAGCTCGAGCGACCCGAGATCGAGCGGCTGCTGCGCCAGTCGAACGCGCTGCGCGACGAGGTGATGCGCCTCTCGTCCCAGGAGCGCTTCGTGGCCGCGGCGGCCGCGCAGCCCTCGGGCGAGGCGCGGACGAACGGCGCGCGGCGCGCGGCGCTGCTCGCGCGGAGCTTCGTCTTCGAAGGGGCGTTCGGCGACAACCCCGGGCTCCTCGAGGCCCTCGAGATCGCCGAGAAGGCCGCCCCCACCGACCTGCCGGTGCTGATCGACGGCGAGAGCGGCACCGGCAAGGAGCTGATGGCGAAGGTCATCCACGCCAACGGCGCACGCGCCGACCGGCCCTACATCTCGGTCAACTGCGGAGCGATCCCCGACAACCTGCTCGAATCGGAGCTGTTCGGGCACCGCAAGGGCGCCTTCACCGGCGCGACGCACGAGCGCAAGGGCAAGTTCGAGGCGGCGCACGGCGGAACGATCTTTCTCGACGAGATCGGTGAGCTGCCCCTGTCCGGCCAGGTGAAGCTGCTGCGCGTGCTGGAGTCGCGCGAGATCCAGCGCGTGGGCTCCGACGCGCCGACCGCGGTCGACGCCCGCATCGTCGCCGCGACCAACAAGAACCTGCGCACGCTGTGCGACGAGGGCCGGTTCCGCGAGGACCTCTTCTACCGGCTGAGCGTGATTCACGTGACGCTGCCGCCGCTGCGCGAGCGGCGCGACGAGATTCCGCTGCTGCTCGAGTTCTTCGGCGACGAGGCGGCGGAGGCGCTCCGGCGCCGGCCGCCGAGGCTCGCGCCGGCGCTGCGGGCGTTCCTGCTCGGCTACGCGTATCCGGGCAACATCCGCGAGCTGCGCAACATCGTCTACCGGATCTCGTGCCTCGCCGGCGAGACCGCGGGCCTCGAGCATCTGCCGCCGGACATTCGCCCGAGCGGCGCCGCCGCGGCGCCGGCGGCCGTGCCCCAGGCGGCGGCGATCGCACCGAAGGCGGCCTCGCTCGTCGACGCGAAGCGCGCGGCGAGCGACGAGGCCGAGCGCGCCTTCCTCGAGCACGGCCTGCGGGCCGTCGGCGGCACCGTCGCCGAGCTGGCGCGGCGCTGCGACATGAACCGCTCCCACCTCCAGGTGCTGCTGAAGAAGCACGGCATCCGGTCGCGCGATTTTCGCGGCCAGCGCCCGGCGCCGGGCGAAGCGCGGAACTGAGGCGGCGCGGCTTCAGAGCGCGGGATTGAGCAGGGTCCGTTCGCCCTGCCGGTCCTCGGCGCGCACCACGACGGCGGAGATGTTGTCCCGCCCGCCGCGCGCGAGCGCGAGCTCGACGAGGGCGTCGGCCGCGCGCGCGCAGTCCCCCGGCACGACGGCGGCGGCGATCTCGCGGTCGCCGACCGCATCGCTCAGGCCGTCGCTGCAGAGCACGAGGATGTCGCCGTCGTGCGCATCCACGGTCGCCGCGTCGAGGTCGAGCGCGTCGACGGCGCCGACCGCGCGGGTGATGGCGGAGGCGGCCGCCGCCTGCGCACCGGACGCCGGCGCGAGGCGGTGATCGCGCGTGAGCAGCCGCAGGCGTCCGCCCCGGCACAGGTAGAGCCGGCTGTCGCCGGCCCACAGGTAGCCGCACGCGCCGCCCCACGCCGCCAGCACGACCACGGTGCTGCCGATGAGCGGCACCCTGCGGGTGGCCGCTTCGGCGCGCAGTCGCCGGTTCGCGGCGTGGAGCCGCTCCCGCGCGGCGGCGAGGAGCAGCGCGAGGCTCCCGGCCGGCCGCACGTCGTCCAGCGCGGCGACGACGGTACGACTCGCGAAATCGCCGACGGCGTGTCCGCCCATCCCGTCGGCGACCGCCCAGAGACCGCGCTCGGGCCGGACGAGGCAGGCGTCCTCGTTGACGTCGCGAACGAGCCCGGCATGCGACCGGGCGGCGGCCCGCCAGCGAAAGCGGCCGCCCGCGTCGGATCGAGCCCCGAACGCGGGGCGGCCCAAGCGCATCGCGGCCTCGCTCGCCTATCGGGCCGTTGAAAGAGGGGCGGCGCGAGCGCCCGCGGCTTTCCTGCGGGGCGCACACGCGCCCCAAGCCTTTGATCGAGCGCGCGTCCGATCCGGCACTGGGGTCGAGCGAAGCGGCGTACGCACGTTTTTCAACGACCTGCTAGGGCCGGAAGTCCAGGCCGCCGTTGTTGAGCGAGCTGATGACGACCGCGGTGATGTTCGAGTTCGCGCCCTGGTTGTCGATGTTGACGACCTGGTAGTGGTTCACCATCTCCTCGACCTGGTACAGGTTGTTGGTGATGGTGTTCTGGATGTTGTTGACCTGCAGGAAGCTGCAGGCCGGGACGGCGCTCGGCGCGAGCGGCAGCGCGAACGCGCCGTTGACCCACGAGAGGCCGCCGCGAACCGTCGCCATCGCGGCGCGGTCGAGCGCGCGGTCGGCGCGCAGGTCGGCGATGATGAGACGAGCCATGGTGTATCTCCGATGAGAAGTTCGGCCGGGCGGGCTCGAGCGCCGCGTCCCGGAGGACGAGCCTCCGGGCGCGGCGCTTCCACCACCCACCACCGATTACGACTGCCCCACGGCCGCGAGCGAGCCGAGGATGTTGGCCATGTTGATGTTCACTTCGGTATAGGTCTGCGGCATCGTCGGCACGTTCACCGCGGTGACCGGGCTGGCGAAGTTGAGCAGGCCGGACTGGCCGACCGTCTGGCCGCCCTGAATGCCGAAGTTGAAGCCACCGCGCACCGCGGCGAGTTCTTTGCGGGACAGCTCTTTGCTGACTTCCAGATCCTTGATCATCATGACAGTTCTCCTAAAGGGTTGAGTTGCGTCACCAGTCTCCGTTCACGTCGAGCAGTGTTTCCGTGCTCGCGGACCAGTACAGCACGGGGTGTGCCAGCGCGGCGCAGGGCGCGCGAATGCGCGCGCAAGTGCTTGGGCAGGAAGGAGCTAACGGGCGGAGCGCCGGATCGCGCGGGCGCCGGGCCCGGTCGGGCGCGATGGGTCGGCGCCAACGGTCCGCGGCGACCTGTTGGCGCGCGCCGAACAGCCTTGGCGGCGGCGCTCGTCGCTAGGCGGTGGTTCCGCCGGGCGCCGCGCCGCGGAAGTGCTCGAGCAGGAACTGCTCGTCGAGCGGGGACAGGTTGAAGCGCCGGCTCGCCTCCTCGATCGTCGCCAGATCGCGGGCCGGCTGGTCGGCGAGCCACGCCACCGCGCGGCGCAGGCTCTCGCCTTCGGGGAGCAGGGCGTCGCCGCGCTTCACGTTCGCGCCGGGCGGGCGGCACTTCGGCGGGTCATGCCGCGATTCTAGGGGCTGCGCCACGCCGGGCTCCGAGCGCACCTGGGTCCGGTGGCGGAATAGAATGCGCGCCGGCCGTGTTTACGGCCGGCGGCATCCGCCGCGCGTTCCGGCAGCGAACCACCACAAGATCGTCTCATTCGACCGAACCAAGGAGGAATCCCTAGTGAAGCGTAGAAGGATCGCCACGGCAGCCGTGCTCGCATCGCTCGCCGTCGTCGGCTGCACCACCGGCATGCAGAGTCAGCCGCCGATGAGCTTCTTCGTCACCAGCGTCGGCATGGGCAACGGCGCCGATCTCGGCGGAC
>CAZIXQ010000024.1:9603-26226 GCA_964543155.1 uncultured Enterobacteriaceae bacterium
GACCGGCGGCGACGGGCTGTTCTACTGCTTCGCCGCGAATTAGCCGCGCGATTCCCGCGCGCGACGCGCGGACCCGACGGCGCGCCGGACGAGCGATCGTCCGGCGCGTTCTTTCCCGCGCTCGCCGCCGGTTGACCGGGGTCAAGATCCCGGGCGGCACGGGGCGGAGACTGTCCTTGAGGGCGTCGGATGTGTCGATTCCGCCCGCCCGTCGCTATGAGACGTTCGCTGATTGCAGCGCTGGTGGTCGGGGCCGTCGTGACCGCCGCGACGAGTGGCGCGCTGGCGCAGGCCAGGCCGCGCAACACCGACGTCGATCCGGGCGCGTTCGAGTACAAGTCGAGCTGCGCGACGTGCCACGGATTGTCCGGCAGGGGCGACGGGCCGATGGCTGCCCGGCTGAAGGAGCGTCCGACCGACCTCACGCGGCTCGCCCGGGACAACGGCGGCGTCTTCCCGACCCAGCACATCTACGAGGTCATCGACGGCCGGAAGGAAGTCGGTGCGCACGGCACCCGCGAGATGCCGGTCTGGGGCGCGCACTACCTCGATGAGGCGAGCATCCAGTACCGGTACACCGAGACGATGGGCCCGTTCGCGTACGAGACCCTGGTCCGCGCCCGCATCATGGCCCTCGTGGACTATCTGAACCGCCTGCAGGTCAAGTGACCGTGGGCGAGGTCGAGCGCCCGGAGCCGGGCGCAGGCAGAGCGGCCGGAGGGCGGCTCGCCCTCCGGCGCTCCTGCGCGACGCCTTAGTAGTTGTACCCGTCGACCTGCATGTACTTCGAGAACTGCGCGTTCACGCGGTCGTCGCCCGCCTGCAGCGAAGTCGCCATGCCGCTCGCGGCCGGGTTCTTCCAGTAGGCGTCGTCGAAGGACCAGTTGTTGTCCGCGAGGGCGGCGCCCGACTGCGCGGCGACGAGGGTGGCGGCGATGACGAGGGTGCGCTTCAGCATGTTCGGTCTCCTTTGCGTTTCGGTTCGGTTTTCGAGGGACGCGCCACGCGTCCATCTGCCGCCAGATACGGTCGCATCGCCGTGCCGGTTGCACGCGCTGCGCGAGATTCGTTGATTTCGTCACGCGCGGGCGTTCGGCCCGCCGGACGTGGAGAAATGCTCAGCGCGCGGCGTCGCCCAAGTAGGCGCAGCCGCGGTAGATGCCCGGGTTCGGGTCGGTGGTCCGCGCAAAGGTGATCTCGGCGCGGTAGGGGTTCACGGCGTTCGCGAGCGGGTCGTCGCAGCGCTCGCGGATCAGCACGAGTTCGATGCGCGCCGATTCGGTCTCGCCCTTGAACGCGTAGCGGTCGCCGCGCCGCTGCAGGCCGAGCGGCGGAAACGAAGCGGGCGCGCTGTCGCCCACGCGCTGGAACGCGAGGCGCGAATCGTCGAACACCATCGACCACGACGGGTTGTGGCCGCCGGCCTTCGCCACGATGCGGCGCAGGTCCTCGGAGCACCCGAGCCCGCCGGTCTGCGCGCGCAGCACCGCTTCGACCAGGAACGCGTCGCCTTCGCGCCGGCCCGCGACCTCGACGAAGATGCTGCGCGCCCGGCCCGCGCCGAGCGCCGCGAAGTGCTTGCGCAGCTCGCGCGCGGCGTCCGAGTCCATCAGCTCGAGCCGCTTGCCCGTGCCGCACGGCACGATCCAGGCGAGGCCGCTCTTTCCCTCGGCGTAAATGCCACGCACCGGCGGGTCGGCGGCCGTGACCGCGCTCGCGAAGGCGAGCAGGGCGATCGCGGTCGCGGCTCTCATCGCCCGGCCCGGTCCTGGTCGTTGCGCGTCTTGATCATCTCTCGCGCGCGCTGCCAGTCGGCGTCGGACCACGCGCGCAGGTCGAAGAACCCGCCGGCGCCCGCGAGATAGGCCGCCCCGTCGAGCGCGATCGTCTGGCCGGTCAGCCACTCGCAGCCGTCGGCCACGAGAAAGGTCGCGAGGTTCCTCAGCTCCTGCATACGGCCGATGCGGCCCATCGGATTCTTCGCCGCGGCGCGCTCCTCCACCGTCTGGCCGGGATTGAGGCGCGCGCCGGTGCTCTCGACCGGGAAGGGGCCGGGGGCGATCGCGTTCAGCCGGATGCCGTACTTCGCCCATTCCACCGCGAGCGATTGCGTCATGACGTGCACGCCGGCCTTCGCCATCGCCGAGGGCACGACGTAGGGCGAGCCGGTCCAGATCCAGGTCACCAGGATCGAGACCACCGATCCCTTGTTCCCGCCGGCGATCCAGCGCCTGCCGACCGCCTGGGTCGCGTAGAAGGTGCCGTGCAGCACGATGTTGGCGATCGCGTCGAAGCCGCGCGGGGAGAGGTCCTCGGTGCGGCTGATGAAGTTGCCGGCGGCATTGTTGACGAGCGCGTCGAGCGGCCCGCCGTCGTCCCAGATCGCCTGCGCCATCGCGTCCACCGCGGCCGCGTCGCGAATGTCGACCGCGTGGGTGCGCACCGTCCCGCCGTGCGCCGCCGTCAGCGCCGCGGCGGTCTCGTCGAGCACGTGCTTGCGGCGCCCGCAGATGTGGACCGCCGCGCCCAGCGCGAGGAACGCCTCGGCCATCTCCCGGCCGAGCCCGGTGCCGCCGCCCGTCACGAGGATGCGCTTGCCTTTCAGCAGGTCTGGCCGGAACATCGGTGCGGTTCTCCAACGCGCGTTCCCGGTCATTCTAAGGTCATCCATGCCCCTGCCTGCGCCCGCCTCGCCCGGCCAATCGCTCGCGGACGTCGACACGCCCGCGCTCCTCCTCGACCTCGACGCGTTCGAGCGCAACCTGAAGACGATGGCGGACGCGGTCGCGCCGCTCGGCGTGCGGCTGCGCCCGCACGCGAAGTCGCACAAGTGCGCGGAGATCGCGCGGCGGCAGATCGCCGCCGGCGCGGTCGGCGTGTGCGTGCAGAAGACCTCGGAGGCGGAGGCGCTGGTCGCCGGGGGCGTGCAGGACGTCCTGATCGCGAACGAGGTGGTCGGGCGCGCGAAGCTCGCGCGCGTGGCCGCGCTCGGGAAGTCCGCGCGCATCGGCGTGTGCGTGGACGATGCGGCGGTGGTGGCCGAGCTCGACGAGGCCGCGCGCGCGGCGGGCGCGCGGCTCGACGTCTACGTGGAGGTGAACGTCGGCGCGAACCGCTGCGGGGTCGAGCCGGGCACGAGCGCCCTGCGGCTCGCGCAGATCGTGAGCGGCTCGGCCAACCTGCGCTTCGCGGGTCTCCAGGCCTACCACGGCGCCGCGCAGCACTTGCGCGGGGTCGAGGAGCGCCGCGCGGCGATCGCCCAGGCGGTCGAGAAGGCCGGGCGCACGCGGCGGCTGATCGAGGACGAGGGCCTCGCGTGCGACATCGTCACCGGGGCGGGGACCGGGACGTTCCTCTACGAGGGGACGAGCGGCGTGTACGACGAGCTGCAGCCGGGCTCGTACGTCTTCATGGACGCCGACTACACCCGCAACCGGTGGGACGGGTTCCCCGCGTTCGGGCAGTCACTCTATATATGGGCCACGGTGATGAGCACGCCGACCGCCGAGCGCGTCGTGGTGGACGCCGGGCTCAAGGCGCACAGCTTCGACTCCGGCGTGCCGGAAGTGGTCGGGTGGCCGGGCGTCGAGTACGCGCGCCCCTCGGACGAGCATGGCGTCCTCAAGGTGGCGCCGGGCGCGCGGTCGCCGCGCCTGGGCGAGAAGATCCGACTGATTCCCGGGCATTGCGATCCCACGGTCAACCTGTACGACTGGCTCGTGTGCCATCGCGGCGAACGGGTCGAGGCGGTGTGGCCGGTGAGCGCGCGCGGGGCGTTCTATTGAGCGACCGGATCTTGACGCCGCGACCCGATGGATCCAGAATGGAACCATCGGAGCCGTTATGGAGGCTGGCCATGCCGGTCAACCTGTCGGTAAAGAACGTTCCGGACGCGTTGGCGGACCGCCTGCGCGCGCGCGCCGAGCGCAACCGCCGCTCGCTGCAGCGGGAGCTGCTCAGCATTCTCGAGGCCGCTGTCGACGAGCGCGCACCGCCGCCGAAGCTCACGCCGGCGCCGCCCAGGACGCTGACCATCGAAGAGGTCGTGGAACGTGCGCGCAAGCTTTTTCCGCACGGAACGCCTAGCTCGGCGGGCTGGATCCGGGCAATGCGCGACGGTCGCTGATTCTCGTGGCGGTACGACGCGCAAGGTCCGGGCAACGGCCCCCGGCGAGGCTGCAGGTTGCGGAGCCGCCCGCAGCGTATGCCCGGCGCCCCCGCATCGTGGCCGATGCAACGGTGCTCGCCGCCGCCGTGTTCGACGAGAGCGAGCAGCCCCAGGCTGTGGCACTGCTCCATGGCCGCGCGCTTGCGGCGCCGCACCTCGTGGACTACGAGATGACGAACGTGGCGCTCAAGAAGCTCAGTCGGGGGCATCTTGCCCAGGAAGCCGCCGCCGCGGCGCTCGACGCCTACACGGCTCTTGCTGTCGAGCGGCACGGCATCGATCCGGTCGCGGTGCTGAACCTGGCGCAGCGCTACAAGCTCACCGCGTACGACGCCGCCTACCTCTGGCTCGCCGAACGGCTGGAGGCGCCGCTGGCGACGTTCGACGCGGTGCTGGCGCGCGCGGCCCAGGAGCATCTAGCCGGCGGAGCGGCCGGTGACGGTTGAGTCGTACTCGCTGCGCTCGAGGCGGTAGACGAAGCAGTCATCTGCGCCGAACCGGCGCCGTTCCACGAACCGGAAGCCGAGCCGTTCGTAGAAGCGATGCGCGCGCGTGTTCGTGGCGAGCGGATCGACCAGCACCGCGGTGACTGACGGGTCGGCGAAGCACCGCCCGAGCGCGAGCGCCATCATCCGCGTCCCGTAGCCCTTGCCGAGGTCGGACGCCTCACCGATCCAGAGGTCGATCGCGCGCAGGTCCGCCGCCACGTCGCCCCAGTAGCGGGACTCCTCGCGCGCCGGGTCGATGATCTGGACGAAGCCGATCGGCCGTCCGTCCACCTCGGCGATCAGCTGCTCGCGCCAGTCGGGGGATCGGCCGAGCTCGATTTCCCAGTCCCAGTCGTCGTTGGGATCCGAGGCGATCACGTGCGGCTCCCCGTCCCAGCGGCGGAGCAGCGCGAGGTCGGCGGGCGCGGCGGGGCGGAGGTTCATCGGCGCGGGCCCAGGGTAGCGCACGGGGCGGTCGATTTCGACCGCCCCCGTTCGACCAGCCGACGTGTGGACGAAGAAGCCCTACATGCGGCGTGGCGCCGATCGGCCCCGCCGATCCGATCCGCGGCGCGCCCGATTGTTCATGCGCGGGAAGGGCTGCGTTAATGAATTCGTAGTCTCTCGCGACGGGACGATCGGCTACAGTCGGGCGGCTCGCGGGAATCCGTCAGCCATCTGCCAAGGCCGGCAGTCGAGAATCGCCGCTCATTGAAGGGGAACACCAGGATGTCGACCGCCATTTCGAGTTCCATCGCGCGCGCCGCCCTGCTGGCGGGCGCGCTCGCCGCGCTCGCCGGCTGCGGCGACGGCCGCGGCGACGCGAAAGCGCAGGGCGGTCCGCCCCCCGCGCCGCCGGTCAGCGTCGCCGCCGCGATCGAGAAGGACGTGATCGAGTCCGACGAGTTCTCCGGCCGGGTCGAGGCGATCGAGCAGGTCGAGGTGCGCGCGCGCATCAACGGCTATCTCCAGGCGATCCACTTCAAGCCCGGCGCCGAGGTGAAGAAGGGCGATCTCCTGTTCACCATCGACCCGCGCCCGTTCGAGGCGCAGGTCGCCGCGGCCGAGAGCCAGGTCCTCGGCACGCGCTCGCAGCTCGAGCTTGCGCGCATCGAGCTGAAGCGGAACGAGGAGATGTGGGCCGACCGCGCGACCTCCAAGCGCGAGTTCGACGACGCCGTGACGCGCGTGCGCACGCTCGAGTCGCAGCTCAAGGCGAACGAGGCCGCGGCAGTGCGCGCGCGCCTCGATCTCGGCTACACCCGCATCACCGCGCCGATCTCGGGCCGCGTCGGCAAGGCCGAGATCACCGTCGGCAACCTGGTGCAGGGGGAGATGCCGCCTTCGCCGGTGCTCACGACGGTGGTGTCGACGAACCCGGTCTACGTCTCGTTCCAGGCCGACGAGGCGGCTTACCTCAAGTACATCGCCGGCGCCCGCAAGGTCGCACTCGCCGTCGCAGTCGGCCTCGCCGACGAGGACGGGTTCCCGCACCCGGGTGCGCTCGAGTTCATCGACAACCGCGTCGATCCCGCGAGCGGCACCGTGCGCATGCGCGCGACGGTCGACAACAAGAGCGGGCGCTTCACGCCGGGGCTCTTCGCGCGCGTGAAGCTCGGCGACGCCGCGCGGCCGCGCAAGGCGGTGGTGGTCGCCGACCGTGCGATCGGCACCGACCAGAGCCGGCGCTACGTGCTGGTGATCGACCCCGAGAGCAAGGCCGTCTACCGCGAGGTGAAGATCGGCCGGCTCGTGGACGGCCTGCGGGTGATCGAGTCGGGCCTGAAGCCCGGCGAGGTGATCGTGGTGAACGGGCTCCAGCGCGTGCGCCCGGGCGCACCCGTCGCGCCGCAGACCGTGCCGATGGAGGCGCAAGCGCCGAACGGGCGCAACGGCCAGGCGCCCAAGAAGAGCTAGCGGCCATGAACCTCTCGCGCTTCTTCATCGACCGCCCGGTCTTCGCGGGCGTGCTGTCGGTGTTCATCTTCCTCGCCGGCCTGATCTCGATCTGGGTGCTGCCGGTCGCGGAGTACCCCGACGTCGTCCCGCCCTCGGTGGTGGTGCGCGCCGTCTACCCCGGCGCGAACCCCAAGGTGATCGCCGAGACGGTGGCCGCGCCGCTCGAGGAGAGCATCAACGGCGTCGAGAACATGCTCTACATGGAGTCGCAGGCGACCACCGACGGCGTGCTGCAGCTCACGGTCACCTTCAAGATCGGCACCGACGTCGACCTCGCCGAGACCCAGGTGCAGAACCGCGTGCAGCGCGCGCTCCCGCGCCTGCCCGAGGAGGTGCGCCAGATCGGCGTCGTGACGCAGAAGAGCTCGCCCGACTTCGCGCTGGTGGTGCACATCCTGTCGCCCGACGAGCGCTACGACGAGCTGTACCTGCGCAACTACGCGGTCCTCAACGTCAAGGACAACCTGCAGCGCATCCCGGGCATGGGCCAGGTGCTGGTGTTCGGCGGCGGCGACTACGCGATGCGGGTCTGGATCGACCCGCAGAAGCTCGCCGCCCGCAACCTGACCGCGAGCGACGTGGTGCGGGCGCTGCGCGAGCAGAACAAGCAGGTCGCCGCCGGCGTGGTCGGCGCGCCGCCGGCGACCCGCCACACCGAGTTCCAGCTCTCGGTGAACGCCCAGGGGCGCCTCGCCACCGAGGAGGAGTTCGGGAACGTCATCGTCGCCACCTCGCCCGACGGCGGCGTGCTGCGACTGAAGGACGTCGCGCGCATCGAGCTGGGGGCAGGGGAGTACGCGCTGCGCTCGCTGCTCAACAACAAGCCGGCGGTCGCGATCGCGATCTTCCAGGCGCCCAAGTCGAACGCGATCGAGCTCTCGAACCAGGTGCGGCGCGCGATGGAGGAGATGAAGAAGGACTTCCCCGCCGGGGTCGACTACGACATCGTCTACGACCCGACCCGCTTCGTGCTGCAGTCGATCAAGGCGGTGATCCGCACGCTCCTCGAGGCCACCCTGCTGGTGGTGCTGGTGGTGATCGTGTTCCTGCAGACCTGGCGCGCGTCGATCATCCCGCTCGTCGCGGTGCCGGTGTCGATCGTCGGCACCTTCGCGGTCATGCTGCTGCTCGGGTTCTCGATCAACACGCTGACGCTCTTCGGGCTGGTGCTCGCGATCGGCATCGTGGTCGACGACGCGATCGTGGTGGTGGAGAACGTCGAGCGCAACCTCGAGCTCGGCTACGACGCGAAGGAGGCCACCTACCGCGCGATGCGCGAGGTGAGCGGGCCGATCATCGCGATCGCGCTCACGCTGTGCGCGGTGTTCATCCCGATCGCGTTCGTGAGCGGCCTGACCGGGCAGTTCTACCAGCAGTTCTCGCTCACCATTGCGATCTCGACGGTGATCTCGGCGTTCAACTCGCTGACGCTCTCGCCGGCGCTCGCCGCGCTGCTCCTGCGCGCGAAGGACGCGCCGAAGGACCGGCTGACGCTCTGGATGGACCGCTGGTTCGGCTGGTTCTTCACCCGGTTCAACCGCTTCTTCATCCGTTCGGCGAACGCGTACCAGGGCGCCGTCGCGCGCGTGCTCAATCGCAAGGCGATCGCCTTCGGCGTCTACCTCGTGCTCCTCGGCGTGACCTACCTCGGCTTCCAGGCGGTGCCGCGGGGTTTCGTGCCGGGCCAGGACAAGCAGTACCTGGTCGGGTTCGCGCAGCTTCCCGACGGCGCCTCGCTCGACCGCACCGAGGAGGTGCTCCGGCGCATGTCCGACATCGCCCTGAAGACGCCCGGGATCAGGGACGCGGTGGCGTTCCCCGGCCTGTCGATCGCCGGCTTCACGAATGCGCCCAACTCCGGCATCGTGTTCTTCGGCCTCGACGCGTTCGAGAAGCGCCGCTCGCCGGAGCTCTCCGGCGGGGCGATCGCGGGCGCGGTGAACCAGGAGCTCGCCTCGATCCAGGACGCGTTCATCGCGGTGTTCCCGCCGCCGCCGGTGAACGGCATCGGCACGATCGGCGGCTTCAAGCTGCAGGTCGAGGACCGCGCCGGGCTCGGCGACCAGGCGCTCTACGACGCGATGAAGGCGATGCAGATGCGCACCTTCCAGACCCCGGAGCTCACCCCCAGCTTCTCGAGCTTCCAGATCAACGTGCCGCAGCTCTACGCCGACGTCGACCGCGCCAAGGCGAAGCGCATGGGGGTCGCGCTCACCGACGTGTTCGACACGATGCAGATCAACCTCGGGTCGCTCTACGTCAACGACTTCAGCCGCTTCGGGCGCACCTACCGCGTGGTGGTGCAGGCGGACGCGCCGTACCGCTCGCGCGCCGAGGACATCGCGCAGCTCAAGACCCGAAACGCGAAGGGCGAGCTGGTGCCGCTCGGCTCGCTCATGCGCGTCGAGTCGAGCTTCGGGCCCGACCGCGCGATCCGCTACAACGCGTTCCCCTCCGCCGACCTGAACGGCGCCGCCGCGCCCGGCTACAGCTCGGGTCAGGCGCAGGCCGCGATCGAGCGCATCGCGGCCGAGGTGCTGCCGCGCGGCATCACGTTCGAATGGACCGACCTCACCTACCAGGAGATCCTGGCCGGCAACACCGCGGTGCTCGTGTTCCCGCTGTGCGTGCTGCTCGTGTTCCTGGTGCTGGCCGCGCAGTACGAGAGCCTGAAGCTCCCGCTCGCCATCATCCTGATCGTGCCGATGTGCCTGCTGTTCGCGATCGCCGGGGTCTACTTCACCGGCGGCGACAACAACATCTTCACGCAGATCGCGCTCTTCGTGCTGATGGGGCTCGCGTGCAAGAACGCGATCCTGATCGTGGAGTTCGCGCGCGAGCTGGAGATGAGGGAGCCGGCGCACGACCCGGTGCGCGCGGCGCTCGAGGCCTGCCGCATGCGGCTGCGGCCGATCCTGATGACCTCGTTCGCGTTCATCATGGGCGTGGTGCCGCTCGTGTTCTCGATCGGCGCGGGGGCCGAGATGCGCCACGCGATCGGCATCGCGGTGTTCTGGGGGATGCTCGGGGTGACCTTCTTCGGGCTGTTCCTGACGCCGGTGTTCTACGTGCTGCTGCACCGCAAGTTCGGGAAGCCGGCGGTGAAAGCCGCGGCGGCGCCGGCATGAGGCCGCTCGCGCTCCTCGCCCTCGGCCTGCTGGCCGGATGCTCGCTCGCGCCGAAGCTGGAGCGGCCCGAAGTCGACGTGCCCGGCGCCTACAAGGCGCTCGGCCCGGACGAACCGCGCGGCGAGTGGAAGACCGCGGAGCCCGCCGACGCGCGCCCGCGCGGCGAGTGGTGGAAGCTCTTCCGCGACCCGCAGCTCGACGCGCTCGAGGCCGAGGCGATCGCGGCCAACCAGACGCTGAAGATCGCGGCGGCGCGGCTCGCGCAGTCGCGCGCCGTGGTCGGCGTCGTGAATGCCGAGCGTTTCCCGCGGTTCGACGCCGGGTTCGGTCCCTCGCGCATCAAGCAGAGCGGCGTGTCGCTCGGGCTGCCCCAGGGCACCGACATCCCGGCCTACACCGTCTGGCGCGGGCAGATCACCGCGAGCTGGGAGGTCGACCTCTTCGGGCGCATCTCCGACAGCGTCGCCGCCGCGCGCAGCGACGCGGACGCCGCCTCCGCGCTGTACGGCGCGACGATGCTCGCGGTGCAGGCCGACGTCGCGCAGGCGTACTTTGCGATCCGCCAGGCGGACGACGAGCTCGCCGTGCTGCGCGACACGGTCGCCGCGCGCGTGGAGACCCTGCGCCTCGTGCAGCGGCGCTTCGATGCGGGCGAGATCAGCGAGCTCGACCTCGCGCAGGCCAAGACCGAAGTCGGGCTCGCCCGGACGCAGGTGTACGGCGTCGAGCGCCAGCGCGCGCAGCTCGAGAACGGGCTGGCGGTGCTCCTCGGCAAATCGCCGGCGTCGTTCAGCCTCGCGCCCGGCACGCTCCCGACCGCGCTGCCGTCGATTCCGCCCGGCCTGCCGTCGGCGCTGCTCGAGCGGCGTCCCGACGTGGCGGCCGCCGAGCGCGCGATGGCCGCGTCGAACGCGCGCATCGGCGTCGCGAAGTCGGCGTTCTTCCCCGTGCTCCGGATCACCGGGCTCGCCGGCTACGAGTCGAACGACCTCAGCGAGCTCTTTCAGTGGTCGAGCCGCGTCTGGGCGCTCGGGCCGATCGCCGGCACGATCCTCGCCATGCCGATCTTCGACGGCGGCCGCAACCAGGCGAACCTCGAGCGCTCCTACGCGGTGCTCGAGGAGTCGGTCGGCGTGTACCGGCAGACGGTGCTCGGCGCCTTCGCGGAGGTCGAGGACAACCTCGTCGCGCTGCGCACGCTCGCGGGCCAGGCCGAGGCGACCCGCGAGTCGGTCCAGTCCGCGACGCGCGCGCTCCGGGTCGCCGAATCGCGCTATCGCGCCGGCGCCACGAGCTACCTGCAGGTCGTCGACAGCCAGCGCACCCTGCTCGTCGTGCAGCGCCTGGACGCGCAGTTCCGCGGCGCGCGCGCCGCGTCCACCGTCGCGCTCGTTCGCGCGCTCGGCGGCGGGTGGGACCCGTCCGGGGACGTTTCCGGGGCCGCGAAGTGAGCCTGCCCGGGCGCCTCGCCCGGTACGGCGACGCGTTCGTGGCGGCGGCCTGCGGCCGCCGCCGAGCCGCGACTATCCGACCGGCACCGGCCTCGTTGCCCGCTCGCCCGGGAATGCGAGCGCCGCAGCGAGTATGAGCGCGGCGAGCACCGCGAGCACCGAGAACAGCGGCTGGAAGTCGCCGTAGCTGCGGTGGATGCCGGCGATGAGCGGCACCGCGGTCGCGGCCGCGCCGAACGACACGACGTAGCGGAGCGCGTAGGCGCGGGCCCGCCACGCCTCCGCGGTGTACTTCGCAACCATCGCGTCGTTGATCGGGATCTGCCCGAACACGAAGAACATCATCCCGATGGCGACCGCGAGCATCGCATAGCCGGCGAGGGAGCCGGCGGCGAACAGCAGCGGCACCTGCATCGCCGCGACAAACACGAAAACGCCGCGCACCGAGCGCCGGTCGAGCCAGCTCCCGACGATGAGCTGCGCCATCGCGGCGATGAGATAGGTGATGCACACCAGGACGCCGATGCCGAAGTTGGTGTTCGTGAGCGCGGCGAGCCGCTCGTCGAAGAGCTTCGGCATCGACACGGTCGTGGCGTTGAAGATGACGCTGCCGAACGCGCTCGCGACCGCGACGATGAGGAAGACGCGGGCGAGCAGGGCGCGCGGCACGCGCGCCTCGCCCTTCTTCGCCGCGCCGCGCGCGACCTCGAACCCGCGGCTCGCCGCGAGGAAGCCGAGCCCGATGGCGATGCACGCGACTCCGGGGACGATGAATGCCCAGCGCCACCCGGCGAAGTCGGCGAGGGCGCCGGCGAGGAGCGCGGCGAACGCGAGCCCGGTATTGCCGTAGACGCCGTTGACGCCGAGCGTGCGACCGAGGTCCGTGCTGCGCTGCGCGACCAGCATCGCGATCCCGACCGGGTGGTAGATCGCGGCGAAGAGGCCGATCGCGGTGAGGCCTGCGGCGAGCTCGAACGGCGTGCGCGCGAGCCCGGTCAGGATCGTCGCCGCGCCGATCCCGAAGAAGAACACCCGCATCATCCCGGTGCGGCTCCAGTGGTCGGCGAGCCAGCCGGCGGGGATCGAGAACGCGCCGAACGCGATGAACCCGCCGAGGGCGAGCGGCAGCAGCTCGCCGTAGGGCATCTGCCACGCCGCGCCGATCGCGAGCACCGCGGTCGGGAAGATCAGCATGACGAGATGGTCGAGCGTGTGCCCGACGTTGAGGTAGAGGTCCAGGCGCGCGCGGCCGCTCATCGCGGCATCGTACCTTGGCCCCGCGCCCGGCGCAGCCACGCCGCGCGCCGCGCCCGCATCACCACCCAGGTCGCGGCGAGCGCCGCGACGACCGCCCCGGGGAACGCGACCGCGGCGCCCAGCGGTTCGAGGCCGACCGCGACCGCGAAGTGAAAGACCCCGAATGCGAACAGCCCGGAGACGAAGCCCGCGATCAGGCGCGCGGTCGCGTCCGCGCCGTACAGCGCGCGCGTGAACGCGGGCAGCACCGAGCCGGTGATCGGAAACGTGAGCAGTATCCCCGAGAGGCGCGGTCCGAGCGCGCCCGCGCCGAGCATCACCGCGGCCGCGAGCGCGGCCGCCGCGACGATGCGCACCGCGAGCTCCACGCCGGGGATGTGCACCGGGCCGCTCGCCGGCGCGACGCGCGGCAGCGTCGCGAGCATGAGGGCGAGCACCGCGAGCGTGAGCGCGAAGCCGGCGCGCGGCGGGAGCGGCACCGCGCCCAGCACGAGCGCGGCCAGCGTGAACGCCGACCAGGCCGAGACGAGCGCGGCGAGCCAGTTGAACCGCCGCGCGGCCCAGGCGTACGTCCAGCAGTGCACGCCGGCCGCGCCGGTGACCTGCAGCGTGGTGGCGGCGGAGGCGGCGGCGAACGCCGGCCCCGGGTCGTGCGCGAGAAAGACGCTGATCGGTCCCGCGATCAGCGGGAGGCCGCTGATCCAGCCGGCGACCGCGTGGCCCCAGCGCCGGCCCGCAAGGCTCGCGAGCCAGACGACGACGGGGACGAGTGCAACCTTGAGGAGAACGGCCATTGCGCGCCGGATGATACCGGCGCGGTGCGTCCGATCACTGCGCCGCGCGCAGTGGCGGGGTCGAGTCCGAGCGCGATGATCGAGGCGGCGAGGAACTGGGGCGTCAGCATCGGGACCTCCTTCGTGCCGTGGACGGGCGCCGGCGGTGAGCCGACGGCCACGGCGACGCACGCATCGTGCCAGCGCACTGTTTCGCAGTGATGTCGCCGACGTGAACGTTGCCGTACGGCGACGCCGGCGGCGCGCCGATGCGGAAAGCGGGGCGCTTTCAGCGTGCTGCGGTGTCGCCGCCCGACGACGCGGCGAAGGTGCCGACGCCCGCGATGAGGTGCGGCGCCATGCGCCTGCGCGCGGCGAGGACGTCGAGGAGGGTCGGCGGCTCGAACGCACGAGGACTGCAGGGCGGTGCGTGAGCAAGACCGCAGTCGGCGTCCGGGCTTGCGGCGCGTGACAACCCGCCGCGGCGGGACGAGAATGCCCGCTGCGGCCGTTCTCGCGCCAGGAGACCGCCATGCGCCGATTCCCGCTCCGCCTTCTTCCGTCATGCCCGATCCTCGCCGCGTGCCTCGCCGCGTGCCTCGCCTGGACGCCGGCCGCATTCGCGCAGAGCGAGCGCGAGCCGGCGCTCACGAAGAAGGATCCGGCGGAAGCGGAGTTCGAGCGCAGGATCGAGGAGATGCTCGCCTCGGTCGTGCGGGTGCGCATGCGGGCGGTCGAGGACGCGCGCTCGAGCGAGACGCTCGGTCCGGCGCGCGCCGGCAGCGGGATCGTGATCGAGCCCGGCTGGGTGCTCACGATCGGCTACCTCGTCATCGAGCCGGACTCGATCGAGGTCACCGCGGCGAACCGCAGGACGCTGCCGGCGACGCTCGCCGGCTACGACCACGCGACCGGGTTCGGGCTGCTCAAGGTGCAGGGCGACCTCGGCGTGAAGGCGCTCGCGCTCGGCGATTCGACCGCGCTCGCGGTGCGCGAGCCGGTCATCGTGGCGCCGTTCGGCGGCCAGGACGCGGCGAGCCTCGCGCAGGTGACCTCGCGGCGCCGCTTCACCGGGAGCTGGGAGTACATGCTCGATAGCGCGATCTTCACCGCGCCCCCGACCGAAGGCTGGGCCGGCGCGGCGCTCGTGAACCGCAAGCTCGAGCTGGTCGGCGTCGGCTCGCTGCTCGTGCGCAACGCCGCCGAGCCCGACACGATGCTCGTCGGCAACATGTTCGTGCCGACCGACCTCCTGAAGCCGATCCTCGCCCAGCTCAAGTCGGACGGCCGCGTGGCCGGGCCGCAGCGCCCGTGGCTCGGGCTCGCCACCGAGGAGGTCAAGGGCCGCCTGCTCGTGACGCGCGTCTCGCCCGAGAGCCCCGCCGATCAGGCGGGCGTCCGCCAGGGCGACGTCGTCCTGAGCGTGGCCGGCCAGCCGGTGAAGACGCACGTCGAGTTCTACGAGCGGCTGTGGGCGCTCGGGGCGGCCGGCGTCGAGGTGCCGATCAGGATCGTGCGCGGCGTGGACGAGCAGGACGTGCGCGTGCGCTCGATCGACCGGTTCGCGTACTTCAAGGCGAAGAAGCCGCTTTGACGCAACGAGAGGGGAAACGGGTGCCGAAACGATTGCTGCCGACGCCTGCGATCGGCGACGAGGAAGGCCTCGCCGAGGCCCGCGCGGCGCGGCGGCGGCTGCTCGCCGCGTCGCTCGCGGGGCTCGCGCTCGCGGGCGTGCCCCACGGCGCGCGCGCGCAGGGGCGTGCGCCCACGCCGCGCCAGACCGCCGGGCCGTTCTATCCGCGCGAGTTCCCGGCCGACGGCGACAACGATCTCGTCACGGTCAAGGGCCAGGCGGGCACGGCGAAGGGCGAGGTGCTGCTGCTCGCCGGGACGGTGCTCGACACGAGCGGAAAGCCGGTGGGGGGCGCGCGCGTGGAGATCTGGCAGTGCAACGCGCTCGGGCGCTATCACCATCCCGGCGACCGCTCGGGCGCGCCGATCGATCCGTCGTTC
The DNA here is from genome assembly GCA_964543155.1 of uncultured Enterobacteriaceae bacterium. Classification (GTDB taxonomy): domain Bacteria; phylum Pseudomonadota; class Gammaproteobacteria; order Burkholderiales; family SG8-39; genus JAGVSZ01. The sequence goes on from CAZIXQ010000024.1 coordinate 24,841, forward strand.
CAGGGCTGGGGCGAGTTCGTGACCGGCGCCGACGGCGCCTATCGGTTCCGCACGATCCGGCCGGTGCCGTATCCCGGCCGCACGCCGCACATCCACTTCCGCGTCACCGGCCGCGGGTTCGCCGACCTCGTCACGCAGATGTACGTGGAGGGCGAGCCCGGCAATGCGCGCGACTTCCTCTACGGTTCGCTCGATCCGCAGGAGCGTACGGCGGTCACGGTGCGGCTCGACCGCGCGGCGGACGGCAAGGCGCTCGCGGGGCGGTTCGAGATCGTCGTCCGGGCGTGAGCCCGCCGGGCCGCCCCAAGGGCGAACATCCGCGCGCTCTTCGCGCGCGGATCGTCCAGTGAGCCCGCCGAGCCGCCCCAAGGGCGAACATCCGCGCGCTCTTCGCGCGCGGATCGTCCACTGACTCGCGCCGGGCCGCGCCGGCGGGCCCTTGAGTACACTTGCGGCGGCCATGGAATCGTTCGTCGGCACCACGCCGGTCCAGGAGCGCCAGCGTTTCGACGTCGGCGCGCTCGACGCCTACCTGCGCGAGCGCGTCGCCGGCTATCGCGGTCCGCTCGAGGTCGAGCAGTTCAAGGGCGGGCAGTCGAACCCGACCTTCCTGCTCAGGACGCCGCACGCGCGCTACGTCATGCGCGCGAAGCCCGCGCCCGCGGCGAAGCTGCTGCCCTCGGCGCACGCGGTGGACCGCGAGTACCGGGTCATCACCGCGCTCGGCGGGGCGGGCATGCCGGTGCCGCGCACGTTCGCGCTGTGCGAGGACGAGGGCGTCGTCGGGCGCGCGTTCTACGTCATGGAGTTCGTCGACGGGCGCGTGCTCTGGGACCAGGCGCTGCCGGGCATGGGGCGCGCGGAGCGGGGCGCGATCTACGACGAGATGAACCGCGTGATCGCGCGGCTGCACGCGGTCGACTACAAGGCGATCGGGCTGGAGTCCTACGGCAGGCCGGGCAACTACTTCGCGCGCCAGATCGACCGCTGGACGAAGCAGTACCGCGCCTCCGCGACCGAGCCGATCGAGGCGATGGACCGCCTGATCGCCTGGCTGCCGGGCGCGATTCCGCCGGGCGACGAGACGACGATCGTGCACGGCGACTACCGGCTCGACAACCTCGTGTTCCACCCCACCGAGCCGCGCATCCTCGCGATCCTCGACTGGGAGCTCTCGACGCTCGGCCACCCGCTCGCCGACTTCTCCTACCACTGCATGAGCTGGCACATCCCCCCGGCGCAGTTCCGCGGCATCGCGGGCCTCGACCTCGCCGCGCTCGGCATCCCGGGCGAGGACGAGTACGTCGCGGCGTATTGCCGGCGCACCGGCCGCGACCGCATCGACCACTGGGACTTCTACCTCGCGTACAACATGTTCCGGCTCGC
>CAZIXQ010000025.1:0-17944 GCA_964543155.1 uncultured Enterobacteriaceae bacterium
GAGGAGGTCGCCCTCGTCGAGCGGCGGCATGAACTCGCTGCCGAGCTTCGTCGCCGGCCAGAGCGTCACCGCCGCGAGCGCCACGGTCACGAGGATCGCGACGACCGGGCGCGCAAGCACCGCCTCGAGCACCGGCTGGTACGCGGCGATGAGAAACCGGTTGACCGGGTTCCTGCGCTCCGCCGGGATGCGCCCGCGGATCATGTAGCCCATGAGCACCGGCACGAGCGTCACCGCCAGGCCCGCCGCGGCGGCCATCGCGTAGCTCTTGGTGAACGCGAGGGGTGCGAACAGTCGCCCTTCCTGCGCCTCGAGCGCGAACACCGGCACGAACGAGATCGTCACGATCACGAGCGAGGAGAACAGCGCCGGGCCGACCTCGACCGAAGCGTCGGTGATCAGCCCCCAGCGCGCCTCGCCCTCGAGGCGCTCGCCCGGGTGGGCGTCCTGCCACGCTTCGATCTTGCGGTGCGCGTTCTCGACCATGACCACCGCGGCGTCGACCATCTCGCCGATCGCGATCGCGATGCCGCCGAGCGAGACCACGTTCGCGGTGATGCCCTGGTAGTGCATGACGATGAACGCGGTGAGGACCCCGAGCGGCAGCGAAACGATCGAGACGAACGCCGAGCGCAGGTGGAACAGGAACACGATGCAGATGAGCGCGACCACCACGAACTGCTCGATGAGCGTCTCGCCCACGGTCCAGACGGCGCGCTCGATCAGTCCCGAGCGGTCGTAGGTCTCGACGATCTCGACGCCTTTCGGCAGCCCCGGCTTGAGCGCCTCGAGCTTCGCCTTCACCGCCCGGATCGTCTCGAGCGCGTTCTTGCCCGAGCGCATGACGATCACCCCGCCCACCACCTCGCCCTCGCCGTCGAGGTCGGCGATGCCGCGCCGCATCTCGGGGCCCACCTGGATGCGCGCGACGTCCTTGAGCGTCACCGGGACGCCCGCCGCGCTGGTGCGGATCGGGATCGCGCGGAAGTCGTCGAGCGTCTTCAGGTAGCCGCGCGCCCGCACCATGTACTCGGCCTCGCCGAGCTCGATCACCGACCCGCCGCTCTCGCGGTTCGCGTTCTGGATCGCCTTCACCACCGCGCCGTGCGCAATCCCGTAGGCGCGCAGGCGGTCGGGCTCGAGCACGATCTGGTACTGGCGCACCATCCCGCCGACGGTCGCGACCTCGGCGACGTTGGGGATGCTCTTCAGCTCGTAGCGCAGGAACCAGTCCTGGAGCGCGCGCAGCTCCGCGAGGTCGTGGCCACCGCCGCGGTCGACGAGCGCGTACTGGTAGATCCAGCCGACGCCGGTCGCGTCGGGCCCGAGCGCGGGCTTGGCGCCGGCCGGGAGCCGCGCCTGCACCTGGTTCAGGTACTCGAGGACGCGCGAGCGCGCCCAGTAGAGGTCGGTGCCGTCCTCGAACAGCACGTAGACGAACGAGTCGCCGAAGAACGAGTAGCCGCGCACGACCTTCGCGCCCGGCACCGACATCATCGTCGTCGTGAGCGGATAGGTGACCTGGTCCTCGACGATGCGCGGCGCCTGGCCGGGGAAGGTCGTGCGGATGATCACCTGCACGTCGGAGAGGTCGGGAATGGCGTCGAGCGGCGTGCGCTGCACGGCCCAGAGCCCCCAGCCCGCGAGAAAGAGCGACCCGAGAAGGACGATGAACCGGTTCGCGATCGACCAGCGGATGAGGTTCGCGATCACTTGTGCGCTCCGTGTCCCGCCGGCTCGAGCTTCGTGGTCTGAAACTCGCCCTCGCGCGTGATCACGAACTCGAAGCGGATCGGGTCACCGGCCTTCAGCCCCTGCGGCAGGCCGCCCGGCGGCGACTTGAACTCCATCGTCATCGCGCCCATGCCCGCGCTCGGGACCGCGCCGTGCCGGATGGTGAGGAACCTGTCGTCGCCGTTCACCAACACGCCCTCGGCGCGATGGGTGGGTTCGCCGCGAGCGGCCTCCGCGGGCTGCATCCGCGTCAGCGCCGCGCGCAGGCTCGACTCCGAGTCGATCAGGAACTGCCCGGAGAGCACGACGCGATCCCCCTCGGCGAGCCCCTTCAGGATCTCGGTGTCGCCGCCCGACTCGAGCCCGGGCTCGACGTCCACCGGCCGGAACATCCCCTTCGCCTCGGCCAGGATCACGACGGTGCGCGTGCCGGTGCGGATCACCGACTCGCTCGGGACGAGCAGCCCCCTGCGCCCGGCCGAAGGCGCGAACGCGAGCGATGCGAACATACCGGGCGAGAGGCGCCGGCCCGGGTTCGCGAGCTCGATGCGCGCGCGCACGGTGCGCGTGTCCGCGGCGACCTCCGGCAGGATCGCCGCGACGCGGCCGCGGAACGTCTCGCCGGGCCAGGCGGCCACGCGCGCCTCCACCGGCGTACCCGGCCGCACCGCCGCGCTCGCGCTCTCCGGCACCTCCGCGTTCACCCACACGGTGGCGAGGTCGACGATGCGGAAGAGCGTCGCGCCCGGCATCACAGTCATCCCTTCGCGCACTTCCAGCGCCTGGATGACGCCGCCCGCCGGCGCGCGCACCGTGATGCGCGGCTGGGCGCTGCGCTCGCGCTCGACCGTCTGGATCAGTTCCTCGCTCATGCCAAGGAGCACGAGGCGCTGGCGTGCGGCGGCGCGCAGCGACTCCGCGCCCGCGAGCTCGCTTCTCGCGAGCGCGAGGTACTCCTCCTGCGCCGCGGCCCACTCGGGCACGAGCAGATCGACGAGGGGCGCGCCCTGCGCGACCGGGTCGAGCGGCGCGCGCGCGTGGAGCTTCTCCACGAAGCCGCCGGTGCGGGACTGCAGCACCACCACGCCGCGCTCGTTCCACGCGACGGTCCCGACCGCCTCCACCCTGCGCTCGAGCGTGCCCGCACGGGCGACCGCGGTACGGACGCCGAGGTTCTGCGCCACGCGCGGATCGATCGCGACCCCGCCCCCGGCCGGCCCGTCGTCCGCGTATTTCGGCACGAGCTGCATGTCCATGAAGGGCGACTTGCCCGGCTTGTCGAAGCGGCTCTGCGGGTACATCGGGTCGTACCAGTACAGCACCTTCCGGCCGCTGTCGGACTTCGCGCTCGCGTCGGCGGACGCGGGCGCCGCGTGCTTCGTGGCCTGCGAACTCCCGTACCAGTACCCGCCCGCGATCCCGGCGGCGAGAAGGAGGACGCCGAGCGTCCATGCGGCAGCGGGTTTCATTGCTTTTCCTCCTCTTGCGGCGCGAGATAGCTCAGGCCCGCCCACGCGCGGCCGCGCTCGAGCAGCGCGTTGTGCAGGCCGAGCCGGGTCTCGGCCTCGCTCTTGCGCGCCTCGATGACGGCCATGAGCTCGCCGCGCCCGCCGCGGTCCGCGGCGAGCGCGGCCTCCGCGCGCGCCTCCGCGAGCGGGATCAGCACCGTCTCGAAGCGCCCGACGCGGCGGTTCCACGTCTCCCAGTCCACGGCGAGCGTGCGGATCTGCGCCGCGTACGCTCTGCGCGCCTCCTCGAGCTGCGCGCGCGCGCGCTCGACCTGCGCGAGGCTCGCCGCGATCTCCCGGTCCTGGCGGTTCGCCGGCGCAAGCGGCAGGTCGACGCTGAACATCAGGCTCAGCATGTTGGCGTAGTAGGGGCTGCGCTGGCCGTAGGAGAGCTCCACGCCCCAGTCGGGCTTCTTCGTGCTCTGCGCGAGCGCCACCTCGCTCCGCGCGAGCGCGGTGCGGTTCTCGAGGACCTGCAGGGTCGGCTGCCGGTCGAGCGATTCGAGCAGCGCCGCGACCGGGACCGCGAGCCGGGAGGTGTCGGGCGCCGCGCCAATCGGCCGCTGCGCGTCTTCGCCCACGAGCGCCGCCAGCGCGATCCGCGCCCGCGCGAGCACCCGCTCCTGGTCGATCACCTGGTCGCGCACGCCCTCGAGCGCCGAGCGCGCCATGAAGCCGTCGGCGGCCGGCGCGCGGCCGGCGGCGATCGCCGCGCCGACGGTCGCCTCCTGCAGCGCGACCGCGTTCTGCAGGTCCCCCAGCACCTCGAGCGCGCGCGTGGCGTGCAGGACCTCGTACCAGGAAAGCGCGATGTCGCGCCGCAGGGTGGCGCGCTCGAGCACGAGGCCCGCGCGCTCCACGCCGAGCTCGCGCTCGGCGCGCTCGTGGCGCGCCCGGCGCTTGTCGCCGTTCACGATGTCCTGCATGACGCCGATGCGCTTCATGGTCATGAAGTCGCGCGTGAGGCTCCAGGCGTCCTCGCCGCTCACCGGCACGTTCTCGAGCCCGAACTTGAGCTTCGGGTCCGGGAGCTGCGCGGCGCGACCGGCGAGATCGGACGCGGCCGTGACCGCGGCCGACTGCGCGGCGAGCCGCGCCGAACGCGCCTCGCCGAGGCGGATCGCCTCGGCGAGCGACAGGGCCTGCGCCACGGCGCCCGGCGCGGCGGCGCTGATCAGGATGCACGCGAGCGCGCGTGCGACGGCAATGTGCTGCATGGAACCTCCGCTCGATGCGAACAGTGCGGCCCGTGCCCGGGCGGGCACGGCGCGTCGATCAGGCGGGGCTCAGATCCGGAGTCGGCGGTGCAGGAGAAAAGGCGGCGGCGCGCCGGCGTGGGCGAGCCAGTCGGTCGCGCCCCGCGTGGCCTCGGGCGGCAGCGCGTCGTTCGCGCGCAGCACGGCGATCGGCGCGCCGAGGTCGGGCGCGACGGGCGGCTTGACCTGGTCGACGGTCTGGGTCCCCGCCTCGCAGTGCGCCTTGCAGAGCGAATCGGCGGCCCGCTCGTCGGGGTCCGGCTGATGGCAGGGCGCGGCGGCCGCGTCCACGGCCGGGGCGATCACGCACGCGTGCGCCGCGATCAGCGCCTGGCCGAGCACGAGCGCCGCGATCGCGAGGAGCGCGGTCAGGCGGCGAATGGGGCGGCGACGCAGCATGGCGTGGAGGATAGCCCAGCAGCCCGCTGCCCGCGTTTGCGCGAGATCAGACCAACGCGGCCTGGCGGGAGAGGCCGCCCGGCGGGCATCGAAGCAGGCCGCTGTCAGTGCCGCCAAAGGCCCGGGGTTTCGAGCTCCGGGGCGAGCCGCAGAAGTGCGGCCCTCCCTTGCGTCGCACGGGCGCGCCAGCCCCTGCCGCGACCGAGCGCATCTCGCCACGCCGCGTTGAACTGCGCCACCTGGCCCGCTCGAACGAAGTAGCTCGCGAGTGCGGCAGCCTGAAGCAGGTCCTTGCGCGCTTTTGTCCGCTCGGCGAGCGGCCGCTCACCGAAGACGATGAGCTTGTGCACCGCGTATCGTTCCGGCGCCGGCAGATTGACCGTACAGGCGCCGGCGCGGCTGATCAGGCAACCCTGCGTCGTCCCTTCGAGCGAAAACTCCATGAACTTGAGCGGATCGAGCGCAAGATCCAATCCGGGCATGACGACCGGCCTGCCGCGGCGCGTCGCGCTGGTCACGAAGTCGAGCCGCAGCTCCTGGTCCGCCGGATTGCGGTATTGCGCGCCGGCCCTGCCGTCGAACTGCGCGATCGGCAGCAGCCCCATCTCGAGCGACTCGAGCGCGCCGTGCACGTCGATGCGGAGATCCGCCGGCAATGCCACCGAGACGTTCCGCCCCGCGTGCGCAAAATCCACGTCGAGCGTCGCCGCCGCCTCGACCCAGCGCACGCCGAGGAGGTTGCCGAAGGCAACGAACGCGTGCGTGCCGATCAGGACGCCCCCCGCGCGGAAAAACCCGTACTCCGCGAGGCGCTTGACGATGCGGAAGTGCTTCGGCGCGGTGGGTGCGCAGCCCAGCTCGAGCGCGGCTCTCGCCTGCGGCGCGAGCGGCTTCGCGCGCCGGATGCGTTGAAACCGCTCGACGAGCGCTCGCACGCGCTCGTCGTTCGGCCCGACATATGCCATGCGCACGCTGCCGTCGAGGTCCCGGTAGGCGAAGTACCAGTAGACCCGTCCCTTCCGGGAAAGCTTCTGGAACGTGCCGGCGAGCCCGGCGAGCGCGTGCGTGAGCTCGAACGCGCGCGTCTGCTCGGCGAGCTCGGAATAGGCGGTCTGGGCGGCGAGCGAGAGCTCTGCGAAGCGCATCGGACCCTGTGGTTGCTAAACATCTTATGGGATCGTTTAGCAACCGTCAAAGGCGGTTGCCGGCCGCTCGATGGCGCTTGACCTTGAAATCGGCGACTCAGAACCCCCGCACCGCGTTCGCGAGCAGCTCGTACAGCGCGATCTGGCTGCCCTGCAGCGCGCCCATGCTCGGGAGGAGATCGAGCGGGGTCGTGATGCCGAAGCGCGGCAGGACCGTCGGCGCCGGCACGACCTCGAGCCCCGCGGCCTCGAACTCCGCGCGCGCACGCCGGATGTCGGACCCGTGCACGACCAGCGCGATGCGCCTCACCCCGTCGCGCTTCAGGATCGCCGCCGCGAACTGCGCGTTCTCGTGCGTGTTGCGCGAGCGCTCCTCGGTCCAGCGCACCGGCACGTTGAACTCCTTCTCCAGCGCGGCGCGCATGACGGAGGCCTCGGTCGCCGTGTCGCCCCACACCGATCCGCCGGCGACGAGCACCGGCAGCCCGGTCTCGCGCGCGAGCTTCGCGCCGTAGCGCACGCGCTCGAGCGTCCGGCGGTTGAGCGTGTCGCCGCCGTACTCGGGCGCGTCGCGCCGCAGGCCGCCGCCGAGGACGACCACCGCCTGCGCCGTGCGCGCGTCCTCCATGCGCACCGCGGGCGCGTCGTTCGCGAGCCGCAGGAGCAGGGCGGAGACGGCGGGCATCGAGAGTCCGAGGAGGGCGAGCAGCGCCGACCAGAGCAGGAGCCGGCCGGTGCGCGGCCAACGTCCAAGGAGGAAGGCGCCCGCCAGCGCGATCAGGAGCGGCCCGGTCGGGGGCAGCACCAGCGCGGTCGCGAGCTTGCGCAGCAGGAACGGGAGATCCAGTCGGGCCTCCCGCTCAGCGTCCGGGCTGCTTCATCAGCTCGACCAGGTGCCGGCTCGGGATCGCGTAGGTGATCCCGCTCGGCTGGGTGAGCGCCGACTCCTTCGAGCCCTTCACGAACACCATGTTCACGACGCCGAGGACCTCGCCGGTCTCGGGCGAGTACACCGGGCTGCCGCTGTTGCCCGGATAGGCGGTCGCGTCGAGCTGGAACACCGGGAACGCGCCGCTCGCGAGCTGGCGGATCGCCTTGGTGTCGAGCTGGCTCGAGTGCGCCGGCGGAATCGCGATCGGCGTGATCGCGGCGACCATGCCGCGATGCGTCGCCGGATGGGGCCCGAGGACGTTTCCGATCGGGAAGCCGGTGAAGAGCACGGCCTCGCCCTCGCGCACGCCGTCGGAATCGCGCACCGCGAGCGCGGGCAGCGGCGCGCCCTCGATGCGCAGCAGCGCGATGTCGTGCGCGGCATCGGTCGCGCCGCGCGCGGCCGGCCGCACCTGCGCGGTGCGCCCCGGGCCGGGCACCAGGATCGCGATCGTCTCGAGCCTGTCCGTGTCCAGCGTCGCGGGCAGCACGTGCGCGTTGGTGACGATCGTCGCCCCGTCGCCGACCGCGAAGCCGGTGCCGAGGAAGCGGAACGCCGGCGAGCGCGTGCGCTGGAACGACCCGACCGCCACGACCGAGGCCTTCACGCGCTCGATCGTGCGCGGCGCGTCCGCCAGGCCCTGCGCCCACGCGCCCAGCGGCGCGGCGAGCGCCAGCGCGAGCCCGAGGCGAGCGCGCATCGGCTACATCCGGACGGCGCGCGCCGCGATCAGGGGCGAGGGCTCGGCGGCCCGCGGGTCGTACGGGTGCGCCTCGGCGCCGTAGAGCCGGCGGATCCTCACGACGTAGTCGCGCGTCTCCGCGTACGGCGGCACGCCGCGATGACGGTCGACCGCGCCCTCGCCGGCGTTGTACGCCGCGGCGGCGAGCTCGACGCGCCCGCGGTAGTACGCGAGCAGCCAGCGCAGGTAGGCGAGCCCGCCGCGCACGTTCTCGGCCGGGTCGTACGCGTTCTTGACGTTGAACCGCGCCGCGGTGTCGGGAACGAGCTGCATCAGGCCGCGCGCGTCCTTGGGCGAGCGCGCGTAGGGTTCGAAGTTCGACTCGACCGCGACGATCGCGAGCGCGAGCCGCGGGCTCACGTCGTACTTCGGCGCGAGCGAGCGCACCAGCTCGACGAACTTCTGCTTGTACTGGGGCAGCCCGGTGAACGTGTCGGCGCCGTCGTCGAAGGCGAGCGTCGCGGCGGGCATCGTCGGCGGGCGCATGCAGTCGGGCAGGCGGTCGGCCGACTCGCCGACGAAGCGCTGCATGCGGGTCGCGTGCGCGTGGCCCTGCGCCGCGGCCAGCGCGAACAGGCTCGCCGCGATCCCGTCGTCGTGCGGCAGCCCGCGCCCGTTCGCGTACATCCAGCCGAGGCCGTACTGCGCTTCCGCGTCGCCGCGCCGCGCCGCCTCGCAGTAGAGGAACGCCGCCTTCTCCAGGTCCTTCGGCACGCCCTCGCCGTGCTCGTGCGCAGCCGCGGCGGCGACGAGCGTCTGCGGACTCGCGTTCGCGTCGAAGGCGACAGGCGGCTGCGTGGCCCGCGCGGGCGTCGCGGCGAGCAGGGCGAAGAGCGCGCACGCGAGGCGATGCCGGATCACCGCGCCGCTCCCGTCTGGGCTCGCGCGGGCTCGGCCGCGAAGCGCGCCACGTACCACGGCAGCGCCTCGGCGAGGCCGGCGGCGAGGTCGTGCGTCGGCGCGAAGCCGAGCAGGCGCGCCGCCTTGCCGATGTCGGCCTGCGAGTGGCGCACGTCGCCGGCGCGGAACGCCTCGTGCACCGCGGCCGGCGCGTCGACGTCGGGCATGAGCCTGCGCAGCGTCGCGTAGAGGCCGTTCAGCGTCGTGCGCTCGCCGACCGCGACGTTGTAGACCTGGTTCACCGCCGCCTCGTCGGTCACGAGCGCCGCGCGCAGGTTCGCCTGCACCGCGTTGCCGACGTAGCAGAAGTCGCGGCTCGTCTCCCCGTCGCCGTAGATCGCGACCTGCTCGCCGCGCAGGAGCGCCCGCACCCAGCGCGGGATCACCGCCGCGTAGGCGCCTTCCGGATCCTGGCGCGCGCCGAACACGTTGAAGTAGCGCAGCCCGATCGATCTCGTCCCGTAGCAGCGCCCGAACACGTCCGCGTAGAGCTCGTTCAGGTACTTCGTCACCGCGTAGGGGGAAAGCGGCGCGCCGATCTCGTCCTCGACCTTCGGCAGGCCCGGGTGGTCGCCGTAGGTCGAGCTCGACGCGGCGTAGACGAAGCGGCGCGCGCCCGCGTCGCGCGCGGCGACGAGCATGTTGAGGAACCCGGTCGCGTTGGCCGCGTGGGTGACGAGCGGCTGCTCGATCGAGCGCGGCACCGAGCCGAGCGCGGCCTGGTGCAGCACGACCTCGACGCCCGCGCACGCGCGCCGGCACATCGCCGGGTCGACGATGTCGCCCTCGATGAACGTGTGCCGCCGCCACGCCTCCTCGCCCACCGCGGCCCGCACCTCGTCGAGGTTGCGCGGGTACCCGGTGGCGAAGTTGTCCAGGCTCACCACCTCCTGGCCGAGCCGGAGCAGGTGCTCGACCAGGTGCGAGCCGATGAAGCCGGCGGCCCCGGTGACGAGCCAGCGGCGCCGCGTCGCCGCGATCTCGCGGCGCAGGGAATCCGAGATCGGGTCGGTCATCCTCTTACAGCCGCCACACCTGCACGCCCTTCGCGCGCAGGGCCGCAGCATCCATCTGGCACTTCACGTCGACGACGAGCCCGCCGGCGGCGAGCTTCGCCAGGGTCTCCTCCAGCGGGCGCGCCCTGAAGGCCTTGTGCGCCACCGCCGCCACGATCGCGTCGGCCTGCGGCAGGTGCTCCCACGCCTTCAGCTCGACGCCGTACTCGTGCACCGCCTCCTGCGCGTCCGCGAGCGGGTCGTGCACGTGCACCGTCACGCCGTACGACTCGAGCTCGCGGATGATGTCGATCACGCGCGAGTTGCGCAGGTCCGGGCAGTCCTCCTTGAAGGTCAGGCCGAGCACGTTCACCTGCGCGCCCTTCACCGAGACCCCGGCGCGGATCAGGTGCTTGACCGTCTGCTCCGCGACGAACTTGCCCATGCCGTCGTTGATGCGCCGCCCGGCGAGGATCACCTGCGGGTGGTAGCCGATCATGTCGGCCTTGTGCGTGAGGTAGTACGGGTCGACGCCGATGCAGTGCCCGCCCACCAGGCCGGGGCGGAACGGCAGGAAGTTCCACTTCGTGCCGGCGGCCTGCAGCACCTCCAGCGTGTCGATGCCGAGCTTGTGGAAGATCAGCGCGAGCTCGTTCATGAGCGCGATGTTGAGGTCGCGCTGGGTGTTCTCGATGACCTTCGCCGCCTCCGCCACCTTGATGCTGCTCGCGCGGTGCACGCCGGCGGTCACGACGCTGCCGTACACCTGCGCGACCCGCTCGAGCGTCTCGGGCGTGTCGCCCGCGACCACCTTCACGATCTTCGTGAGGGTGTGCTCCCTGTCCCCGGGGTTGATGCGCTCGGGCGAATAGCCGACGAAGAAGTCCCGCTTCCACTTCATTCCGGAGTGCTTCTCGACCACCGGGATGCAGACCTCCTCGGTCGCGCCGGGGTACACGGTGGACTCGTAGACGATCGTCGCGCCGCGCTTCAGGTTGCGTCCGACCGACTCGCTCGCGCCCACGAGCGGGCCGAAATCGGGCTGGTGCGCCGCGTCGATCGGGGTCGGCACGGCGACGATCACGAAGTCCGCGTCGCGGAGCGCGGCCGGATCGGTGGTGGGACGCAGCTGCGTCGCGGCCTTCAGGTCCGCGCTGCTCACCTCGCCGGTCGGGTCGACGTGGCGGCGGTACGCGTCGACCTTCGCCGCCGAGAGGTCGAAGCCGATCGTCGGGTGCTTCTTGCCGAACTCGACCGCGAGCGGAAGCCCGACGTAGCCGAGGCCGACGACTGCAAGGGTGGTCATCTTGATCTCAGAGCTTCTTGAGCAGTTCGGTTGCTTCCGCCTTGAGCGGGCTCTCGCCGGTCGCGGCGGCGACCGCCTCGAACTCGCGCTTCGCGAGCGCCTTGTCGCCGCTCTTCAGCAGCGCCTTCGCGTAGTGCATCCGGATCTCGAGCGCGTTCGGCGCGGCGGCGGCGGCCTTCGCGAGGAGCTCGGTGCCGCGCTTGGCGTCGCCCTTCTCGACCAGGAGCCAGCCGAGCGTGTCGGCGATCGCCGGGTTGTTCGGCGCGGCGGCGTAGGCCTTCTCCGCGTAGTCGAGCGCGGCGGGATCGTTGAGCTGCCCCAGCGTCCAGGCGACGTTGTTGAGGAGCAGCGGGTTCGCCGGCTGCAGCGCGAGCAGCTCGCGATAGCCCCGCGACGCGGCCCGGTAGTCCTTGCGCGCGAGGGCGCGCTCGGCGAGGTACAGCCGCATCGTCGTGTCCTTCGGATGCTCCTTCAGCCAGCGCGCCGCGAGCGCGTCGGCGTCGCCGCCGCGGTTGGCCGCGGCGAGCAGCCCGTGCAGCCGCACCGCGATCCCGGGCGCGTCCTGGCGCTTCAGCGCCTCGCTGTACGCGGCGATCGCCTCGTTCGTCCTCTTCTGCGCGAGGTGCACCTCGCCCTCGAGCACGAAGCCGGCAGGATCCTTCGGCCGCTCCTTCTGCAGCGCTCTTGCCTCGGCGAGTGCCTCCTCGGGCTTGCCGGCCGCGATCTGCACCGCCATCAGCCCCTGCAGGGCGTCCAGCTGCGACGGCGCCATCGCGAGCGCCTTGCGCAGCGTCTGCGAGGCGGCGTCGTAGTCCTTGGCTGCGGCCTGCGCGCGCGCGAGCATCATCAGCGGCGCCGGCGACTGGGGCGCGAGCGCGACGAGCCTGTTGTACGTGGTGATCGCCTGCTGCGTGTCGCCGGCGGCGAGCTGCGCGCGGCCGAGCGCCTCCACGATCTGGGCGTTGTTCGGGATGGCGGCAGCGGCTGCCTGCGCCGTGCTCACCGCCCCCTTCGCGTCGTTCGAGCGCAGCCGCAGGTTGATCGCGGCGAGGCGCGGGCGCAGCGCCGTGGGATTGGCCTCCACCGCGCGGTCCACCGTCGCGATGACTTCCTCCGCCTTCGCGCCGGTGGCGGCCTGGACGTCGGCGAGGCCGAGCAGCGCCTGCTCGTTCTTCGGGTCCTTCGCGACGAGCGACTCGAAGCGCTTGCGCGCCGCCGCCGGCTGCTTGTCGGCGATGTCGAGGCGCGCAAGGTTGCGCACGGCCGGCAGGTAGTCGGGCTGCAGCTCGAGCGCCCTCTCGAAGCTCGCGCGTGCGCCCTTCGGGTCGCCCTTCGCGTTGAGGATGCCACCGCGGATCGTCGGCGGCAGCGGGCTCTTCGGCTGCTTCTGCGCGAGCCGGTCGGCGATCGCGAGCGCCTTGTCGAACTCGCGCTTGCTCAGGTGCGCCGAGATGATCGCGAGGTCCGCCTGCATGCCGCCCGGGTCCATCTCGGCCGCCGACTCGAGGTCGCGCAGCCCGCCCTCGGTGTCGCCGGCGGCGAACTTCACCTGCCCGAGCCGCGCGCGCACGCTGGCGTCCGACTTGCTTGCCGCCGCAGCGCGCTCGTAGTACTCGCGCGCCTTCTTCGTGTCGTTGTGGGAGAGCGCGGCCTCGCCCGCGACGCGCAGCAGCTGCGGGTCGTTCGGGGCCTGACGCAGACCGGGCTCGAGCACCTCCTCGGCCTTGTCCGGCTGTCCCAGCCGCAGGTACGTTCCTGCAAGGAGCGAGCGTGCGTAGGTGTTCTGCGGCTGGCGCGCGACAGCCCGGCGCAACGCGCTCTCGGCCGCGCCGAACTGGCCGAGCCGGTAGTCGATCGCGCCGTCGAGCACGAGGCTCGGGGTATGGTCGGGCGCCGCCTTCAGGACCTGCGCGAGCGCCTCCTTCGCCTTCGCCGGCTCGTTGCGGCGGAACAGGACGAGCGCCTCGAGATAGCGCGACCGCAGGTCCTGCGGCACCGCCTTCTTCATCGCCTCGATCTCGGCCGCGGCCGCGTCGAGCTTGCCGGCCTCGACGAGCATCATGCCGGCCGCGAAGCGCGCGCCGCCGTTGCGCGGCTGCGCCTTGATGACCTCGTGCATCGCGTCCACCGCCGCGTCGTACTCGCGGCGCGCGCCGTGGATCTCGCCCTTGAGCAGCGCCGCGTCGGGCTGCCCGGGCGACCGGGCGAGCACTTCCGTCGCGATCTTCATCGCGCCGTCGAGGTTGCCCTCGGCGGCGGCGACGCGCGCCTCTCCCACTCGCGCGGCCGCATCACCCGGCCTGTCGGCGAGCGCCGCCGCGAACGCCGCGCGTGCCTCCTTGACCTGGCCGAGCGCGAGGTACGAGTAGCCGAGCTCGGTCTTCAGGCTCGCGCGCGCGGCCGGGTCCTGCGGCTGCACCGCCGCGAGCTCGCTCACGACCTTCTTGTGCTCGTTCTGCAGCACGAGCGCGCGCGCGAGCTTCGGATAGGCGGCGTCCGGCGAGTACTTGTAGTCGAGTGCCCGCCGCAGCTCCTTCTCGGCGGAGACGTAATCGCCGGCCTCGAGCAGCGCGAGGCCGAGGAGGTAGCGCGCCTCGCCCAGCTCCGGCTGCTGCTGGAGCGCGGTCTTCAGCTGGACCTCGGCGCTCCGGTAGTCCTTCTTCGCGATGAAGTCCTTCGCGGAGGCGACGAGCTTCTCTGCGCTCTCCTGCCCGCAGCCGGCCGCGAGGGCGGCGGCAAGGGCGAGCGCGGCGAAGCGGGGGCGGAAGGTGCGGCGGGGGAGGGGAACGCGAGTCACGTTGGTCATCCTCGTGCGGCGTCGGCGCGCGTCAGCGCAGACCGAAGCGCTCCATCAGATCGTAGAGGGTGGGCCGGCTCACGCCGAGGAGCTCGGCGGCCTTGCTCACGTTGCCGTTCACGCGGCCGAGGACGCGCACGATCGCCTGCTTCTCCGCTTCCTCGCGGACCTGGCGCAGGTTCGGCGCCTCGCGCTCGGCCTCGCCCCCCGCCTGCAGCCCGAGGTCGGCCGGGGCGAGCGCCGCGCCGTCGGCCATGATCACCGCGCGCTTCACGCAGTTCTCGAGCTCGCGCACGTTGCCCGACCAGGCATGCGCCTCGATCGCCGCGAGGGCATCCGGCCGCAGCGTGAGCGACCCGCGATGGTGCTCGGCGGCGAAGCGCCGCACGAACGCGTGCGCGAGCAGGGCGGCGTCGCCCTGGCGGTTGCGCAGCGGCGGGATCTCCACCGAGATCTCGGCGAGGCGGTAGTAGAGGTCCTCGCGGAACCGGCCTTTCGCGATCAGGCCCTTCAGGTCCTGGTGCGTCGCGCAGACGATGCGCACGTCGACCGGGATCTCCTCCCGGCCGCCGACGCGCTCCACCACCCGCTCCTGGAGGAAGCGCAGCAGCTTCGCCTGCAGCGCGACCGGCAGGTCGCCGATCTCGTCGAGGAAGAGCGTGCCCCTGTGGGCGGTCTCGATCTTGCCGATCGTCTGCTTCACCGCGCCGGTGAACGCGCCCTTCTCGTAGCCGAAGAGCTCGCTCTCGAGCAGGTTCTCGGGGATCGCCGCGCAATTGATCGCCACGAAGCGCTGCCCGCGGCGACCGGATTTCGCGTGCAGGTCGCGCGCGAGGATCTCCTTGCCGGTGCCCGACTCGCCGAGGAGCAGCACGGTGGCATCGGTCGTCGCCACGCGCTCGATCGTGCGGCACACGCGCATCATCTCGGGGTCGCGCGTGATGATGCCGCCGAGCGCCTCGGCGCCCTGCGCCGCCTGCAGCCGGCGGTTCTCCTCCTGCAGGTCGTGCAGGCGGAAGGCGCGCTCGATGATGAGCGACAGGAGCTCCGGCTCGAAGGGCTTGGTGTAGAAGTCGTACGCGCCGAGCCCGATCGCCCTCACCGCATTCGCGCGGTCGTTCTGCCCGGTGAGGACGATCACCTTCGTGTCGGGGAAGAGCGCGAGGGTCTCCTGCAGGCAGCGCAGGCCCTCGGTCGGCTCGTCCGGCGCGGGCGGGAGCCCCAGGTCCATCGTCGCGACCGCCGGCTCGAAGCGGCGCATCTGCACGAGCGCGCCCTCGCGGTCGTCGGCGACGATCGTCTCGTAGCGGTCGAACGCCCAGCGCATCTGCTTCTGCAGCGCCGGGTCGTCCTCGACGATCAGGAGCGCGCGGCGCTTTTCGCCCGTCGCGGCGCTCATGCCACCTCCCGCAGGTCGTTTGCGGCGCGCGGCTCGACGCCGGCGCGCGGCAGCAGGAGCCGCACCTTCGTCCCGCGGCCGGGCGCGCTGTCCACGACGATCGTCCCGCCGAGCGCGGTGACGTACTGGTAGCTCTCGTAGGTGCCGATGCCCATGCCCTCGCGCTTGGTGGTCTGGAACGGCTTGAAGAGCCGCGTCTGCACGAACTCGCGCGTCATCCCTTCGCCGTCGTCCTCGACCTCCACCACCGCGTGGCCTGCGTCGTCGGCCACGCGCACCGCGACGCGTCCGTCGGACCGCGTCGCGTCGATCGCGTTCTGCACGAGGTGCCCGACGACGTGCTCCAGGCGGTCCTCGTGCCCCAGGCCGAACACCGGGGACACCGCCTCGACGCTCAGGCCCGGGCGCGCGACCGCCTTCGCCTGCCCCACGCGGCGCACGACGGCGGTGACGTCGACGGGCCTGGCGTTCTCCACGGGATTGGTGCCGAGGCGGAGTTGCAGCAGCAGGCCGTTCATGCGCTCGACGACGTGGCGGACGGTCGCCAGCATGTCGCGCTGGAACTCCGGGTTGTCGCTGTGACGCTCCGCATTCTTGAGCATGAGCGAGAGCTGCGCCACCAGATTCTTCAGGTCGTGGACGACGAATGCCGACATGCGGTTGAATGCGGCGAATTTCTCGGTCTCGAGCAGCGCCGCGCTCGCCTCGATCTGGCCGAGGTAGCTCGCCGCCTGCCGCCCGGCGGTCTTGAGGAGGTCGAGCACCTCCCAGTCGAGCTCCAGGGCGGCGCGCGGGTTCGCGAGCACGACGAAGCCGACGAGGTCCTCGGCGGCGACGAGGGGCACGACGAGCCAGGCCTCCTTCCACGCGCCGAGCCACCGCGGCGCTTCCACCTCGACGGCGTGGGGGCCGCGACGCGCCTGCTCGCGCAGGTCGACGACCCATCCCGTCTTCGCGAGGAACGCGGGTAGCGCGCCGCCGAGCGGCTCCGCCTCGACGATCTCCGGCGCGTTCCAGCGCGCGACCTGCCGGTACGCCTGCTCGCGCTTGAGCCACAGCCCGCCCGCGGGGCTCTCGACGAGGTCGGCGAGCGCGCGCACCGCGCGCTGGTGGATGCTCGACTCCGCGTCCGCGCCCGCGAACCGCGCCGTGAAGCGCAGCCACTCCTGGCGGTAGTCGTAGCGATAGGAGAAGAAGTGCTTGCTGACGAACACCTTGAGCCGCGACCGGAGCGTCCCCGAGAACGCGAGCGCGGCGAGGAAGAGGAGCGCCGCGAAAACGAACGCCACCTGCAGCGTCTTGCCCCAGCTCCCGCCGAACAGCCGCACCCAGTAGCCCGCACCCGCCACGATGAGGAGGTACACGCCCGAGATCAGCAGCGCGGTGGAGCTGAACGCCGCGCTGCGCGAGAGATGAAGATCGACCGTCCACGCCGTGTTTCGCGCCGTGGCGACCGCGAGGAGCGGGATCACGAGCGCGTGCACGAGCCCGCGCGCCGCCCAGATCGCCGGGTCGAGATGCCTGAACAGCGTCGCATCCGAGTAGAGGAAGAGGTCGAACGCGAACACGCCGGCGAGCCCGACCACCAGGGGCTTGATGCCCCAGCGCCCGTGCTCGGGGGTCCGCCGCCAGACCTGCTCCACCAGGACGAGGCCGAGGACGGCGAGGCCGAGCAGCGCGGTGAACGCGTACGTCGGGCCGGTGGCGGCGCCCGACTCGGGTCGCTGCATGAGGTCCGGCGCGAACAGGCCGAGCGCGAGCAGGACGGCAGCGATGCCGACCAGCCAGCGCGGGGTCGTCGCCCAGGGTGCCGCGGCGCGGCCCGGCTGCCACCCGTCGAGCAGCAGCGCGAGGAACGCGAGCCAGGCGCCGATCCGCGCCACGTCGAGCACGCGGGCCGCCGCCCGCCAGGCGGCGCCGTCCTCGAGCGCAAGCGCGGCGACCACCGCGCACGCCCAGAGTGCGCTCGCGGCAACCGCGCCGAGCAGCACGGACGACGGCAGCCCGCCGCGCCACGCGATGCCGAGCCGCATCGCGAAGGCCGTAAACAGGACCGCGGCGACGCCGTAGCTCCAGAGGGCCGGACTGTAAAGCAGGCCGTCAGTCACGGGGCGGATTCTGTAAGAAACACCGACAGTACTCTACGCGGGTCGGACGCGGACCGGCGCGGATGGCGCCGGGAATGCCGCGAAATACCCGCAAATTCGCAGAAGTTTGCAAATTCGCGCCGCCCCGGCGCGGGACGCGCGTCGCCGGAGCCGATGCAGCGGGGTCAGCGGGCCGTCGGGACGGGGGCGGCAGCGGCGGTCAGCGCGCGCCTTCGCCCCGCAGCACGACCCGGATGGTCTCGAGGAGGATCAGGACGTCGAGCAATAGCGTGTGGTTCTTCACGTAGTACAGGTCGTACTCGAGCTTCTTCTTCGCATCGAAGGTCGACGCCCCGTACGCGTAGCGCACCTGGGCCCACCCCGTCACGCCCGGCTTGACGCTGTGGCGCGCATTGTAGAAGGGGATCTCCCGCGCGAGACCGGCCACGAACTCCGGACGCTCGGGGCGCGGACCGATGATGCTCAGGTCGCCTTTCAGGACGTTGAAGAGCTGCGGCAGCTCGTCGATGCGCGTCTTGCGGATGAAGCGGCCCACGCGCGTGATGCGGGGATCGCCGGGCTGCGCCCAGCGCGCATTGCCGTCCGCCTCCGCGTCCCGGTGCATGCTGCGGAACTTCCAGATCACGATCGGCTTGCCGTTGCGGCCCACGCGCTGCTGCCGGTACAGCACCGGGAAGCCGCTCTCGAGCGCGATGGCGAGCGCCGTCACGACCATGATCGGGAG
>CAZIXQ010000025.1:18044-26094 GCA_964543155.1 uncultured Enterobacteriaceae bacterium
TCGCGCACCGCGACGATGATCTCCGTCGCGCGCAGGCGCCGGATCGCCGCCGACAGCGTCTCCTGATGGGACAGCAGGCGCGCCGCGGGAACCACGGTCTCCCGGTCGCGCACCGGATAGAAGCCGACGATGTCCGGCTTGCCGTGGCGGAACCCCTCGAGGGCCGCCTCGAGGTCCATCGCCTCGGCGCCTGCGCCGATCACGAGCACCCGCGGCGTGAGGCTCTCCGAGCGGGCGAAGATGCCGAGCCGGAGGAGGACGGATCCGGCGAACGCGAGGACGGACGCGTCGAGCAGCACGTCCTGCAGATTCCGGCCTCCGGGCACGAGGAAGAACGCCCCGTAGGCGATCCCCGTCCCGATCGCGAGCGCCCCGAGGGTGCGCCAGAGAAAGCGCCCGATCGGCGTCTTGCGGTCGCCGCGGTAGAGGCCTGCGGCACCGTTGGCCGCCACGATGAGCGCCGCAAACACGAGCGCCGGCGCAAGAACGATGTCGGAGAAACCGCGGCCGTGTCGCTGCAGGCCGACGGCCAGCACCATCGCCGCGACGAACCAACCCGCCTCGATCAGCAGCTGAACCACCGCCGCCGCGGAGAAGTACTGCCTCAGGACCGCCATACCCGACCCTCCCGGTGGAACCCGTCGTCCTCCGATGTTCCTTGTTGGGTCTTGTCGTTGTTCTTCGATCTCATGACGCTCGTTCGCCTCGGCGCCGCACCGCCTCTGGGAGAATCCCGGGCGCGCCCCGGATGCACGCGCCCGCTCGCCCGCTTTTTCCCCTCGACTTCGAAACCTGCCGCGCCTCGCCGCGGATGCTCGGTCCGCGGCGCATCGGACTCCGTTTCGTCTGACGCGCCCGCTTTCCTTTTCCACCTGCTGCGCGGCGATGGTGCCACGCGCCGCGCGCGCCGAATGTAAATCCGTGTGAAACACCCCACGGCGTGATCTCGTTCACACACAGTTGAACATTCGGCTTGAGATGCAATACCGATTTCACATTGTGCTTGCGCACGGCGGGGGCTTCTTCGGCCTGAACGCCTAGCACCAACGGCCTGCCGGAAGGCGCGGCACCGGCGCGACCGTCGCCTCGCGGCGACTGCATGGTCGTCGGGCGGCGGAGACGGCGCGGCGATGCAGGAGGACGTGCGGTCGCTCGTGCCACGGCGGGCTTCGCCGCGACGTGGCGTCACTTCCACATGCGCGGATCGAGAGTCGACTGTACGGGATGGCGAGCGTAGCCGCGCATACGCAAGCGGCCGAGATGCGCGACAGAAGCGGCCGCCGCCAATCACCACCGTGACTGGCGGAAGCGCAAATCGCGGCCACCGGCTAAGCCAGGCGATGCACCCCCTGCTGCAGGCTCGCAGCCGGCTGCAGCGCCTGCGGCGCGGTCGCGAACTGCGACGAGGACAGCACCGCCGCGGCGGCATCGAAGCCGATTCCGGCGAGCGAGCCGGTGAGCCCGTACTGGTAGGCGAGGTCGCCGCCGAGGGCCTCGGCGTCGCTCGCCGCGAGGTGCGCATCGAGCAGCTCGTCCATCATCTGCCAGCGCGTGAGGTTCGCATCGGCCGCGCGCGCGGCGTCGAAGGCCTGCACGAGCGCCGCGAAGTCGAACGTCTCCACCTTGTGGTCGAGGAGCGGATCGGCCGAGGCCGGGTCGTAGCCGGCCATCGCCTCGGCGATCACCTGGAGCGTCGCCACGCTGCGATTCGTCGACGAGCCGTACCAGTCCTTGAGCGTGATCCGGTCGGTCGGACCCATCTCGAGGACCAGATTGTTCCCCGACTTCGAGAGGAAGAGCTCGCTGTAGGAGAAGTCGCCGCCGAGCGACACCACGTCGTCAGTCCCGCTCGACGCGTTCACCGTGTCCTGCCCGTCGCCCTTGTTGAAGGCCACGACGTCGGCGCCGGTGCTCGTGGAGATCGTGTCGTTGCCGGTGCCACCGATGAAGAGCTGCCGGCTCGAGTTGCCGGTCATCGTGTCGGTGCCGGCCCCGCCCTGCAGCAGCCCGTTGCCGCCGGAGTCGCTCAGCGTGTCGTTGCCGCCCAGTCCCTGCAGGAGATCCACGCCGCCGGAACCGGTGAGCGTGTTGTTCGCCGAGTTCCCGCGCAGCAGGTTGTTGCCGCCGTTGCCGGTCGCGTTGATCGCGGCCGTTCCGGTCAGGACGACGTGCTCGACGTTCGGACGGCTCGCGACCGAGTAGGTGATCGACGATTCGACGAGATCCGAGCCCGCGTTCGCGTTCTCGACGACGCTGTCGCCACTGCTGTCGACCACGTAGGTGTCGTCGCCCAGCCCGCCGCGCATCGTGTCGGCGCCGCCCTTCCCGTCGAGCCGGTCGTCGCCGGATTTCCCGGTGAGGGTGTTGTTCGAGGACGTGCCGACCAGGATCTGGGGCGGCGCTGCGACGACGGTGACGAGCACCGGCAGCGTCGCGGTCGCGCCCGTCCTGTCTTTCGCGGTAACGCGCACGTCGGTCGTGCCGAGTGCGCCGATCGAGGGGGTCCCCGCGAGCTTGCCGTTCGTCGCGTTGATCGTCAGCCACGAAGGCAGCGACGAGCCGTTCGCGAGCTTCGCGCTGTAGGTGAGCGCATCGCCCGCATCCACGTCGGTGAACGCCGCGTTCGCGAGGTAAGCGAGCGGCTGGCCCTCCTCGATGCTCGCCGCATCCGACGGACGCAGGAGCACCGGGGCGTCGTTGACGTTGTTCACCTTCAGGTCGAAGGTGTCGCCCGCCGTCGCGCCCGCGCTGTCGGTCGCGGTGACGCGGATCGACACCGTGCCCACGTCGGCATTCTGCGGCGTGCCCGAAAAGCGTCGGGTGGCCGGATCGAACGCGAGCCACGCGGGCAGCGCGCCGCCGGTCGCGAGCGCCGCCGAATAGGCGAGCGCGTCGCCGGCGTCGACGTCGGAGAACGTGCCTGACGGCACCACGTAGGCCCAGTCGGCATCCTCGCTCGCCGTCTGGTTCGGGATCGCCGCCGCCAGCGTCGGCGCGTGGTTCTCGCGCAGGACGTCGAGCGTCACCGTCATCGTGGCCGTGGCCCCGGCGAGATCGGTCGCCACCAGCTCGATGAGGTAATGGCCCAGATCCGCCGCGGTCGGGGTGCCCTGGAGCGCGCCGTCGTCGAGCCAGAGCCACTCGGGCAGCGGATCGCCGCCCGCGAGCGTCGCATCGATCCACAGCCAGTCGCCGGGATCCGCGTCGCTGAAGACGTCCGGCAGCACCGCGAGAACATAGGTTTGCCCGGCGAACGCGGTCTGCGCCGCCGGCGGCGTGGCCACCGGCGCATCGTTCACGTTGCTGACCACCAGGTTCATCGTCCAGCTCGCGCGCGCGCCAGCGCCGTCGGTGGCGACGAGCTCGAGCGGGACCGTTCCGACGTCGGCGTTGCCGGGCGTGCCGGAGAGCGTGAGCGTCTGCGCGTCGAAGCCGAGCCACGCCGGCGGCGTTGATCCGGACGGACCGGTGAGCGAGTACGCGAGCGCGTCGCCCGCATCGAGATCCACGAACGCGTCCGTGCTCAACGCGAGCGCGAACGGCTGGTCCTCGAGCACCGCGCGGTCGCGCGGCGGGGTGTTCACGAACGGCGCGAGGTTCCCCACGGGCCCGGCCGCCCGCGCGGCGAGCGCGGCCGCGTCGAGCCAGACGTTGTCACCCGAGAAGTACGCGCGCTCGATCCCGATGCCGCTCGCGAGGTCCTGGCGCACGACCACCGCATCGCCCGAGGCGAAAGCGAGCTCGAGCCGGTCGCCGCTCGCGCGCACGATCACGCCCGTCGACGAGAGCCCGCTGAACTCGAGGGTGTCGTCGCCGCCGGCATCCTCGACGTAGTCGCGGCCGAACCCGGCCGCGAAGGTATAACGGTCGTCCCCCGCGCCGCCGAGCATCCGGTCGTTGCCGCCCTCTCCGGCGAGCACGTCGCCCGCCGCGCCGCCGCGCAGCCGGTCGTCCCCGGAGCCGCCCTGGAGCGTCGTCGCGACATCGTCGGCAGTGAGCTCGTCGGGTCCGTGGTAACCCCAGAGCGGACCCGAGGCGCCGGGGCCCCCGGGCACGCGCACGCCCGCCGCGACGAGCCGGGCGAGATCGAGCTCGGCGCCATCGCCGAACCGCACGCGCTCGACCTGGTAGCGCGCGCCGGCGAAGTCGTTCACCACCCGCACGGTCTCGAACAGAAGGTCGTTCGCCGGATCACCCGGATCGCGCCGCAGCTGCTCGAGCACGAGGTCGTTGCCGACGCGCACGAGCGGCCGCAGGTCGTCCTGCAGCCCCGCAAGGACGAGGGTGTCCGTGGTCCAGCTGTAGAGGGACTGGGTGTCGTCGTCGGACACGCGGTCCTCGTCGGTCCGCGCGACGTCGCTTCGCCGGCCCAGCAGGCGGCCGGTGACGTAGGTGTCGCTGCCGTCGCCCCCGAGGAGCACGTCCGAACCGGCCCCGCCGTCGAGGCGGTTGGCGAACCGGTTTCCGGTCAGGGTGTCGTCGCCCGCGCCCCCGACCAGGGTCGATCCGTAGAGCAGCTCGCCGAGCTCGAGCGCCTCCACGTGCGCGTAGTCCGCGAGCCGATACTCGCCGACCGGGCCATTCGCGATCCGCACGGTGTCGCGACCCTCGCCCGGCTGCTCGATCACGGCGTCGCCTGCCCCGAGCACGTAACGGTCGTCGCCGCTCCGGCCGACGAGCACGTTCACCGCCGGGTTCTGGCTCGCGTCGAGCGTGTTCGCGAGCGCGTTCCCCCACCCGATGATCGGGGCGTCGCCAATCAGCGTGAGCGTCAGCCCGATCCCCGCGAGGTCGAAGTCGAACGCACTTTCGATCGCATCGACCGGCGCCGCATCGCCGGTCGCGAGGATCCGGTCGCCCGGGTCGGCGAGGCGGTAGGTGTCCGGCCCCGCGTGCCCGATGTAGGCGTCCGCACCCGCGGCCCCGTCCAGGATCACGGGATACCCGGAGAGCGCGCGCGAGGCGTCGATCAGGTTGTCGAGCGCGTTGCCGGTCGCGTGCCGGGGCGCCGGGACGTACCTGCGCAGCACGCTGTCGTAGAAGGAATAGGCCGGGGTCAGGAGCATCACGAGCCGCTCGACGTTCTCCGGCAGCGTGTAGTCGTAGGCCTTCGCCTCGATGGTGTCGTAGCCTTCGCCCGGCGCTTCGACGATCGCGTCCGGGGTGTACGTGACGAGCATGCCGTCGATGTAGGGATCCGCGTCGACGTACACGTCGTCGCCGCGCCCGCCGACGAGCGTGTCCGACCCGCGGCCGCCCTCCAGGCGGTTGTCGTTCGCGTTGCCGCGCAGCGTGTTGTCGAGATCGTTGCCGGTGGCCGAAGCGTTGAGCGTGCCGGTGAGCGTGAGATGCTCGACGTTCGCCGGGAGCGTGTAGGACACGAGCGACTCGACCGTGTCGGTGCCGCCGCCCGCCTGCTCGACGACGACGTCGCGATCGTTGTCCACCGCGAACGTGTCGTCGCCGGCGGTGCCGGTGAGCGTGTCCGCCGCGCCGGTGCGCAGGCGCGCTTCCACGTCGGCCCGCGACCAGCGCGTGCCGTCCGCGAACTCGATCGCCTCGATCTCGCGCGTCGTCGCGAAATAGCTCGCGATGCGGATCCGGTCGTTCGAGCCGTCGATGACCAGCGTCAGGTCATCGCCCGGCGCAAACGAGCTGCTGTTTCGAGTCCGGTAGAGCTCGACCTCCGCCGGGGCGATGCCCGCCGCGAAACGAAGCGTGTCGCTGCCGCCGGTCCCGTCGCTGTAGAACGGCCGGTCCTCGATCTCGTCCGAGCCGTCGCCGCGCGCGTAGAGGTAGAGGTCGTCGTGCTCGCCGCCGAGGAGACGGTCGGCGCCCGGGCCGCCCTCCAGCACATCCGCACCGCCGCCGCCGTCGAGAGAGTCCGCCCCCGCGCCGCCGCGCAGCACGTCGCGGCCCTGGTAGAGCCACGTGCTCGGGTAGGTGAAGTCGCCCGAGAGCGCGTCGTCGCCGGCACCGCCCTCGAGAACGTCGTCGCCGTTCTCGCCCCACAGGCTGTCGGCGCCGTCGCCGCCGAGGATGACGTCGTTGCCTTCGCCTCCGGCGATGTAGTCGTTGCCGGCGCCGCCGTCGAGCGCGTCCGCGCCGCCGAAGCCGCGGAAGCGGTCCTCGCCGCTCGTCGCCGTCGTGAGGCGGGCGCGAATGTCGGCCGTCGTCCAGACCGCTGCGTCCGCGAACTCGACCCGATCCACCATCCGGTACGCGTCGTCGGCGAAGAACGGCCGCCAGAGCTTGACCCACTCGCCGGTCGGCTGGCCGCCGGCATCGAGCAGATCGAAGTACAGATCGTCGTTCGAGTCGTGGATCGACCACTCGCGGCGCAGCGCAACCTGCGTGGAGCCGCTCGCCCAGAAGGCGAGCACGTCGAGGCGGTTCGCCGAGGCGTCGTAGTCGTCGATCGTGTCGCGCCCGTCGCCGGGCGCGAAGCGGTAGGTGTCGCTGCCCGCGCCGCCGCGCAGCGTGTCGTCGCCGGCGCCGCCCGAGAGCGTGTCGCCGCCGTCTTCGCCCTGGAGCGTGTCCGCGCCCGCACCGCCCTCCAGCGCGTCTGCACCGCTGCCGCCGGAGAGCCAGTCGGCGCCGGCCTGCCCGAGCAGTCGGTCGTCGCTGTCTCCGCCGTAGAGCTGGTCCGCGCCGTCCCCGCCGTCGACGAGATCGTCGCCGGCCTGTCCGTACAGCCGGTCGTCGCCGCCGCCCCCGTAGATCGTGTCGGCGTATGCCGAGCCGGTGAAGGTGTCGGGCCCTTCGGTCAGGCGGTTCGGCAGCCGCGCAGCGATCTCGATCCGGTCCCAGAAGCTGCCGTCCGCAAAATCGATGCGGTCGATCCCGTCGCCGGCGAACTGGTCGCGGACCGTCACCTGGTCGAGGGCGTTGCGCAGCTTGACGACGAGGTCGTTCGCGAGCCGTTCGAGCTCCACATCCGCGGGTCCCGCGCCCGCGAAGAGCGCGAGCGCGTCCGAGTCGCCCGCGGCGCCGTCGGCGATCGTGTCCTGCCCGTCGCCATAGCCGAACAGGTACACGTCGTCGCCTGGGCCACCGGTCAGGGTGTCGTTGCCGAGACCGCCGTCGAGGAGGTCGGCGCCGGGGCCGGCGTCGAGGAGGTCGTCGCCGGCAGCGCCGTACATTCGATCGGCGACGTTTGTGCCGGTCAGCGTCTCCGCCGCCCCGGTACCGTCGATGTCGAAGCCGCGCGAGATCAGCTGCTCGTAAGTGAGCGTTGTCCCGCCGTCGAACTCGAACAGGTCGATGGCGCGTTGCGAGAGCACATCGCTCGGGTCGAAGGCGGCGAGCACGATCCGGTCGCGCGGATCCCAGCCGACGTTGATGACGAGCGACCCGGTCGAGAGCCGTACGTCGTCCGGGGTGATGCCTGCCCCGAACACGATCCGGTTCGGCGTCGCCGATTGGCCGCCGGTGTCCTGCACCGTGTCGGTCCCGTCGCCGAGGTTGTAGAGGTAGGTGTTGCTTCCGCCCGAACCGATCAGCCGGTCATCGCCGCGCCCGCCCGCGAGCGTCGCGCCGCCGCCGGTCGCCGTAAGCGTGTCGTTGCGCGCGCTGCCGGCGAGCATCGCGCCGGCGTCGACCGCGAGCGTGTTCTGGGGCTCGTCGACGTAGCGACCGAGGAGTTGCTGCCAGCCGAGAACGGGCCCGTCACCCAGATCGAAGTTCTCGATCGAGCCGGTGAATCCGCCCTCGATCAGGACTTCGTCGTCACCGCCGAAGGCGATCACGACGTCCGGCGTATCGCCATTGCGGCGGACGCTGCGCACATTCGTGCCGACGATCCGAACCGTGTCGCGACCGCCGCTGTCGCCGATCGATTCGATCTGCGCGCCGGACGGGCTGTCGCCCGCGCGCAACACGTAAACGTCGTCGCCTTCACCGCCCTCCAGTCGATCGCGATCGGCTCCACCCTGCAGAAGGTCGTCGCCCGCTCCGCCATCGAGGAAGTCCTCGCCCGCGTCGCCGTAGAGGCGGTCCTTGCCACCGTTGCCTTGCAGCGTGTCCCCGTCCGCGCCGCCGTGCAGCTCGT
>CAZIXQ010000026.1:0-25926 GCA_964543155.1 uncultured Enterobacteriaceae bacterium
GCCGCGGCAGTGCATCTGCCGATCCGGGAAAAGCCGGTGCGCGTCGTGCCCGTGCCGGCTTAGTTGCAACGCGACATCGATAGCGCGACATCGATTCGATTGTCAAACCGTGTCGAGCCGCGTGCGCAGTGCGCACGGATTGACAATCCTTGACACTCCATCCGCTCGCGCGTGCGCAGACTCTGCGCCGTGCGCTCCTCCGCCGACGCAAGACCTGCAGCGGCAGTCCAAGGGCAAACGGCGACGGACAGCGCACACCAGATTCGCGAGGAGCGCGCCCATGCAGCATCCCGTTGTGGTCGTTTCGTTCGAGGCCGGCGCCTGGTCCGCCGGCGTGGAGGGCCGCGACGAGCGGCAGGCGTTCGGCGCGCGGTACCCGGCCCTCGAATGGGCGCACCGCTGGGCCCAGGCGCACCGGCCGAGCCTCGTGCGGGTGCTCCGCCCGGACGGCGCCATCGAGGACGAATGGGCCTACGGCGCGTTCAAGGGCATCCGGCGGATGGGGCCGCAGGACATCGCGGCCGCGCCCCTGTGAACGTCTTCGTCGTCTACCCCGACACGCGCGCCGGCTGGGCGCTGCTGCGCGAGGGCGAAAGCTCGCCGCTCCACTTCGGCGCCAAGCAGGAGGCGATCGGTTACGCGCGCTGCCTTGCCGCCGCGAACGGGCCGAGCGCCGTGAAGGTCGAGACGGCCTTCGGCCAGTTCGAAACGGGCTGGGTGTACGACGGCGCCGGCGCGCCGCGCCCCCTCCGCCCGCCGCGCGCCTAGCGCGCGCTCACGGGCGGCCGTCGATCGGCCGGCCGCTGTCGCGGTACGCCTCGCGCACCACGCTCGACCTGCGGTATTCCGGGCGGATGTCTTCTTCGGCGGTGGGGGGCGGCATTGCGCTCGGGCCATGGCGTTGTTCCGCAAACGGGTCAGCGGGCGCCGAAGGCGCGAGCCGGTCCAGCCGCTCGACCCGGTAGCGATAGGCGGCGACTTCCCCCGGCGAGCAGCGGCCATGGCGAAAGCAGGCGGGCGAGACGTCCGAGAGCCGCGGCGGGACGGCAGCGGCCCAGGGGGCCACGATCCCATAAGGTGCATACGCGTGCGGCGCATAGCCGCCGTATCCACCGCCACCGACGATCACCTGTCCGTATGCGGGCAGGGCTGCGAGGGCGAACAGGGCCAGCGCGCGTCGCACCGGGTCAGGACCCGGTCGCCGGATCGGGCGGCTTGCGCAGGCGGCGCGCGAACACCGTCATCTCCTTCGCGGCCTGCCGGTCGCCGCGCGCCGTGGCCACCGCGATGCCGCGCTCGTAGGCCTCCAGCGCTTGCCCCGGACGGCCGTCCTCCGTGAGCGCGCGGCCGAGGAGCTTCCACGCCGCCGAGTAATTCGGATCGCGCTCGACGGCCGCACGCAGCTGCAGGGCGGCGTTCGCGGCGTCGCCCGCCTTGAGGTACTCCGCGCCGATCGAGAAGCGCAGCGCGGCCCCGTCGCGCGCGGTGCCGACGAGCCTGAGGAGCGCGGGGAGAGGCGTGGTCATCGGGGAAACTGCGCGGGTTAACATTCCTGCCGATGCAAGCCTACCGCGACCGACCGACATGGCCAAGCACGCGCCGGCCGTGAGCACGGGAAAGGCAACGGCCGCTGCCCCCGCGGGCGGCAACGTGCAGGCAGCGACCGTCGGCGCGCCCGCGTCCCTGCGCGGAAAGCTCGCCAAGCTCGGGCTCGTCACCGACTTCGACCTGGTTCTCCACCTGCCGCTGCGCTACGAGGACGAGACGCGGCTCACGCCGATCGCCGCGGCGCGCCACGGGGCGCCGGTGCTCGTCGAGGGCGACGTTCTTTCGAGCGAGGTCGCCTATCGCCCGCGCCGTCAGCTCGTGCTCAAGGTGCGCGACGACTCCGGCCTGCTGTTCGTGCGCTTCCTCAACTTCTATCCCAGCCACACGCGCAGCCTCGCCGCCGGCGCGCGCGTGCGGCTCTTCGGCGAGGTGCGGCCCGGGTTCTTCGGCGACGAGATGGTGCACCCGCGCTTTCGCGTCCTGCGCGGTCCGGAGCCCCTCGCCGACGCGCTGACCCCGGTCTACCCCACTACCGCGGGTCTCCCGCAGGCCGTGCTGCGCCGGCTGATCGGCGAGGCGCTCGCGCGGGTGGACCTCGCCGAGACGCTCGACGACGAGGTGCGCAGCCGCCTGCGCCTCGTTCCCTTCGCCGAGGCGCTGCGCGCGCTGCACTACCCCGCGCCGCAGGCCGACCCTGCCGCACTCGAGGACCGCACGCACCCGGCATGGCGGCGCATGAAGTTCGACGAGCTGCTCGCGCAGCAGCTCTCGATGCGCCTGCACTACCGCGCGCGACGCCGCGACCGCGCCCCGGCGCTCGCGCCGGCCGCCGCGCTCGCCGAGCGCCTGCTCGACGGCCTGCCGTTCCGGCTCACGCGCGCGCAGGTGCGCGCGTGGAACGAGATCCAGCGCGACCTGGCCGAGGCCCATCCGATGAACCGGCTGCTGCAGGGCGACGTCGGCAGCGGCAAGACCGTCGTGGCGGCGCTCGCGGCGCTGCGCGCGGTCGAGCACGGCTGGCAGGCGGCGGTGATGGCGCCGACCGAAATCCTGGCCGAGCAGCATCACCGCAAGTTCGCCGACTGGCTCGAACCTCTCGGCGTGCGCGTGGCGTGGATCGCCGGCGGCGCGCTCGTGCGCGAGCGCCGCCAGGCCCTCGCCGCGGTGGCCGCCGGCGAGGTGCAGGTCGCGATCGGCACGCACGCGCTGTTCCAGGCGAAGGTCGAGTTCGCGCGCCTCGCGCTGGCGATCGTCGACGAGCAGCACCGCTTCGGCGTGCGCCAGCGGCTCGCGCTGCGCGACAAGGCGGGCCGTCGGGCGAAGGGCGCGGAGGACTACGCCCCGCACCAGCTCATGATGAGCGCCACGCCGATCCCGCGGACGCTGTCGATGAGCTACTACGCCGACCTCGACGTGTCGGTGATCGACGAGCTGCCGCCGGGACGCACGCCGGTGGTCACCAAGCTGGTCGCCGACGCCCGGCGCGACGAGGTGATCCGGCGCATTCGCGAGGCCTGTCGCGAGGGCCGCCAGGCCTACTGGGTGTGCCCCCTGATCGAGGAATCCGAGGCGCTCGAGCTCCAGACCGCGCTCGACACCCATGCCCGCCTCGCAGCCGAGCTGCCGGAGCTTGCGGTCGGGCTCGTGCACGGGCGCCTCGCGACCGCGGACAAGATGCGCGTCATGGACGAGTTCAAGTCGGGCCGCATCCACCTCCTCGTCGCGACGACCGTGATCGAGGTGGGCGTCGACGTGCCGAACGCCTCGCTCATGGTCATCGAGCACGCGGAGCGCTTCGGCCTCGCGCAACTCCATCAGCTGCGCGGGCGCGTCGGCCGCGGCAGCGCCGAGAGCGCGTGCATCCTGCTCTACCAGAATCCGCTCTCGGACGCCGCGCGCGCGCGGCTGCGGATCATCTTCGAGCACACCGACGGGTTCCGGATCGCGCACGAGGACCTCCTGCTGCGCGGCCCCGGCGAATATCTCGGCGCGCGCCAGAGCGGGGCGCCCCTGCTGCGCTTCGCCGATCTCGCGCGCGACGCCGATCTGCTCGAGGCGGCGCAGCCGGTGGCCGAGGCCATGCTCGACCGCGCCCCGCAGGCGGCCGCGCTGCACGTCCGGCGCTGGATGAGCGGGCGGGCCGAGCTGGCGCACGCGTAGCGTCGAGCGCGCCCTTCTTGCGAGAATAGGGGCCATGAACACTGCGGCGCTCCGAGATCGCCTCTCCCACTACGAACGGCTGATGCGGCTCGACAAGCCGATCGGAACGCTGCTCCTCCTGTGGCCGACGCTCTGGGCGCTGTGGATCGCAGCCGAGGGCCGGCCGAGCTGGGCGCTCGTCCTGATCTTCTCGCTCGGGACGCTCCTCATGCGCTCGGCCGGCTGCGTGATGAACGACCTCGCGGATGCCGGCTACGACCGGCACGTCGAGCGTACGCGCGAGCGGCCGCTCGCGACCGGCGTGGTGACGCGCGGCGAGGCAGTCGCCCTCGCGACGGTGCTCGTCGCGTGCTCGTTCGCGCTCGTGCTGTTCCTCAATCCCCTGACGATCGTGCTGTCGGTGGTGGCGCTGTTCCTCGCCGCGAGCTACCCGCTGACCAAGCGTTTCCTCGCAAT
The DNA here is from genome assembly GCA_964543155.1 of uncultured Enterobacteriaceae bacterium. GTDB lineage: Bacteria > Pseudomonadota > Gammaproteobacteria > Burkholderiales > SG8-39 > JAGVSZ01. The sequence continues at coordinate 4,165 of CAZIXQ010000026.1, forward strand.
CCCGCAGGCCTATCTCGGGATCGCCTTCGGGTTCGGCATCCCGATGGCGACCGCGGCGCAGCTCGGCGCGCTGACGACCACCGCGTGGCTCCTGCTCGCCGCGAACATCTTCTGGGCGGTCGCGTACGACACCGAGTACGCGATGGTCGACCGCAACGACGACGTGCGGATCGGGATCAAGACCTCGGCGATCACCTTCGGTCGCTACGACGTGGCCGCGGTCATGCTCTGCTACGGCGCGACGCTGGCGATCCTGGCGTACGTCGGGCTGCGCGAGCGCCTCGCCTGGCCCTACTACGCCGGGCTCGCCGTGGCGGCCGCGATGATGGGATACCACTACGCGCTGATACGAGGCCGCACCCGCGACGGCTGCTTCAAGGCGTTCCTGCACAACAACTGGGTCGGCGGGGCGATCTTCGCCGGGATCCTTGCGGCGTACGCGCTCGCCGGGGCGTGGCCGGCGGCCGGCGGCGAGGCGCAAACGGTGAACAGTAGGCAGTCGGGCGCCGGTTCGCCGTTCACGGTCCGGCCGTAAACGGGTACCTTTCGCCTCTCCCACGACCACGGCACACATGGACCTCGGGCTCAAGGACCGCGTCGTCCTGATCACCGGCGGCAGCAAGGGCATCGGCCTGGCGTGCGCCAAGGCGTTTCTCGCCGAGGGCGCGAAGGTTGCGATCGCGTCGCGCAGCAAGGTGAACCTCGTCGCGGCGGAGCGCCAGCTGAAGGCCGAGGGACGCGAGGTCGCGAAGGTCGCCGGCGATCTGATCGACCCGGCCAACGCGCGCCGGATGGTCGCCGAAGCCGAGCAGGCGCTCGGGCCGATCGACGTGCTCGTCAACTCCGCCGGCGGGGCGAAGCGCACGCCGGCCGAAGAACTCACCGCCGAAGCCTGGCGCGCGGCGATGGACGCGAAGTACTTCACCTACATCCACGCCATCGACGCGGTCATCAAGGGCATGGCGGGCCGCAAGCGGGGCGCGATCGTGAACATCGTCGGCAGCGGAGGCAAGGTCGCAGCCGCGACCCACCTGCCGGGCGGTGCGGCGAACGCGGCGCTGATGCTCGTGACCGCCGGGCTCGCGAATGCCTACGGGAAGCACGGCGTCCGGGTGAACGCCGTCAATCCCGCCGCGACGCTCACCGACCGGCTCAAGGCCGGCATGGAGACCGATGCGCGGGCCGCGGGCATCACCGTGGAGGAAGCGCTGAGCCGCGCGACCGCCCGCGCGCCGCTCGGGCGGCTCGCGCAGCCCGAGGAGATCGCGAATGCCGTGCTGTTTCTCGCATCCGACCGGGCGAGCTACATCACCGGCGCGGTGATCGCGATGGATGGGGCGACCTACCCCATCGTCGTCTGAGGCGCCGGTGGCGGCCGCGCCGTATCCGCAGCTTGCGCCCGGCGAGCAGGTGCTCGCGGAGGCCCCGCTCGGCGGCGGCACCGCGGTGCTGACCGGGCGCCGGCTCGTCATCGCCGGCCGCACCGGGGAGGAGAGCGTCGCGCTTGCGCACATCGCCGCGGTCCGTGTGCGCTACGACCGCGCGTTCGGCGCGGTCGCCGTCGGGGCGGTGCTCATTGCGTTCGCTCTGATCCTCTTCGCGGTCACCTCGCCATTGCGGACGCTGATTTTCAACCAGAGCGTCGCTCTCCAGTCCGCCGCAACGCAGGAGCGCGCGGCGAGTCCCGAAGGGGCGGGCGGCATCGCGGTTGCGGTACAGACGGTCCTCGAGGCCGCCGCCGGTGTCGTCGGCGCCTTTCCGGTCGTCGCGTGGCTGCTGCTGCTTGTCGGACTCGCGCGGATTGCGCTGGGGGTCATCGGGCAGACGGTCGTGACCATCGCCGCCGGTGGTGCCGAGGTGGCGTTCTCGCGCCGCGGGAGCAGCCGGCCGCTCCAGGATTTCGTCGCCGAGGTCGGACGTCAGCTCCCGGGGCCGGCGCAGCCGAAGTGACGCATTCCACGCCGGCCGCGTCCGCGGCGCTCGCGTGCTGACGAACCCCCCACAGCGCTGGCACCCCATCGTCGCGCGCGTGCGCCAGCGCAGGGCGCGCTGCGGTGCGGCGGGGACATTCCGCACACGGTGCGCCGCGATCGTCCTCCGCATCGCACGACCCGCGCGTGAAACAGCGCACGCCCGCTTCGATTCGTGCGCCGGCGGCGTGAACTAGCGCGCCTCGCCCGCGTGCGCTGGCATCGGGCTTGCTCCGTGTCCACTCGGCGGCAAACCGCCCCGACAACTTCAACACGGAGGGGAACATGGACGAGATGCTGGACGAAGCAGGAGGCATCGAGGTCGAGGAGCTCGAGCAGGAGGCATTCGAGCCGATCGTGCCGGACGCCCACCAGCGGTGGCAGGGCCAGCTGCGCCGCGCCGGCTCGGCGCGCGAGCTGCCCGGTCCGCAGCGCTTCCGCGACTACCCGACCTGGTTGACCGAACCGCACAAGCACCCCTCGCGCGAGGAAGCGCTCGCCGCCTGATCCTCGCGCGCGGCCGGACGCGTTCCGCCCCGGTGTCGGGGCGGTCGCGCTTTACCTCCCTTCCGCCCGCCGCTAGGCTACGGGGCCCATTGCGCCCCGGAGCCCGCGTGCGTTACCAGGATCTGCGCGACTTCATCGCCCAGCTCGAGAAGCTGGGCGAGCTCAAGCGCGTCGCCGCGGCGGTCGATCCCCGTCTGGAGATGACCGAGATCTGCGACCGCGTGCTCAAGCGCGGCGGTCCGGCGCTGCTCTTCGAGAAGCCAACGGGCCATGCGATCCCCGTCCTGGCGAACCTGTTCGGCACTCCGCAGCGCGTGGCCCTCGGCATGGGCGCCGATTCGGTCGAGGCGCTGCGCGACGTGGGCAAGCTGCTCGCTTTTCTGAAGGAGCCGGAACCGCCGAAGGGCTTCAAGGACGTGCTGGAGCGCTGGATTCCGATCGGCCGTCACGTCATGCACATGGCGCAGAAGGAGGTGTCCGGCGCGCCGTGCCAGCAGGTCGTCTGGGAGGGCCGGGACGTCGACCTCGGCCGCCTGCCGGTGCAGACCTGCTGGCCGGGCGACGCGGGTCCGCTGATCACGTGGGGGCTGGTCGTGACCCGCGGCCCGCACAAGAAGCGGCAGAACCTCGGCATCTACCGCCAGCAGGTGATCGCGCCGAACAAGGCGATCATGCGCTGGTTCGCCCACCGCGGCGGTGCGCTCGACTTCAACGACCACTGCGCGGCGAGTCCGGGCGAGCCGTTTCCGGTCGCGGTCGCCCTCGGCGCCGACCCGGCGACGATCCTCGGCGCGGTCACGCCGGTGCCGGACACGCTGTCCGAGTACCAGTTCGCCGGCCTGCTGCGCGGCGCGCGCACCGAGGTCGCACGCTGCATCGGTCCGGACCTGCAGGTCCCCGCCGCCGCCGAGATCGTGCTCGAGGGCGCGATCCAGCCGGGGGAGACCGCGCTCGAGGGACCGTTCGGCGACCACACCGGGTACTACAACGAGCAGGAGCGCTTTCCGGTCTTCACGATCGAGCGCATCACGATGCGCCGCGACCCGATCTACCACTCGACCTACACCGGCAAGCCGCCCGACGAGCCCGCGGTGCTCGGCGTCGCGCTGAACGAGGTGTTCGTCCCGATCCTGCAGAAGCAGTTCCCCGAGATCGTCGACTTCTACCTGCCGCCCGAGGGCTGCTCCTACCGGCTCGCGGTCGTCAGCATGAAGAAGCAGTACGCGGGGCACGCGAAGCGCGTCATGTTCGGGATCTGGAGCTACCTCCGGCAGTTCATGTACACGAAGCTCATCGTGGTCACCGACGACGACGTGAACGTGCGCGACTGGAAGGAGGTGATCTGGGCGCTCACCACGCGCGTCGATGCTGCACGCGACCTCACCGTGGTGGAGAACACCCCGATCGACTATCTCGACTTCGCGAGCCCGGTCTCGGGCCTCGGCTCGAAGCTGGGGATCGACGCGACCGCCAAGTGGCCGGGAGAATCCACGCGCGAGTGGGGCAAGCCGATCGCAATGGACGAGGCGACGCGCAGACGCGTCGACGCGCTTTGGAGCGGGCTCGGGCTGTAGGGGCCGCCGGAAAAGAAAAAGCCGGGCGGAGCCCGGCTTCTGAACGTCAGAGGAGAATTCTGACGAAGCGGTCTAAAACCGCACGATTGCGCTGCCGGAGACGAGGCTCGCTTCGGCCCGTCCCGATCCGTCCTGTTCGCCCACGTTGCCGTAGCTCTCGTACTCCATTCGTACTCCGAACTGGGGTGTGAAATCGTAGCCGCCGCCCACGCCCCAGAGGAACTTCGTCCGGTTGCTCCGTCCGTTGTTGCTGACCGGCACGCCGCCGAGCGTCGCACTCACGCTCGTCTCGGTGCGGTTGAACGCCGCCCCGAGCTTGCCGAAGAGCGAGAATCCCTGGCCGAAGTGGAACTGGGGTACCAGCGCGACCGTCCACGCCTTGTTCTTCAGCTTCGCGTCGGCAGTGCCGAAGGCATTCGAGTACTGGACCGTCGCGCTGCCGAGATCCGAATAGCCCGCTTCGACGCCGAGCAGCGGGTGGAAGCGCCAGCCCGCGAACACCTTCCAGCCGGTGCTCGATTCGTCGCGCGAGTCGGTGAGGGGTTGCTGTGCGGGGTCGGCGGCGAAGGTCGCGTCGCTGCCCGATGGGAAGTCGGCCTTGTCGAGCACGAGGCGCGACCAGCCCGCGCCGCCGCCGACGTAGAAGGGCTTGTACGCCTGCGCGGCAGGTGCCCGGCCTGCCTGGGCCGTCGCCTCGCCGGCAATCACGCAGGCCGCCACTCCGGCGGCGATTAATGTCAACTGCCTCATTTTCGTCGGTCTTATAGCTAAGGAGCGACTTTAACTTTGAATCTGAACCGTTCGCCCACTCTATGAATTTACGGTTTCGAAAGTCAAGTGCCCGCGAGCGCTCGGCGGTTATTTTGTTGCCTAATTACAACGGACAACCTGAAGAACTTCGATCATCAGTCGATCTCAGAATACTAAGCTATTGAAATAAAATAGAAACTGAGAGTTCGAACCTGCGATGAAGCTGTGGGCAGGGTGGGAACCCTTGAAGGTCTGGGGGCGGGCCGCATTTGAAGGCGAAGGGCCAAAGAGGGGGGGCTGACCGAGGGCGCGGTGCGGCAGGCCGAGGAGAAATTGCGGCGCGCCCTCGCACAACCCACGTACGTCCGTCAATTCGTCGCGTTCCGCGCAGGTCCGAGCGCGGTCCGAGGGAGGAAGCCGAAGCCATGACAGCGCTCGAGCAGCAGAGCGGCGCGCAACCCGTGCCGTCGGTCGTCACGGTCGCGCACATCGTCTACGCGCTGCACGCATTCGCGATCGTCGCGGGCCTCGTGGGCACCGCCACCGTCGTCGGCAGCTTCATCGGCAGCGTGCCGTCGATCGTCGCGGTGATCCTCAACTACGTGAAGCGCGGCGACGCGGGCGGGACGTGGATGGAGTCACACTACCGCTGGCAGATCCGCACCTTCTGGTTCGCGCTCCTGTGGTTCCTGATCGGCTGGCTCCTCATCCTCACCGTGGTCGGCGCGCTGATCGGGGTGCCGGTCCTGATCGCGCTGACGATCTGGCTCGTCTATCGCATCGCGCGCGGATGGTTGCGCCTGCACGACCGCCGGCCGATGTACGTTTAATCAGGAACTTGCGAGCGAGGACGGGATGCGAAATAGCTCCGGTCGGGGTGCGCCGCCGGCTTGACCCGGGCCGCGGGCCGGGTAGCATCCGAAGCAAGAACACAAATACATCGATCCGCCGGTTCCGGCGGACTCAGCCTAGGTGGTTCAGAGGAGGATCGGAGAGCTGGCGCATGACCAGAGGCCATAGCCTGCCATCGCTCGCCCGCGCGTGGGTCGCGGCGGTGGCGCTCGCCTGCGCGGCGCCGTTCGCGCACGCAAACGTCTATGCGCTCGTGGAAGAGGATGGGACGGTGCGATTCTCGAACACGCCCGACGATCCGCGCTACAAGCTCTTCCTCCGCGAACCCACCGAGTACAAGCTCAAGGATCCCGCCCAGGTGCGCGCCGTGCGCAATCCGGGTGACCTGCGCCTGCGCGCGGCGTGGGGCCGCGCGGACCCGAAGGCCGATGTCTTCGCCAACCCGCTGCTCGCGGACAGGCCCTACCAGGGCGAGGTCGTACAAGCCGCGAAGCAGCATCAGGTCGATCCGGCCCTCGTGCACGCGGTGATCGCGGTCGAATCGAACTACAACCCGCAGGCACGCAGCCACAAGGGCGCGGTGGGGCTGATGCAGGTGATGCCCGATACCGGCCGTCGCTACGGCGTGAAGGAGAAGGAGCTCCGGCACCCCGAGAAGAACATCCGCGCCGGCGTCCAGTACCTCGCCGACCTGATCGACCTCTTCGACGGCGACCTCAAGCTCGCGCTCGCGGGCTACAACGCCGGCGAGAACGCCGTGCTCCGGCACGGCCGGAGGATTCCGCCGTTCGCGGAGACGCAGGCGTACGTGCCCCGCGTCCTGCGCTTCTACGACAGCCTCCGCGTTCCCTGAGCCCCGGGACTAGCGTCCCGACTCGTAGGCCCAGCGCAGCACGGCGTCCTGCGCCGCCTGGCCGGCGCCCGCGTTCGGATGGTTCACGATGAAAGCGACGACCTGGCGGCGCCCGTTGCGGTCGAGCACGTAACCGGCGATCGACCGCACGTCGGAGAGCGATCCGGTCTTGACGTGCGCCTGGCCCGCGACGCTCTCGAACTTCAGCCGCTTGCGCAGCGTGCCGTCGTAGGCGACGAGCGGGAGCGAAGCGATGAACTCGGGCATCACGCTCGAGCGGTACGCCGCCACGAGCAGCCGGGCGAGGCTGCCGGCGCTGATGCGCTCGGCGCGCGAGAGCCCGGAGCCGTTCTCGATGACCAGCTCCGGGATCTCCAGGCCGCGGCCGGCGAGCCAGGACTGGACCACTCGCGCCGAGCGGTCGTACCGGCCCGGCAGCTTCAGCGTCTCGGCCGACAGCGTGAGGAACACCTGCCGCGCCATGACGTTGTTGCTGAACTTGTTCATGTCGCGCACCACCTCGGCCGCGCTCGGCGATTCGTAGACCGCGAACGGCCGCGCGAGCGCCGGCGCGGTGCCGTCGCGCACGCGCCCCTGCAGGGTCCCGCCCAGCTCCTCCCAGAGCTGGCGAAACACGCCGTGCACGTAGTCGCGGTGCGTGAACAGCGCGACGTTCCACGCCCGCTCGCCGCAGCTCGCCGGCATCGAGCCCGAGAAGCTCGCTCTTGCGCCGGCGCCGTCCCTCCACTGGAGATCGAGCTTCAGCGCCGCGCGCCAGTCGCCGCAGCCGCCGTCCACCGCGCGCACTGCGTTCGCGACCTCGAGCTGCGCGAGACGCGGCTCGGGCACGATCGTGACCGCCTTCGTCGCCGCGTCGGGCACGAACTGGAAGCGCACGGTCTTGTAGTTCACGAGCAGCGCGTCGGCGCCCACGTTGTAGGGGCGCAGCGGCTCGCCGTCGAAGCGCGCCGGGTCGTGGTCGTTCGCCTCGAAGAAGCTGCGGTCGAGCACGAGGTCGCCGCGGATCTCGCGCAGGCCGCGCGCACGCAGGGATCGCACCAGCAGCCAGAAGTGCTCGATCGTGAGCCGCGGGTCGCCGTTGCCCTTGAGCACGAGATCGCCGTCCAGCACGTCGCCCGCGAGCGCCCCCGCGAGGTAGGCCTCGGTCCGCCAGGTGAAGCTCGGTCCGAGCAGCTCGAGCGCCGCGAAGGTGGTGACGAGCTTCATCACCGAGGCCGGATTGAGCGGCTGGCCCGCGTTGAAGCTCAGCGCGGGCTTGCTGGCGTCGACCTCCTGCACCACGAGCGCCACGGCCGATTGCGGAATGCCGGCGCGCGCGAGCGCGGCGGCGATCGGCGGCGGGAGAACTTCGGCGGCGCGGCCCGCCTGCGCCGTCAGAGCCGCGGCGAGGAGGGCAAGCTGCGCGCAGCGGCGCGCGCAACGGGCGAAGCGGGACACGCGCTCGAGTATGCCACGCGATCGTGCGGCGGCCGTCAGCCGAACCCGCGGCGCGGATTGAAGCGCGATGCGCGCGCGAGCTGGAGGTATAGCTGGCGCTCGATGTCCGTGGGGACGTCCGGCGTGACGATCCGCAGGCATGCGAGGAGGTCGCCGCGCGTGGCGTCGGGCGTCGGCAGCCCGCGCCCCTTCAGTCGGAAGGTCTGGCCGGAGGTGGCGCCCGCGGGCACGTGCACCCGGAACGGCCGCTCGAGGGTCGGCACCTCGAGCACCGCGCCGAGAACCGCCTCCCAGGGCGCGATCGGGAGGTAGCACCAGATGTCGTGCGCGTGGATGCGCCGGAACAGGCGATGCGGACGATAGGCGAGCTCGACCAGCAGGTCCCCGGCGGGCCCACCCGGCGTCCCCGACCCGCCCATGCCCTTCAGGCGCAGCCGCTGCCCTTCCACCGCGCCTTTCGGCACGTGCACCTCCACGGCCCGATCCGCAGCGCGCTTGCCGCTGCGCTCGGGCAGCGCAAAGGTGAGCAGGACGTCCCCACCGCGCACCGCCTCCTCGAACGTGATCTCCGCCACGACCTCGTGGGTCTCGCCCGGGAGGGACGCGCCGTCGTCGCCGGCGCGCTCGCGCGCAAACCGCTGGAAGAGGCCGCGAAGGCGCGTCTGCGGGGCGTCGGCGGCCTCCGCCGGCGGCTCGGGCTCGGCGCGCGCCGCGCCGCCACCGGGGGCGACGAACTCCCGCATCGGCGGGGCGCTGTTGAACTCCTGCTCGGCGAGCTCCAGCGCGCGCTCCATCTCCTCCAGTTCGTACCGGACCCGCTGATCCGGGTCGCGGAGGACCTGGTAGGCGCGCGTGATCGCCTTGAACCGCTCCTCGGACGCGGCGTCGGCCGCGACGTCCGGGTGCAGCCGCTGCGCGAGCCGGCGGTAGGCAGCCTTGATCTCGTCCGCGGTCGCTGTGCGCTGGACGCCGAGGAGGGCGTAGTAGTCAGTATGCATGTGCTGCGGCGCCAACCGGATATGCCGGGGGAATACGCAATGTTCGTCTCCGGACCGCCGCCCGGCAAGCGATTGATCGTGCGATTTGTCACACGCTGGTCGCCATGCGCTCCTCGGGCCGGGTCTCGCGCGCAAGACCGTACAATCGCGCCAACGAAAACCCGCTGTGCCGCCTGCTGCCGGGGCGTCGCGGGGCACGAACACCGTGAAACGGCCCGGACCCGCCCTGCTCGTCTCGCTTCTGCTCGTCGCCGCGGTCGCGTCCTTCTTCGCCGTGCGCGCGCTCGTCGGGCCCGCGGTGCGGGCGGTGGAGGTGGCGCGGGGCGACCTCGTGCAGACCGTGGTGTCGACTGGGCGCGTGATCACGCCCGCGCGGGTGGAGATCGGCAGCGTCGTGCTCGGCACCGTGCGCACCGTCGAGACCAAGGAGGGCACGGTCGTGACCGCGGGCCAGGTCATGGCGCGCCTGCGCGACGAGGAACAGCGCGCCGCCGTCGCCCAGGCGCGCGCAACGCTCGTGGAGGCCGAGGCCCGCCTCACCCAGCTCGCGCGCCTCTCGGCGCCGTCGTCCGAGCAGTCCCTCAAGCAGGCCGAGGCGAACCTCGAGCTCGCCGACGAGGAGTACAGGCGCACGCGGAATCTCTTCGATAGGGGTTACTTCAGCCAGGCGAAGCTCGACCAGGCCGAGCGCGATCTCGCGGTCGCGCGGGCGGCGCGCGAGAACGCCCTCCTGCAGGCGACCTCGAACAGCCCGAAGGGCAGCGACTACGCACTCGCCCTCGCGCGCCGCGACCAGGCCCGGGCGGCGCTCGAGGTCGCGCAGGCGCGACTGGACAACACCGTCATCAGGGCGCCGGCGCCCGGCACCGTGCTGAAGCGGCTCGTCGAGCCGGGTGACGTCGTGCAGCAGGGCAAGAAGCTCTTCGAGCTGTCGGTGACCGGCGAGACCCAGGTGGTGCTGAACGTCGACGAGAAGAACATCGGCCTCCTCGCGCTCGGACAGCGGGCCGAGGTCGTGGCCGACGCCTACCCCGCCCGCAGCTTCGGCGCCGAGATCTTCTACATCGCCCCCGGCGTGGACGCGCAGCGCGGCACGGTCGAGGTGAAGCTGCGCGTGCCCGAGCCGCCCGCGTTCGTGCGGCCGGACATGACGGTGTCGGCCGAGATCCTCGCTGCGCGGCGCGACGGCACCCTCACGCTCGACAGCGACGCGATTCGCGACGGGGCCGGGCAGGCGCCCTGGGTGCTCGTCGTGCGCGGCGGGCGCGCCGAGCGCCAGAGCATCAAGCTCGGCATCCGCGGCGCGGGCCGCACCGAGGTCCTCGGAGGGCTCGTTGCGGGCGACGCCGTCGTTCCGCCGTCCGAGGCCGCGGTGCGGGAGGGCAGCCGCGTACGCGCGGACGTTGCGCCCGCCGCGAAGAAGCCCGTGACGCGAGCGCCGGACATCTTCAAGTAGCGCGCATGCCGTTCGAGCTGATCGTGGCGCTGCGGTTCCTCCGCGAGGGCCGCATGCAGACGGCGCTCATTCTCGGCGGCGTGGCGATCGGCGTCGCCGTGGTGGTGTTCATCACCGGGCTCGTGCAGGGACTGCAGGCGAGCCTCGTCGAGCGCACGCTCGGGAGCCAGGCGCACATCGTCATCCGCCCGCCCGAGGAGAAGACGCAGCCCGTCCTCGACCGCGCCGCGTCGGACGTGGCGGCGCGCATCGAGGCGCGCCCGCAGCGGCTGCGCTCGATCGACCAGTGGGAGTCGCTCCTGCCGGCGGTGGTGAACGCGCCGGGCGTCGTCGCCGCCTCGCCGATGGCGACCGGCGCCGCATTCGCGCAGCGCGGTACCGCCTCGAAGGCGATCGCCCTGCGCGGCGTCGATTCCGACCGCTACCGGCGCATCGTGCGCATCCACGAGGACATGGTGGCGGGCGAGTTCCGGCTGTCGGGGACCGACGGCGTGATCGGCGTGGAGCTGGCGAAGGACCTCGGCGTCGCGGTCGGCGACCGCATCCGCGTCGGCACCCCCGAAGGGCGCGAGGAGGTGATCACGATCGCCGGCATCTTCGACCTCGGCAACAAGGACCTCAACCAGCGCTGGGTGTTCGTGACGCTGAAGCTCGCGCAGACGCTGCTCGACCTGCCGGGCGGGGTGTCGACCATCGAGCTGACGGTGAGCGACATCTTCGGCGCCGAGCCGGTCGCGGCGCGCATCGAGCGCGAGACCGGGCTTCTCGCCGAGAGCTGGATGAGGACCAACGCGCAGCTCCTGGCGGCGATGCGCAACCAGAACATCAGCACCGGCACGATCCGCGTCTTCGTGACGCTGGTCGTCGCGCTCGGCATTGCGAGCGTGCTCGTGGTCTGGGTGGTGCAGAAGCAGAAGGAGATCGGGATCCTGCGCGCGATGGGCGCGAGCCGGCTGCGGATCATGACCGTCTTCCTCCTGCAGGGCGGCATGGTTTCGCTCGGCGGATCGATCGTCGGGTCGCTGATCGCCGCCGTGCTCGTACGGATCTTCGCCCGGGTGTTCGTCAATGCCGACGGCACGCCGATGTTCGTGCCCGAGGTGGGAGCGCCGCTCGTGCTCACCACGTGGGCGGTCGCGCTGCTGACGGGGATCGTCGCCGCATCGCTGCCGGCGCGCCGGGCCGCGCAGCTCGACCCGGTCACCGCGATCCGTCTCGGATGAGCGGGGCATGAGCGCGCCGCCGGCCGGGCCGATCCTCGCCCTCGAGGGCGTGCGCAAGTCCTACAACGTGGACACGCCGGTCGAGGTCGAAGTCCTCCACGGCATCGACCTGGCGATCGAGCGGGGCGAGTTCGCGGCGCTGATCGGTCCGTCGGGCTCGGGCAAGTCGACGCTCCTCAACATCGTCGGGCTGCTGGAGCGGCCGACCTCCGGCAGGGTGAGGATCTCCGGCAGGGACTCGACCACGCTCGACGAGTCCGGGCTCACCGAGCTGCGCGGGCGCACGCTCGGGTTCGTCTTCCAGTTCCACCACCTGATCCCGGCGTTCACCGCGCTCGAGAACGTGATGATGCCGATGCTGATCGACCGCGGCCGGTCCGACGCCGCGATGCGCGCGAACGCGCTCGATCTCCTGCGCGAAGTGGGGCTCGAGGCGGCGGCGCGGAAGAAGCCGGCCGAGCTCTCCGGCGGCATGCAGCAGCGCGTCGCGATCGCGCGCGCGCTGTCGATGCGCCCGCCGATCGTGCTCGCCGACGAGCCGACGGGCAACCTCGACACGCATACCGCCGACGAGATCTTCGACCTGATGCGGCGGTTCAACGCCGAGCACGGGATCGCGTTCGTCGTGGTCACGCACGACCCGCGCCTCGCCGCGCGCTGCGACCGGCGGATCGAGCTGGTCGACGGGCAGCTCGTCGGGCCCGCCTCCCCGCCGTGACGCGCGGAGGGCTGAGGGCGCGCTATCCGAGGAGCTGGCACTCGAGCTCGCGCAGGCGCCGCTCGAGCACGTCGATGCGCTCGAGGTAGGCGAGCGCGAGCGCCATCCCCGGCGCATTGAGCCCGAAGTCGTCGCGCAGCCGCGCGGCGCGGCGCGCCTGGCGCAGCGCCTGCCCCGGAAAGCTCCGGGCGTCGCCGGCCGGCTCGAGCACGCCGAACTCGACCAGCTCGACGAGCTCCTCGCGCGCGAGGCCGGAGGCGACGAGCAGCTCCTCCAGCGCGATGACGCGCTCCTCCTCCAGGTGCAGGCGCAGCGTCTCGATGGTCATGGCACCCTCCCCATCGCGCTCATTCGAGGTGGCCGCGCGGATTGAACCGCGCGATCCGCCGCAGCTCCTCGTAGAGCTGCTTCTCGCGCTCCGAGAGCACCGAGGGCGTCACGATCTGCAGGACGCAATAGAGGTCGCCGTGCCCGTCGCGTGGCGTGGGCAGGCCCTTGCCGGCCAGCCGGAGCTTCTGTCCGGCCCGCGATCCCGGCCGCACCGCGACCTTCACGCGTCCGTCCAGCGTCGGCACCTCGACCTCGGCGCCGAGCGCCGCTTCCCAGGGCGCAAGCGGCAGCTCGAGGTACAGGTCGTGCCCGGACACCTTGTACAGCGGGTGCGGGCGCAGCGCGATGTTCAGGTAGAGATCGCCGGCCGGACCGCCGCCCGCGCCGGGCCCGCCCTTGCCCGGGACGCGCAGCCGCTGGCCGTCCGTCGCGCCCCGGGGGACGCGCACGCGCACGGTCTTCGGCACGCGGTGCACCCCGCCGTCGGGCGTCATCTCCGGCGCGGAAAGGTCGAGCGACAGCTCGGCGCCACGCCAGAGTTCCTCGAGCGAAAGATGCGCAGTGACCTCGTAGTCCTGGCCGGGCATCGCGAACCCGCTCCCGCCGGGCGCGCCGCGCCGCCCGCGCGCACCGCGTCCCTGGAAGATGCCGCCGCCGAAGCGCTCGAAGAGGTCGGAGAGGTCGAGATCCTCGAAGTTGCCCTGCTCGAAGCGGAATTGCCGCTCCCAGCCGGGCGGCGGGCGGAACTCCTCGCCGGGGCGATGCTGGCCGAGCTGGTCGTACGCGGCGCGCTTCTCGGGGTCGCTCAGCGTGTCGTAGGCGACCTGCACGTCCTTGAACTTCTCCTCGGCGTCCTTCTCCTTCGAGACGTCCGGGTGGTACTTGCGCGCGAGCTTCCGGTACGCCTTCTTGATGTCGTCCGCCGACGCGTCGCGGGCGACGCCGAGGGTCGCGTAGTAGTCCTGGTATTTCACGGTCGGGCCCCGTCCGGCCGCGCCAGCGGCCGCCACGGGCAGAGATTGGGGCGCCTGGGCGGCACGTCAAGCCGCGCAACGAGCGGGGACCGCCCGCAGGCGGCCTCCCGTTCGTGACGCGTCTGCGGGTCTCAGGAACCCGGGACCGCGTAAGCGCGCCGCACGAGGCCGGGGAACCCGAGCAGCCGGTCGGCGGTCGCCTTCTGCTCGACGGTGAGCACCGCGTAGAGCCCGTCGCGCGCCGCCCCGATCTGCTTCGCCGACTCGGTGTTGGCCGCGAAATGCTTGCTCTGCAGCTCAGCGCGTCCGGCCGGGTCGGTTGCGGCCATCTGCTCGCGGAACTTCACGCGCTGGTCGGCTTGCGCTTTCACTGCAGCGGCGTACGCGCTCCAGGCGGTCTCCTGCTCGGTGGTGATCTTGAGCGCGTCCTTCACGCCGTCGAGGCGGGCTTCCGCCGCCGCGGGATTCATCATCCCGCCCCCCATGCGTCCGCCACCGCCCATGCCACCCATCATCGGGCCGTACCCGGCGCCCGCGCCCGGGCCACCCATCATTGCGCAGTTCTCGGAGCCGGGGCCGTAACCGGCCGCCGGGCCCGGACCACCGCGCCAGCCGGGACCGGCTGCGAACGCGGAACCGACTGCAGCGGCGACTGCGACTGCGACCAGGAGTTTGCTTGCGGCTTTCATGACGTCCTCCGTTCTGGATTGATCTCTGTGCACTTCCATTACAGCGCGATCCGCGACGACCGCGCGGGAGATCTGTAACCGTGCGTTACCTGCAGCGCCACGCTTACAAACCGAGAGCGCCGGGGCTCGTGCGAAGCGCGATTCGCCCGGCCTTTGACATGGGTCAACACATCGTGGAGGGCCGTGGCCAGCATGGGCCGGTTCCTGGGCGCGGCGAACGGTCGCGCTCGTGCGAACGGTACCGGGAGGCACGGCTGTGGATCTGCTCGAACTCGCGCGCGGGCCCGCGCTCTGGACTTCGATCGCGATCTGCGTCCTCGGCGTCGCGTGGCGACTGTGGGGCATTTTCCGGCGCCCGTTGAAACCCGACTGGTCCGAGCCGCGCAGCGCCGCGACGACCGCCGGCGCGCTGCGGATGATCGTGCGCCGCATGTGGCATCACGAGACCTTCCGGCGGCGCACGTTCCTCAGCTCGTTCAACGCCTACGCGTACCACGTCGGGCTCGCGATCGTCGTCTTCGGATTTCTGCCGCACATCGCATTCCTCCAGCGCCTGACCGGCCTTTCGTGGCCCGCCGTGCCGGGCTGGCTGTTCATCGCTGCGGTCGGCGCCGTGTTCGTCGGGCTCGGCTGGGTGCTGATCGCGCGGCTCACCAACCCGGTGCTGAAGCTCCTGTCCAACTTCGACGACTACTTCAGCTGGTTCGTCACAATTCTCCCGATGATCACTGGCATGGCCGTGATCAGCCTCCCGCTCGATCAGCCGTACCCGGCGTGGCCGCTGAATCCCGTGCCGGTCGCGATCCACCTCCTGTCGCTCGAGTTGCTGCTCGTCTGGCTGCCCTTCGGCAAGCTCTCGCACGCGTTTCTCGTGCTCGTCTCGCGCGGCTATACCGGCGCCGCGTTCGCCCGCAAGGGGGCCGAGCTGTGAGCGACATCGACGCGAGACATCCGGTCGACCTCGAGTCGAAGCGGTTCTCGATCAGGAAGCCCGAGGTGCGCTACGACAAGCAGGGCGAGCGGCCCGACGCGGAGCGCCTCGGGGCGGCGATGACTGCGTTCGCGAAGGACATGGGCCGCGCCGCCGCCGCGTACATGGAGTCGTGCATTCACTGCGGCAACTGCGCGGAGGCCTGCCACTTCTACGTGCAGACCGGCGACCCGAAGTACACGCCGATCTGGAAGCTCGAGCCGTTCAAGCAGGCCTACAAGCGCGAGGTGGGTCCCTTCGCATGGCTGTACCGCGCCCTGAACCTCAAGCACGCAGTCACCGTCGAGCAGCTGGAGCAATGGCAGCACCTCCTCTACGACTCGTGCACCGTTTGCGGCCGCTGCTCGATGATCTGCCCGATGGGCATCGACATCGCATCCCTCGTCAGCCAGGCTCGGCACGGCATGTTCGCGGCGGGCCTCGTGCCGCACGAGCTCTGGGCGGTCGCCGAGCGCGGGCACCGCGAAGGCAGCCCGCTGGGCGCGACGCCAAAGGTCTTCAAGGATCGCGTGGAGTGGCTCGCCGACGACTACGAGGTCGAGATGCCGCTCGACCGGCCGGAGGCGGAAATACTGGTCACGTTCTCGTCGATCGAGATCATGAAGTACCCGGAATCGCTGGTGGCGACCGCGAGGATCCTCAAGCACGCCGGCTACGCGTGGACGCTGTCGACGCAGGGCTACGAGGCGACCAACTTCGGCCTGCTGTCGGGCAACCTCGATTGGCAGCGCGAGCTGACCATGAAGCTCATCGACGCGGCAATCGCGTGCAAGGCGAGGATCCTCGTGCTGCCGGAGTGCGGCCACGCGTACACGGCGCTGCGCTGGATGGGCGCGAACGTCTACGGCCAGCCGCTGCCTTTCCGCGTCCTGCACATTTCCGAGTTTCTCGCGGAGAACGTCCAGAACGGACGCATCCGGCTCGACAAGGTGCCGAAGTCCCTCACGTTTCACGACCCTTGCCAGGTGTCGCGGCGGGGCGGCGCGACCGGCGCGCCGCGCGTCGTGCTGCAGGCGCTCGGGGTCGAGCTACGCGAGACGCGCGATCACGGCAGCCTCAACTGGTGCTGCGGCGGCGGTGGCGGCGTGGTGACGATCCATCGTGCCGACGCGCTGCGCTACAAGGCGTTCGAGATCAAGATGCAGCAGCTCGACGCGACCGGCGCCGAGCTCACCGTCACGAGCTGCGCAAACTGCCGCCAGACGTTCGACGACGGCCAGGCCCACTTCAAGTGGGACCGGACGATGGGCAGCCTGCTCGAGCTCGTCGCCGAGCACCTGCGCGACTGACGCGTGCTACTGCGCCTTCGGCGCACCCGGCGCGGGTCCGGGCGGCGGCGGCAGGGTGAGGCCCTTCTCCTTCGCGCGCGCCTCGGCGGTCGCCCGGCGCTCGGCCTGGATCTTCGCGCGCTCCTCCGGGGTCTGGGCGGCCTTCATGCGGTCGAAGAACGCCCGGCGCTCCTCGGGCGTGAAGAGCTCGTCGCCGTAGAGCTGGCTGCGGCGCGGCGTCCCCTTCGCCGGCGCGCCCCCCGGCCCCTTGGCCGCGCCCGGTCCTCGCGGCTCCGGCAGGGTGAGACCCTGATCCTTGGCGCGCTTCTGCATTTCCGCGCGATGGTCATCGCGCAGTTTGAGGCGCTCTTCCGGCGTCTTCGCGGCCCGCAGCTTCTCGATGTACGCGTCGCGCTCCTGGGGTGTCATGAGGTCCGCGCCGTACATGCGCGGCTCGCCGCTGCGGCCCTGGAGCGTGAGGCCCTGCGCCTCCGCGCGCTTCTGCATCTCCGCCCGGTGCGCGTCGCGGATTTTCGTGCGCTCCTCGGGCGTCTTCGCCTCCTGGATCCGCTTGCGATACGCGTCGCGCTCCTCGGGGGTCATGAGCTGATTCGCGTACGGACGCTGGGGCTGGGCCTGCGGGGGTGTGGCGGCCGGCGGCTGCGCGGCAGCAGGCATCGCTGCCGCGCCGAGGACTGCCGCGACGACGATCGCGACGACGGTGTGTCGGGAAAGCATGTGCACTCCCATGGGTTTGAGCAAGTTGGGCCCCGCAACAGGCGGCCTCGGGGTCCCGATTAGAGAACAAATCCCCGTGCCCCGGTTGCCGCACATCAAGCGGCGCTTTCGATGGCCGCGCACGGGGGAAGCGCGCCGCTTCAGTGTGAAGCCGGGCAGGGGCTGCGGGACCGGGGGCTCCGGCCGACCGGGTTCCGTTCCGTCGGGGAGGGGGGCTTGAGCGGCCCGGCCGTCGCCCCTATAATTAGCACTCGATTGGGTCGAGTGCTAACAGACTTCGGCCCATCTGCTTTCTGCGGTCGTTTGGAGTGAGCGACCGCTAACCAACCCAGCATAGGAGGCAAGTCCATGAAAATCCGTCCCTTGCACGACCGCGTGATCGTCAAGCGGCTCGAGGCCGAGAACAAGAGCGCGGGCGGGATCGTCATCCCCGACACCGCCGGCGAGAAGCCCGACCAGGGCGAGGTCATCGCCGTCGGTCCGGGCAAGCGCAACGAAGACGGCAAGCTGGTGCCGATGGACGTCAAGGTCGGCGACCGCATCCTCTTCGGCAAGTACTCGGGCACGACCGTGAAGGTCGAGGGCACCGAATACCTCGTGATGCGCGAGGAAGACATCATGGGCGTCGTCGCCTGACGCGCGCCCCGTTCAACGCCAGACACCAGCTCTAGGAGTTCAAAGCATGCCTGCCAAGGACGTACGTTTCCACGAGGACGCCCGCCACAAGATGCTCGAGGGCGTCAACATCCTCGCCAACGCGGTGAAGGCGACGCTGGGGCCCAAGGGCCGCAACGTCGTGCTCGAGCGCTCCTTCGGCGCCCCGACCGTCACCAAGGACGGCGTCTCGGTCGCCAAGGAGATCGAGCTCAAGGACAAGTTCATGAACATGGGCGCGCAGATGGTCAAGGAAGTCGCGTCCAAGACCTCGGACGTCGCCGGCGACGGCACCACCACTGCCACGGTGCTCGCCCAAGCGATCGTCCGGGAGGGCATGAAGTACGTGGCCGCCGGGATGAACCCGATGGACCTCAAGCGCGGGGTCGACAAGGCCGTCATCGCGGTCGTCGACGAGCTGAAGAAGCTGTCCAAGCCCACCACCACCTCCAAGGAGATCGCCCAGGTCGGCTCGATTTCGGCGAACGGCGACGAGTCGATCGGCAAGATCATCGCCGACGCGATGGACAAGGTCGGCAAGGAAGGCGTGATCACGGTCGAGGACGGCAAGAGCCTGCAGAACGAGCTCGAGGTCGTCGAGGGCATGCAGTTCGACCGCGGCTATCTCTCGCCCTACTTCATCAACAACCCGGAGAAGCAGATCTCCGTGCTCGAGGACGCCTACATCCTCCTGCACGACAAGAAGATCTCCAACATCCGTGACCTCCTGCCGGTGCTCGAGAGCGTCGCGAAGGCCGGCAAGCCGCTGCTCATCATCGCCGAGGACATCGAAGGCGAGGCGCTGGCGACCCTGGTCGTGAACAACCTGCGCGGCATCCTGAAGACCTGCGGCGTCAAGGCGCCCGGGTTCGGCGACCGCCGCAAGGCCATGCTCGAGGACATCGCCATTCTCACCGGCGGCACGGTGATTGCCGAGGAACTCGGCCTCACGCTCGAGAAGGCGACGCTCAAGGATCTCGGCCGCGCCAAGCGCATCGAGATCGGCAAGGAAGAGACCACGATCATCGACGGTGCCGGCGACGCGAAGGGCATCGAGGCCCGCGTGAAGAACATCCGCCAGCAGATCGAGGAGGCCACCAGCGACTACGACAAGGAGAAGCTCCAGGAGCGCGTGGCGAAGCTCGCCGGCGGCGTGGCGGTGATCAAGGTCGGTGCCGCGACCGAGGTCGAGATGAAGGAGAAGAAGGCCCGCGTCGAGGACGCGCTGCACTCCACCCGCGCCGCGGTCGAGGAGGGCATCGTGGCCGGCGGCGGCGTCGCGCTGCTGCGTGCGCGCAAGGCGCTCGACAAGCTGAAGGGCGACAACCACGACCAGGATGCCGGGATCAAGATCGTGTCCCGTGCGCTGGAGGAGCCGCTGCGCATGATCGTGCAGAACAGCGGCGTCGAGCCTTCCGTCGTGCTGAACAAGGTCGTCGAGGGCAAGGGCAACTTTGGCTTCAACGCCCAGACCGAGGAGTACGGCGATCTCGTGGACATGGGCGTCGTCGACCCGACCAAGGTCGCGCGCACCGCGCTGCAGAACGCCTCGTCGGTGGCGGGTCTCCTTCTCACCACCGACGTCTCCGTGGCCGAACTGGTGGAAGACAAGCCCAAGGGCGGCGGCGGCCACAGCCACGGCGGCATGGGCGGCATGGGTGGGATGGATATGGATATGTGACAGACGCGGCGGCGAACGCCGCCGCTCGAGTCACATGTCCGTCCGGATGGAGCGGTACGAACGGGAGGAAACCGGCGGTTCCCTCCCGTTACCCTCCCTCCCCGAAGTCAGACGTGCGGACGGCCCCGCGATTGCGGGGCCGTTTGCTTTCTAGGCGTGGCGCAGGCGGATGAGGCGCTTGCCGAGGTTCTCGCCGCGGTAGAGGCCGGCGATCGCGCCCGGCGCCTGCTCGATGCCCTCCAGTATGTCCTCGCGATAGCGCAGCTTCCCCGCGCGCACCCAGTCCGCGAGGCGGGCCACCGCCTCCTCATAGCGGTGCTGGTGGTCGAAGACGATGAAGCCCTGCATTCGGGCGCGCTTGACCAGCAGGTGGCGCTCGACCCGCGGACCGCTCGGCGGCGGGTCCCAGTTCGCCACCGACGCGGTTCCGCAGATCACGACGCGGGCACCGATCGCGAGATGGCGGAGCACCGCGTCGCTGATCGGGCCGGCCGTGTTGTCGAAGTACACGTCGACGCCGCGCGGGCACGCGTCCGCGAGCGCGGCCTCGAGGTTGCCCGCCTTGTAGTCGATCGCTGCGTCGTAGCCGAATTCATCGCGGCACAACGCGACCTTCGCCGCCCCGCCGGCAATGCCGACCGTCCGGCATCCTGCGAGCCTGGCGATCTGGCCGACCGTCGCACCGACCGCGCCGGCCGCGGTCGACACGACCACGGTCTCGCCCGGGCGCGGTGCGCCGGCCTCGAGCAGCGCGAGGTACGCGGTCACGCCGTTCAGGCCGAGGACGCCGAGCGACGCCGAGAGCGGTAGATCGGTCTCTTTCACCCTGCGCGTGATCTGCGTTCCGTCGCTCGTCGCGAATTCCTGCCAGCCGAGCATGCCCATGACCCTGTCGCCGACCGCGTAGCCCGCGTGCCGCGAGGCGACCACCTCGCCCGCGGCGAACGAACGCATCACTTCGCCGATTCCCACCGGCGTGGAGTAGTTCGCGACGGCACTGACCCACCCGCGCATCGCGGGATCGACCGAAAGAAAATCGTTCCGGACGAGGAACTCCCCGGCGCGCAGTTCGGGCAGCGGTACCGCGACGATCTCGAAATGCTCGGCCTGGGGGATGCCCTCTGGACGGGCGCGAAGGCGGACCTGGCGATTCGTGGGCGGGGCCATCGGGCGCTCCTGTCGGTGCGGGCGGGCCATCGTGACAGATGGCGCCCGGCCGATCCAGTGCCGCGCGGCCGTTTGCTACACTGGGTCGCCAGTCGCGCCCGGCACGAGCGCCGGCCGAAGTGGGGGACGAGCGGTGCGGATCCTGATCGCCGAAGACGACGCGGTCCTTGCGGACGGCCTCACGCGCAGCCTGCGCCAGTCCGGGTATTCCGTGGATTGCGTCAAGGACGGCGCGGCCGCGGACGCCGCCCTGGCGACCGCCCAGTTCGACCTGCTGATCCTCGACGTCGGCCTGCCGCGCATCTCGGGCTTCGAGGTGCTCAAGCGCCTGCGCGGGCGCGGCTCGGCGCTGCCGGTGCTGATCCTGACCGCGCTCGACGGCCTCGACGACCGCGTCCGGGGCCTGGATCTCGGTGCCGACGACTACCTCGCCAAGCCCTTCGCGCTGCAGGAGCTCGAGGCGCGCGTGCGTGCCCTCACGCGTCGCGGGCAGGCCGCGAACGCCAGCTTGCTGCGGCACGGCGACCTTGCCTACGACCAGGTCGGCAAGGTCGCCGAG
Organism: uncultured Enterobacteriaceae bacterium; assembly: GCA_964543155.1. Classification (GTDB taxonomy): domain Bacteria; phylum Pseudomonadota; class Gammaproteobacteria; order Burkholderiales; family SG8-39; genus JAGVSZ01. Next base: position 25,575 of record CAZIXQ010000026.1, read on the forward strand.
ATCCGGGGCCGGATGCTCGATCTCTCGGCGCGCGAGCTCGCGCTGCTCGAGATCTTCATGCAGCGTCCCGGGCGGATGGTGAACAAGGAGCAGATCGTCGATCTCCTGTGCCAGTGGGGCGAGGAAGTGAGCACCAACGCGGTCGAGGTGTACATCCACCGCCTGCGCAAGAAGCTCGAGCCCGGAGGCGTGAAGATCGCGACCGTGCGCGGCCTCGGATACTGCCTCGAGAAGGCCGCCAATGGCGCGCGAAAAGCAACATAGCCAGAAGTCGGTCTTCGGCGAGATCGTCGACTGGACGCTCGCGCCGCTGCTGATCCTGTGGCCGATCAGCATGGCGATCCAGTACTTC
>CAZIXQ010000027.1:0-25658 GCA_964543155.1 uncultured Enterobacteriaceae bacterium
CCGAGCGCATCGCCGCGGAATTCGACCGGCTCGGCATCCCCGGTACCCTGGAAGGGGCCTATTCCTACGCGGGCAACCCGAACCTCGTCGGTCGCGCGCACTTTGCGCGCTACCTGGTGGAACAGGGCGTCGCGCGCGACGTGAAGTCGGTGTTCGGCCGCTTCCTCGTCGCCGGGAAGCCGGGATACGTGCCGCACGAGTGGGCGGTGCTCACCGACGCGGTGGGCTGGATCCGTGCGAGCGGCGGGCGCGCGGTCGTCGCCCATCCCGGGCGCTATCGCCTCTCACCGGAGCGGTTGCGCGAGTTCTTCGTCGAGTTCATCGCCGCCGGCGGCGAGGGGGTCGAGGTCGTCACCGGGAGCCACACGCGCGCGCAATACGCCGAGTACGCGCAGCTCGCGCGCGAGCTCGGCCTGGCCGCCTCCCGCGGCTCGGACTTTCACGGGCCCGACGAGAGCGAGATCGATCTCGGCGCGCTGCCCCCGCTGCCGCCCGACCTGAAGCCCGTCTGGCACGACTGGGCCTAGCGCGCCCGGGCGCGGACCGCGCGCGGTGGCCCAGTACTTCGTCATCCATCCGACCCATCCGCAGCCGCGGCTCATCGCGCGTGCCGCCGAGATCGTGCGCGGGGGCGGCGTGATCGCCTACCCCACCGACTCGTGCTACGCGCTCGGCGCCCACGTCGGCGACAAGGCCGCGATGGAAAGGATGCGCCGCATCCGCGGCGTCGACGAGCGCCACCACTTCACGCTGATGTGCCGCGACCTCTCGGAGCTCGGCACCTACGCGCGCGTGGACAACCGGCAGTACCGGCTGCTCAAGGCGCTGACCCCGGGCAGCTACACCTTCATCCTCGAGGGCACGAAGGACCTGCCGCGCCGGATCCTGCACCCGCGGCGCAAGACGATCGGGCTGCGCGTCCCCGATCACCCGGTTGCCGCGGCGCTGCTCGCCGAGCTCGGCGCGCCGCTCCTCTCGACGACGCTCATCCTTCCGGGCGACGAGGCGCCGCTCGAGGACGCGGCCGAGATTCGCAGCCGCCTGGAGAGCGACGTGGCGCTGGTGCTCGACGGCGGACCCTGCGGCACCACGCCGACGACGGTGGTCGACCTGACCGGTGCGGCGCCCGAAGTGGTGCGCGAGGGGAAGGGATCCATCGCGGCCTTCCTGCGCTGAGCGGCGCGCCGCGGGCGGTCGCGTGATGCGACTCTGCTAGAATTCCGCGCTGCCGCACGTCCTTCCGATGAATATCGAAAGCCTCGTCTCCACCATCGCGATCTACGCCCTGCCGGTCGTCTTCGCGATCACCCTGCACGAAGCGGCACACGGGTACGTCGCGAAGCACTTCGGCGACACGACCGCGTTCGTGCTCGGCCGCGTCAGCCTCAACCCGATGCGGCACATCGACCTCGTCGGGACGATCGTCGTGCCGCTCGTGATCCTCCTCGCCACGTCCTGGGCGGGCGGCCGGGGGATGCTGTTCGGCTGGGCGAAGCCGGTGCCGGTCAACTACCACGCGCTGCGCCGGCCGCGCCAGCACATGATGTGGGTGGCGGCCGCCGGGCCGCTCGCCAATCTGCTGATGGCGCTCGCGTGGGCGCTCGCGGGCAAGCTCGCGGTCGTGCTGCCGGAGAACTACTTCACGGTGCCGCTGTACCTCATCAGCCGCGCCGGGGTCGAAGTGAACGTCGTGCTCATGCTGCTGAATCTCCTCCCGATCCTGCCGCTCGACGGCGGCCGGATCATCGCGAGCCTGTTGCCGCCCGGGCTGTCCGACCGGTACGCGCGGCTGGAGCCGCTCGGTTTCCCGATCCTCCTCGCCCTGATGTTCACCAACGTCCTCGGCCTCGTCATGTATCCGATGGTCGCCGGCTCGATCCAGCTGATCGCCAACGCGTTCCGGCTGCCGCTGCTCTAGATGGTCCCCGAACGCGTCGTCTCGGGCATGCGGCCCACCGGACTCCTGCACCTCGGGCACTACCACGGTGCGCTGAAGAACTGGGTGCGGCTGCAGAGCGAGTACCCGTGCTACTTCTTCGTCGCCGACTGGCACGCGCTCACCACCCACTACGACACGCCGGAGGTGATCGAGCAGAACGTATGGGAGATGGTGATCGACTGGCTCGCGTCCGGGATCGACCCGGGGCAGTCGACGCTGTTCATCCAGTCGCGCATCCCCGAGCACGCCGAGCTGCACACGCTGCTCGCGATGATCACGCCCCTCGGCTGGCTCGAGCGCGTGCCGACCTACAAGGACCAGCAGGAAAAGCTGGCCGACAAGGACCTTTCGACCTACGGGTTCCTCGGGTATCCGCTGCTCCAGAGCGCCGACGTGCTGATCTACCGCGCCAAGTACGTTCCGGTGGGCGAGGACCAGGTGCCGCACATCGAGTTCATGCGCGAGATCGCGCGGCGCTTCAACCACATCTACGGGCGCGAGCCGGGCTTCGAGGAGAAGGCCGCGGCCGCGGTGAAGAAGCTCGGCAGCCGCAAGGCGAAGCTCTACCGCGAGCTGCGCACCAAGTTCCAGGAGCAGGGGGACCAGGCAGCGCTCGAGTCCGCGCGCGCGCTGCTCGAGGAGGCGCAGAACCTCGCGGTCGCCGACCGCGAGCGGCTGTTCGGCTTCCTCGAGGGGGGCGGGCGGATGATCCTCGTCGAGCCGGACGTGATGCTGACCGAGGCCTCGAAACTGCCCGGCCTGGACGGCGCCAAGATGTCGAAGTCCTATGGCAACACGATCGGGCTGCGCGAGGACGCCGAGTCGGTGACGAAGAAGATCCGCACCATGCCGACCGACCCGGCGCGGGTGAAGCGCACCGACCCGGGCGACCCGGAAAAGTGCCCGGTGTGGCAGTTTCATCTGGTCTATTCCGACGAGAAGACCTGCGAGTGGGTGCAGACCGGCTGCCGTAGCGCCGCGTTCGGCTGCCTGGAGTGCAAGCAGCCGGTGATCGACAAGGTGCTGGCCGAGCAGGGACCGATGCGCGAGCGCGCGCAGAAGTACCTGGACGATCCGACGCTGGTGCGCAGCATCGTCGCCGACGGCTGCGACAAGGCGCGCGAGCTCGCGCGCGAGACCATGCGCGAAGTGCGCGAGGTCATGGGCCTCAACTACACTTGAGCGATGGCCCTCGAGCTCGTCCACTCCAGCGACGCACCGCCGCAGCCGGTGGCGAAGGTGCGCGGGCAGCCGCTCGCCGAGCTGCCGGCCGACCTGTACATCCCGCCCGACGCGCTGGAGGTCTTCCTCGACACCTTCGAGGGGCCGCTCGATCTGCTGCTCTACCTGATCCGCAAGGCCAACGTCGACATCCTCGACATCCCGATGGCGCGGCTGACCCAGCAGTACCTCGTCTACGTCGAGGCGATGCGGCGCAAGAACCTCGAGCTCGCCGCCGAATACCTGGTCATGGCCGCGATGCTGATGGAGATCAAGTCGCGCCTGCTCCTGCCGCGGCCCAAGCACGCGCCCGAGGAGGAGCTCGACCCGCGCGCGGAGCTCGTCCGGCGGCTGCTCGAATACGAGCGCATGAAGCTCGCCGGCCAGAAGCTCGACGCGCTGCCGCAGCGCGACCGCGACTTCTCGGCGGTCGAGGTCTGGATCGAGCAGTCGATCGTGAAGCGCCTGCCGCAGGTGCACGCCCACGACCTAGAGAACGCGTGGCGCGCGCTCCTCGCGCGCGCGCGCCTGAGCCGGCACCACAAGGTGACGCGCGACGAGCTGTCGGTGCGCGAGCACATGACGGCGATCCTGCGCCGGCTTGCCGGCGCGGGCTTCTGCGCGTTCACCGACCTCTTCGAACCCTGGCGCGGCGTCGCGGTGCTGGTGGTCAACTTCCTGGCGCTGCTCGAGCTTGCGCGCGAGGGGCTGATCGAGGTCACGCAGGCGCAGGCCTACGCGCCGATCTACGTGCGGCTCGCGGGCGAGGCGGCGAGCACTGCCGCGCCCGCGCCGGGTGGCGAGAGCGAATGAACGGACCTGCACCATGCTGAACCCCGCAGAGGCCAAGACCGTGCTCGAGACGGCGCTCCTCTCGAGCCAGGAGCCGCTCTCGATCGCGGACCTGCGCAAGCTCTTCGACCAGGAGCTCGGCGCCGACACGATCCGCAGGCTCCTCGACGAGCTGCGCGAGGCGTGGACCGGGCGCGGTGTCGAGCTCGTGAACCTCGCGAGCGGCTGGCGGTTCCAGACCCGCCCGGAGCTCCAGCCCTACCTCGACCGGATCAGCCCCGAGAAGGCGCCGCGGTATTCGCGCGCGGTGCTCGAGACCCTCGCGATCGTCGCCTACCGGCAGCCGGTGACGCGGGGCGACATCGAGGACGTGCGCGGCGTGACCGTCTCCCCGGGCGTGATCCGCACGCTCGAGGCGCGCGGGTGGATCGACGTCGTCGGCCACCGCGATGCGCCCGGGCGTCCGGCGCTGTACGCCACCACCCGGAAGTTCCTCGACGACCTCGGTCTGCGCTCGCTGCAGGAGTTACCGCCGCTTGAAGAGATCAGCAAGAGCCTCGAGCTCGCCACGTCCGCCGAGGTCCCGGCGGGCGCCGCGGCCGAGCACGCGCTCGACGCCCCCGCCGACCCGACCCACGTCGCCTCCGCCGCCTGAGCCGGCGGCGCCCGCGTCCGAGAAGCTGCAGAAGGTCCTGGCGCGCTCGGGCCTCGGCTCGCGGCGCGACATGGAGGCGTGGATCGGCGCCGGGCGCGTGACGGTCAACGACGCGCCGGCGACGCTCGGCCAGCGCGTCGCCCCATCCGACCGGGTCAAGGTCGATGGCCGCCTGCTCGCACCGCGCTGGGAAACGCGCGTGCCGCGCGTCCTCGTCTATCACAAGCCCGCGGGGGAGATCGTGTCGGCCGACGATCCCGCGGGCCGTCCGACCGTGTTCGACCGGCTCCCGCAGGTGCGCGGCGGACGGTGGATCGCGGTGGGCCGGCTCGATTTCAACACGAGCGGCCTGCTCGTCCTCACGACCTCCGGCGACCTGGCGGCGCGGCTCATGCACCCGCGCTACGGCATCGAGCGGGAGTACGCGATTCGCATCGACGGGCGCCTCTCAGGCGAGGAGATGACGCGCCTGACCGAGGGGGTGTTGCTCGAGGACGGACCAGCGCGTCTCGAATCGCTGGCCGACCAGGGGGGCGAGGGCCGCAACCGGTGGTACCGGGCGTGCTTGCGCGAAGGCCGGAACCGCGAAGTGCGGCGCCTCTTCGAGGCGCTGGGCCGGCGGGTGACGCGCCTCATGCGCGTCCGGTTCGGGCCGATCGTGCTGCCGCCGGGTCTGCGGCGCGGGCAGTACCGGGCCCTCGACGACGCCGAGGTGGGACGTGTCCTGGCGGCCCTGGGCATGGCCGCCCAAGCCGTGTCGCGTGGCCCCGAAAGGCCGCGGTCCGGGCCTCGCGGGCCGCGCCGGGCGGGCGGGCGCACGCCGTCTCGCTGATCGCGGCGGGAGGCCGCTGCCGCGTCTATCCCGTTGTCCGGGGAGGACTTCTTTGCTAGACTCCGCAGGCTTTACTGGGATGGGCTTCGAGCCCATTTTTTGTTTGTGGCGCGGACGGTGAACATTCAGCAACTCGTTGAATCGACGGCGATTGGGCTCGGGTACGAGCTCGTCGATCTCGACCTCGGCCCGCGGGCGCGGAATTTTCGCGTCTTCATTGACCGCGCAGCCCGCGCCGAAGGCGACCACCCGGCCGAGGTCGCGCCGCCCGCCGGGGGCATCACGCTCGAGGACTGCCAGCGCATGACGCGGCAACTGCAGCGCGTGCTCGAGGTCGAGGGCGTCGACTACGACCGGCTCGAAGTGTCCTCGCCGGGCCTGGACCGCGTGCTGAGGAAGCCCGCGGACTTCCGCCGCTTCAGCGGCGCGATGGCGGAGGTGCGCCTGCGCGTACCGCTCAACGGCCGGCGGCGACTCGTCGGGGTCGTCCGCGCGGCGAGCGACGTCGCGGTGGACCTCGAGGTCGACGGTGCCGTGCTTTCGCTCGCATACGTGAACATGGACAAGGCCCGCCTGGTGCCGAAGCTGTGACAAGGGGATCGAACTCAAGATGAGCCGCGAACTGCTGCTGCTGGTGGATGCGCTGGCGCGCGAGAAGAACGTCAACAAGGACGTCGTCTTCGGGGCGCTCGAACAGGCCATCGGCTCCGCGACCAAGAAGCGCTTCAGCGAGGATGTCGAGGTGCGCGTCGCGATCGACCGCAACACCGGCGAGTACGAGTCGTTCCGGCGCTGGCAGGTGGTGCCCGACGACGCGGTGGAGTTTCCCGCGCACCAGATCCCGCTCTCGAAGGCGAAGGAAGAGTACGGCGACGTCGCCGTCGAGGACTACATCGAGGAGCCGCTCGAGACGATCGAGTTCGGCCGCATCGGCGCGCAGACCGCGAAGCAGGTGATCCTGCAGAAGATCCGCGATGCCGAGCGCGAGCAGCTCCTGCAGGACTTCCTCGCGCGCGGCGACAAGCTCGCGACCGGCGCGATCAAGCGCATGGAGCGCGGCAACGCGGTGATCGAGGTCGGACGGGTCGAGGCGGTGCTCCCGCGCGACCAGATGATCCCGAAGGAGAACCTGCGCGTCGGCGACCGGGTGCGCGCGTACGTGCTGCGCATCGACCGCAGCCTGCGCGGACCGCAGCTCGTGCTGTCGCGCACCGCGCCCGAGTTCATCATCGAGCTCTTCCGGCTCGAGGTCCCGGAGATCGAGCAGGGCCTGCTCGAGATCAAGTCGGCGGCGCGCGATCCCGGCGTGCGGGCGAAGATCGCGGTGTTCACCGCCGACCGGCGCATCGACCCGATCGGCACCTGCGTCGGCATGCGCGGCTCGCGCGTGCAGGCGGTCACCCAGGAACTCGCCGGCGAGCGCGTGGACATCGTGCTCTGGTCGGAGGACCCGGCCAAGTTCGTCATCGGGGCGCTCGCGCCCGCCGATGTGTCCGGAATCGTCGTGGACGAGGAGAAGCACAGCATGGACGTCGTGGTCGACGAGGAGAACCTCGCGATCGCGATCGGACGCAGCGGCCAGAACGTCCGGCTCGCCTCGGAGCTCACCGGCTGGCAGATCAACCTGATGAGCGAGGAAGAGTCGCAGCGCAAGTCCGACGAGGAGTCGGCGTCGGTGCGCTCGCTCTTCGTGGAGAAGCTCGATGTCGACGAGGACCTCGCCAACCTGCTCATCCAGGAGGGCTTCTCGACGCTCGAGGAGGTCGCCTACGTCCCGATCAACGAAATGCTGGAGATCGAGGGGCTGGACGAGGCCACGGTGAACGAGCTGCGCAGCCGCGCGAAGGACGCCCTGCTCGTGGAGGAGATCAAGAGCGAGGAGTCGATCGAGGGCGTCGATCAGGAACTGCTCGCGCTCGAAGGCATGGACACGCGGCTCGCCGCGAAGCTCGCCGCCGGCGGGGTGAAGACGCGCGATGACCTTGCCGACCTCGCGGTCGACGAGCTGGTCGAGCTGGGCGCGATCGACGAAGCGCGCGCACGCGAGCTGATCATGAAGGCCCGCGCCCACTGGTTCGAAGGCGAGGAGTGAGGAACAGCCGATGGCAATGACGAGCGTCGCACAGTTCGCGGGCGAGCTGAAGGTCAAGCCCGCGGTGCTGCTCGAGCAGCTGAAGGCGGCCGGCGTCGAGAAGCGCCTGGTCGACGACACGCTCACCGAGCAGGACAAGACGAAGCTTCTCGAGTATCTGCGCAGGGCGCACGGGGCGACCGATGCGAAGACCAAGATCACGCTGACGCGCAAGCAGACCACCGAGATCAAGAAGGCGGATGCCTCGGGCAAGTCGCGCACCATCCAGGTCGAGGTGCGCAAGAAGCGCGTGTTCGTGAAGCGCGAGGCGGGCGAGGCTGCGCCGGCGCAGGAGGTCGCGCCGGCCCCCGCGCCGGTGCCGGCGGCACCGCCCCCGGTCGATGCGCGCGAGGTCGAGCTGCGCGAGCAGGAGAGCCGTCGCGAGGCGGAGCTCGCCGCGCGCCAGGCAGCCGAGCTCGCCGAGAAGCAGGAGCACGAGCGCCGCATGGCCGAGATGCGCGAGGCCGAGCAGCGGGCAGCGGAGGAGGCCGCGAAGGCCGCGGCGGCGCAGCCTGCCGCGCCCGCCGACACCACGCTGCACAAGGTCAAGTCGGCCGAAGGTGCGGAGAAGAAGGCAAAGAAGCCCCAGGTCACCGTCTGGAAGGACGAGGCGGCCAAGAAGCGCATGATCAAGACGCGCGGGGACGTCGCCGGCGCGAGCGGCTGGCACCAGCCCAAGGTCGGCCGGCACCGCCAGACCGAGGAGGCGCCGAAGACCTTCGTGCCTCCGACCGAGCCATCCGTGCGCGAGATCCACGTGCCGGAGACCATCACGGTCGCCGATCTCGCGCACAAGATGTCGGTGAAGGCCGCCGAGGTCATCAAGTCGCTGATGAAGCTCGGGCAGATGGTGACGATCAACCAGCAGCTCGACCAGGAGACGGCGATGATCGTCGTCGAGGAGCTGGGGCACAAGGCGATCGCGGCCAAGATCGACGATCCCGAGGCCTACCTCGTGGACGAGACCGCACACCACGAGGCGGCGCTGCAGCCGCGCGCTCCCGTGGTCACCGTCATGGGCCACGTCGACCACGGCAAGACCTCGCTCCTCGACTACATCCGCCGCACGAAGGTCGCCGCCGGCGAGGCGGGAGGGATCACGCAGCACATCGGTGCCTACCACGTGACCACGCCGCGGGGCGTCATCACGTTCCTCGACACGCCGGGGCACGAGGCCTTCACCTCGATGCGGGCGCGCGGCGCCAAGGTCACCGATCTGGTGATCCTGGTCGTGGCTGCGGACGATGGCGTGATGCCCCAGACGATCGAGGCGATCCACCACGCGAAGGCGGGCAACGTTCCGCTGGTCGTCGCGCTCAACAAGATCGACAAGTCCGAGGCGAACCCGGAGCGCGTCAAGCAGGAGCTGGTCGCGCAGGGCGTCGTGCCCGAGGAGTACGGGGGCGAATCGCCGTTCGTGCCGGTCTCGGCGCGCACCGGCCAGGGCGTCGACGACCTGCTCGAGCACGTCCTGCTCCAGGCCGAGGTGCTCGAGCTGAAGGCACCGATCGACGCGCCGGCGAAAGGCACGGTGATCGAGGCGCGCCTCGACAAGGGCAAGGGTCCGGTGGCGACGGTGCTCGTGCAGTCAGGGACGCTCAAGCGGGGCGACGTCGTGCTGGCGGGGGCCGTGTTCGGCCGGGTGCGTGCGATGCTGGACGAGGCCGGCCGCCCGGTCACCGAGGCGGGCCCCTCGATCCCGGTCGAGCTGCAGGGACTCTCCGACGTGCCGAACGCCGGCGACGAGATGGTCGTGCTCGGCGACGAGCGCAAGGCGCGCGAGATCGCGCTGTTCCGCCAGGGCAAGTTCCGCGACGTGAAGCTGGCACGCAAGCAGGCGGCCAAGCTCGAGAACATGTTCGAGCAGCTCAAGGAGGACGAGGTCAAGGTTCTCCCGCTCGTGATCAAGGCGGACGTGCAGGGCTCGCAGGAGGCGCTGGTGCACGCGCTGTCGCGCCTGTCGCACGAGGAGGTGAGGGTCACCGTCGTGCACGCCGGAGTGGGGGCGATCACCGAGTCGGACGTGAACCTCGCGCTCGCGTCGAAGGCGGTGGTCATCGGCTTCAACACCCGGGCGGATGCGGCCGCGCGCAAGCTCGCCGAGACGGCCGGCATCGACATCCGCTACTACAACATCATCTACGACGCGGTGGACGAGGTGAAGGCGGCGCTCGGCGGGATGCTCGCGCCGGAGAAGAAGGAGAACGTGCTCGGGCTGGTCGAGGTGCGGCAGGTGTTCCGCATCTCGAAGGTCGGCACGGTGGCCGGGTGCTACGTGACCGAAGGCCTGGTGCGGCGCGGGTCGAAGGTGCGCGTGCTGCGCGACAACGTCGTGATCCACGACGGGGAGCTCGACTCGCTCAAGCGCTTCAAGGACGACGTGCGCGAGGTCAAGGCAGGCTTCGAGTGCGGCCTGTCGGTGCGCAGCTTCAACGACATCAACGTCGGCGACCAGCTCGAGGTCTACGAGGTGCAGGAAGTCGCCCGGACGCTGGGCTAGCGCGCGGCGCCGGGTGCGGAGATGGCCAACGCGCAGCGGCTGCGCCGCGTCGCCGATCAGATCCAGCGCGAGCTCGCGGAGATCCTGCGCACCGAGCTCAAGGATCCGCGCGTGGGCATGGTGACGCTGACCGGAGTCGAGATCTCCCCGGACCTCGCGCACGCAAAGGTGTTCTTCACGTCGCTCGCCGGCGCCGAGCACCGCGACGCGGTGCAGGCCGGGCTGCGGCGCGCGGGCGGGTTCCTGCGCTCGACGCTCGGTGCGCGACTGCGCATCCACAACACCCCGGAGCTGCACTTCGTCTACGACGATTCGGTGGAATCGGGCATCCGCCTGACGCAACTGATCGACGAGGCGGTCGCCGCGGACGCGGCCCAGGCGAAGCCGCGCCGCCGCCGGCCGTCGCGGGCGCGCTGAGGCGGGCCGGCCGATGCCGCCGCGTGCGCCGCGGGTCGCCTGGCGCCGGGTGGACGGCGTCCTGCTGCTCGACAAGCCCGCGGGCCTGAGCTCCAACGCCGCGCTGCAGCGGGTGCGCCGCGCCTACCGCGCCGAACGCGCCGGGCACACGGGCACGCTCGACCCGCTCGCGACCGGCCTGCTCCCGGTGCTCTTCGGGGACGCGACCAAGTTCGGCGCCGAGGTGCTGGAGGCCGACAAGCGCTATCGCGCCACGGTCGCGCTCGGCGCGCGGACCTCGACCGGGGACGCCGAGGGCGAGGTGATCGAGCGCCGCCCGGTGGCGGTCGATCCGCCGCGGCTCGAAGCGGTCCTCGCCCGGTTCGTCGGCCCGATCGCGCAGATCCCGCCGATGCACTCGGCCCTGAAACACGCCGGTCGGCCGCTCTACGCGTACGCCCGGGCGGGCGAGGTGGTGGAGCGTGCGGCGCGCACGGTGACGATCCATGCCCTGCGAGTCGAGGCGTTCGCTGGCGACCGACTCGAGATCGATGTCCGCTGCAGCAAGGGGACCTACATCCGGACCCTCGCCGAGGACATCGGGGCGGCGCTCGGCTGCGGTGCGCATCTCGCTGCGCTGATGCGGACCGAATCCGGGCCGTTTCGGCTCCGCGAGGCGCACGCGCTGGCGACGGTCGAGGCGGCGTCGGACGAGGACCGCCAGCGCTTCCTGCTTTCCGCCGACGTCCTGCTCGCCGGGCTTCCGCGGATCGCGCTGGACCCGGCCGCGGCGTCGCGATTCGGGCACGGGCAGGCGGTCGCCGCGCCGCCGGGAACCGCGCCAGGCCGCGTTTGCGCCTATGACCCCGCCAGTCGGCTCCTCGGCGTCGGCGAGTGCGGGATCGACGGGCGCGTGCGCCCGCTGCGCCTGGTCCGGCAGGATCCGTTTGCGGCTTGTGAACGCCCTTGATTCCGGGCTAAAATCTCGCGTTTTCCGGGAGAAGAAGGCATGGCTGTTACCGCCGCCGACAAGGCGAAGATCCTCGCGCAGCACCAGCGCAAGCCGGGCGACACCGGCTCGCCGGAGGTGCAGATTGCGCTCCTCACGTCCCGCATCAACGGGCTCACCGACCACTTCAAGGCGAACGTCAAGGATCACCACTCGCGGCGCGGCCTGCTGAAGATGGTGAGCCAGCGGCGCAAGATGCTCGACTACCTCAAGCGCACCGACAGCGAGAACTACCGCAAGTTGATCGAGCAGCTTGGCCTTCGCAAGTGATCCCTCCGACGCCTACGCGGCTCAGGCCCGTGGGCGTCGTGCGTTCAATCGTCCAAGCGTCTCCCGCCGCCCCGGACCGAGCGCGCGAGCGCGCGCCGGCCGCCGGCCGTGCGGCCGCTGAGCAGGAAAGGAGATGGCAGTGAATCCCATCAAGAAGACGTTCACCTACGGCGCCCACCAGGTGACTCTGGAGACGGGCGAGATCGCCCGTCAAGCGGGCGGCGCCGTGCTCGTGAACATGGACGACAGCGTGGTGCTGTGCTCCGTGGTCGGGTCGAAGAGCGTGCGACCCGGGCAGGACTTCCTCCCGCTCACCGTCGACTACGTCGAGAAGTACTACGCCGCGGGCAAGATCCCCGGGGGGTTCTTCAAGCGCGAGGCGCGTCCGACCGAAAAGGACGTGCTGACCTCGCGGCTCATCGACCGTCCGATCCGGCCGCTCTTTCCCGAAGGTTTCTACCACGAGGTGCAGGTCGTCGCGACGGTGGTCTCGTGCAATCCCGAGGTCGATCCCGACATCCCGGCGATGATCGGCGTCTCGGCGGCGCTCACGCTCTCGGGCATTCCGTTCAACGGCCCGATCGGCGCGGCGCGCGTCGGATATCTCGACGGCCAGTACGTCCTGAACCCGACCGCAACGCAGCTCAAGTCGAGCCAGCTCAATCTGGTCGTGGCGGGCACGGAGCACGCGGTGCTGATGGTGGAGTCCGAGGCCCAGGAGCTTCCCGAGGACGTCATGCTCGGTGCGGTCGTGTTCGGCCATCAGCAGATGCAGGCGGCGATCAACGCGATCAACGAGCTCGCCGACGAGGCCGGCAAGCCGGCGTGGGACTGGCAGCCGCCGGCGACCGAGGCGACGCTCGTCGCGCGCGTGGCCGAGCTCGCCGAAGCCGATCTGCGCGCAGCGTTCAGCCTCAAGCAGAAGCAGGCGCGCAACACCCGTCTCGAGGAGATCCGCAAGCGCGTGCTCGATGCGCTCGCCGCCGGCGAGAACCCGCCCGAATCGAACCACGTCAAGGACCTGCTGTTCAACCTCGAGGCAAAGATCGTCCGCAACCAGATCCTGGACGGCGAGCCGCGCATCGACGGGCGCGACACGCGTACGGTGCGCCCGATCTCGATCCGGGTCGGCGTGCTCCCGCGCACCCACGGCTCCGCGCTGTTCACCCGCGGGGAGACCCAGGCGCTGGTGATCGCGACGCTCGGCACCGGGCGCGACGAGCAGATCATCGACGCGATCCAGGGCGAGTACAAGGAGCGGTTCATGCTCCACTACAACATGCCGCCCTACGCTACCGGCGAGACCGGCCGCATGGGCGCGCCCAAACGGCGCGAAGTGGGCCACGGCAGGCTCGCCAAGCGCGCGCTGGCGGCGATGCTGCCGCCCCAGGAGGAGTTCGCGTACTCGATCCGGGTGGTCTCGGAGATCACCGAGTCGAACGGCTCCTCGTCGATGGCGAGCGTCTGCGGCGGGAGTCTCGCCCTGATGGATGCCGGCGTGCCGCTCAAGGCGCACGTGGCCGGAATCGCGATGGGCCTGATCAAGGAAGGCAACCGCTTTGCCGTGCTCACCGACATCCTCGGCGACGAGGATCACCTCGGCGACATGGACTTCAAGGTCGCCGGCACCGAGCGCGGCGTCACCGCGCTGCAGATGGACATCAAGATCGAGGGGATCACCAAGGAGATCATGCACATCGCGCTCTCGCAGGCGCGCGAGGGGCGCATGCTCATCCTCGGCAAGATGAAGGAGTCGCTCGAAGGCTCGCGCACCGAGATCTCGAGCTTCGCGCCGCGCATCATCAAGCTCAAGATCAACCCGGAGAAGATCCGCGACGTCATCGGCAAGGGCGGGGTCGTGGTGCGCGGCATCCAGGAGGAGACCGGCACGACGATCGAGATCGGCGACGACGGCACGATCAGCATCGCCTGCATCAGCATGGAAGGCGGCGAGGCGGCGAAGAAGAAGATCGAGGAGATCGTCGCCGAGGTGGAGATCGGCAAGATCTACAACGGCACGGTGCTGCGGCTGCTCGACTTCGGCGCGATCGTGAGCCTGCTGCCGGGCAAGGACGGCCTGCTCCACATCTCGCAGATCAGCCACCAGCGCGTCGCGAGCGTGGCCGACCACCTCAAGGAAGGCCAGCAGGTGAAGGTCAAGGTGCTCGAGGCGGACGAGAAGGGCCGGGTGCGGCTCTCGATGAAGGCGGTGGCGGAGCAGGAGAAGTCCGCGACGGCCGAGACATCGCAGTAGCGCGCGCGTCGCGCCAACGACAAGGGGCGCCGACGGCGCCCCTTTTCATTCCCGCGCTCGACTACTTCGCGACCTGCCGCTCGCGCATCTCCTCGAGCGTCTTGCAGTCGATGCAGAGCGTCGCCGTCGGCCGCGCCTCGAGGCGCTGCAGGCCGATCTCGGCGCCGCAGCTCTCGCAGTAGCCGTAGTCCTCGGCGTCGATGCGCAGGATCGTCTCGTCGATCTTCTTGATGAGCTTGCGCTCGCGGTCGCGGTTGCGCAGCTCGAGCGCCATGTCCGATTCCTGGCTCGCGCGATCGTTCGGATCGGCGAAGACCGTCTGGTCATCCTGCATCTGGTGCACCGTTCGCTCGATGTCGGCGGCAAGCTCGTCGCGCAGGAGCGCCAGCATTTCCTTGAAGTGGGCGCGCTGCCGGGCGCTCATGTACTCCTCGCCCTTGCGGGGGACGTAGGGCGCAGACTGCTTGCGCAGGGACTCGAACGGCATCGGGAACCTCCTCCTGGGGGCGCTCCGCGAAGGATTGCGCTTGATACCAGATGGCGGGAGGGCCGGCAAGGCAATTAGTGCCCGCCCCGCCGCCCGCCGCAGGCGGTTTGACCGTCGCGCGGCCGGGCGCGTAAAATTCGCCACCTTTCGGGGTGTGGCGCAGCCTGGTAGCGCGCTTGCTTTGGGAGCAAGATGTCGGGAGTTCGAATCTCTCCACCCCGACCAGGTTGCCCGGCGCATTCGCAGGATCCAGTCCGGCGCCCGTAGCTCAACCGGATAGAGCATCGGCCTTCTAAGCCGGCGGTTACAGGTTCGAGTCCTGTCGGGCGCGCCAGCCCCCTGGCCGATTTGATGCAGCGACGGTGGCTATAGCTCAGGGGTAGAGCATTGGATTGTGATTCCAAGGGTCGTCGGTTCGAAACCGACTAGCCACCCCATTCTTCGGGGCCGCTCCAGGCGAGTGGCCTCTTCGTTCAGGCGGGCGCCGGGAGATCCGGCGCCGAAGCGGCGAACACCAGGTCGCTACCCGCCGAGGTCACGAGCCAGGTGAGCGGCAGCCGGGGAAACGCGCATTCGACCGCGCGCCGGCCTTCGCCGACTTCCACGACGAGCACACCTCGCGGCGCGAGATGGCGGCGCGCTTGCGCGAGCAGCCGGCGCAGGAAATCGAGCCCGTCCGCGCCGCTGCCGAGCGCGAGCGCCGGCTCGTGGCGGTACTCGGGCGGCAGGCGCCGCATCTCGCGGGCCGGCACATAGGGCGGGTTGCAGAGGATCAGGTCGTAGCGGACCGGCGCGAGCGCAGCGAAGAGATCCGAGCGAACGAGGCGCACACGCCGGCCGAGCCGGTAGGCCGCGAGGTTCCGGCGCGCGACCGCGAGCGCGGCGCTCGAGACGTCGGAGGCGTCGACGCGCGCGCGCGGAAAGGCGCGCGCCGCGAGAATGGCGAGGCAGCCCGACCCGGTACACAGGTCCAGGATTCGTCTCGGTCCGCCGCGCGGCAGCCACGCACGCAGCCCGTCCGGAACGAGCTCCGCGATGTGCGATCGGGGGACGATCACTCGCGGGTCGACGTAGAACCGGTGGCCTTGCAGCCAGGCCTCGCGCAGCACGTAGGCAAGCGGCGCGCGGGTGGCGATGCGCCGCTCGGCCAGCGCTTCGATGCGCCGCGCTTCCGCGGCGCCGGGCACGCGATCCTGGGCAGACGCGAAATCGCCGAAGTCGACCCGCAGGACGTGGCAGAGCAGCCACGCCGCCTCGTCGCGGGCGTTCGCGGTGCCGTGACCGAAGACGAGCCGGGCGCGCGTGAATCGCCGCGCCACCTCGCGCCACCAGTCGCGCACCGCGCGCGGCGAGCCGCCTGCGCTCAAGCGAGCAGCTTCTCCAGCGCGCGCAAGTAAATCGCGCTCAGCGGCTCGATCGCGTCGAGGGCGATGTGTTCGTCGAGCTTGTGGATCGACATGTTCACCGGGCCGAACTCGACGAGCTGCGGGCAGATGCGCGCGATGAAGCGGCCGTCCGACGTACCGCCGGTGGTCGACACCTCGGCGACGACGCCGGTCACCTCGCGAATCGCGGCGGTCAAGGCCTCGACCAGCTCGCCGCGCGGGGTCAGGAAGGGCTGCGCGGAGAGCGACCACGCGAGCTCGTACTCGAGCGCGTGCCGGTCGAGGATCTCGCGCACCCGGGCCTGCAGACTTTCGGCCGTGCTCGCAGTCGAGAAGCGGAAGTTGAACTGCACTTCGAGCTCGCCGGGAATGACGTTCGTCGCCCCGGTGCCGGCGCGCACGTTCGAGACCTGCCAGGTGGTGGGGGGGAAGTACGCGTTGCCGCGGTCCCATTCGGTGGCGGCGAGCTCGGCCAGCGCGGGCGCGAACAGGTGCACCGGGTTGCGGGCGAGGTGAGGATACGCGACGTGGCCCTGCACGCCCTTCACGATCAGCCGGCCTCCGAGCGAGCCGCGGCGGCCGTTCTTCACCGTGTCGCCAAGCCGGTCGACGCAGGTCGGCTCGCCGACGATGCAGTAGTCGATGCGCTCGCCGCGCGCCTCGAGCCGCTCCACGACCTTCACCGTGCCGTCGGTCGCGTCGCCTTCCTCGTCGGAGGTGAGCAGGAAGGCGATCGAGCCGGGCGCATCCGCGTGCCGCGCCAGAAACCGCTCGGTGGCCGTCACGAACGCCGCGAGCGAGGTCTTCATGTCGGCCGCCCCGCGCCCGTAGAGGCGCCCGTCGCGCTCGGTCGGCGTGAACGGATCGGAGTGCCAGCCCTCGAGCGGACCGGTCGGGACGACGTCGGTGTGGCCGGCGAAGCAGACGAGCGGCGCGGCCCGGCCCCGCCGCGCCCAGAGATTCGTCACCGCGCCGCTCTCGAGCGGCTCGAGCGCGAAACCGAGCGCGCGGAGGCGCTCCCCGAGGAGCGCCTGGCAGCCGGCATCCTCCGGCGTGACGGAGCGGCGCGCGATCAGCGCGCGCGCAAGATCTAGAGTCTCAGCCATCGGTAGCGTAGGTCGAGCGCCGGGGAACGGGACGGCGCGGAGTTTACCCGCTCGACCGGAGCGGGGAGGCCGGTGGCGCTACGCTGCCTTCTCGTCGTCCAGGGTGAGCTTGAACTCGCTGAACGAGGCCCCGCCCGCCGCCTGCTCGACTTCCTGCTGCAGGGCCGGCTTCGGCGCCGGTGCGGCACCCGGCGCGGGCTTGGTCGTGTCGGTGTTGTTCATCAGCCACAGGAGGTTGGTGGCCGAGTCGGCGTTGGCGAGCGCTTCTTCCTGCGAGATGACGCCGTCGCGGTACATCTGGAACAGGGCCTGCTCGAAGGTCTGCGATCCCGGCGCGAGGCTCTTGTCCATCGCCTCCTTGATCCCGTTGACCTCGCCCTTCTCGATGAGGTCGGCCACGTGCCGCGTGTTGAGCATGACTTCGACCGAGGGCGAGCGGGCGCCCTTCAGGTTGCGAATCAGCCGCTGGGAGACGATGCACTTGAGCGACGAGGACAGGTCCTGCAGCAGCGCCGGCCGGTTCTCGAGCGGGTAGAAGCTGATGATGCGGTTCAGCGCGTGGTAGCTGTTGTTCGCGTGCAGCGTCGCGAGGCAGAGGTGACCCGATTGCGCGTAGGCGATCGCCATGGTCATGGTCTCGCGGTCGCGGACCTCGCCGATGAGGATCACGTCGGGCGCCTGGCGCAGTGCGTTCTTCAGCGCGACGTGGTAGGACTTCGCGTCGGTGCCGAGCTCGCGCTGGTTGACGATCGAGCGCTTGTGCTTGAACAGAAACTCGATCGGGTCCTCGATCGTGATGATGTGGCCCGACTGCAGCGCGTTGCGGTGGTCGATCATCGCCGCGAGCGAGGTCGACTTGCCCGAGCCGGTCGCTCCGACCATGAGGATGAGGCCGCGCTTCTCGAGCACGATCTCCTTGAGCACCTGCGGCAGGCCGAGCGAGTCGAACGCGGGGATCTCGCCGGGAATGAAACGCACCACGATCGCCGGGGTGGTGCGCTGCATGAACGCGCTGATCCGGAAGCTCCCGAGGCCGCGTATCGGGTAGGAGGTGTTGAGCTCGAAGTTCTCCTCGAAGTCTGCGAGCTGGCGCTCGGTGAGGATCTCCTTCATCAGCGCGCGCACGGTGTCCGGTGCGACGATCTGCTGGTTGATCGGCATCGTCACGCCATTGATCTTGATCGAGATCGGCGCACCGCAGGAGATGAAGATGTCCGAGGCCTTCTTCTCGGCCATCAATTCGAGCAGCCGCTTCATCGCCATTGCTGGTGTCCTCCGGCGCCTTGCGCGGGGTGCTCAGTCGCCCCGCAGGAGCTCGTTGATGCTCGTCTTGGCACGCGTCTTGGCGTCGACCTGCTTGACGATGACCGCGCAATAAAGGGCGTATTTTCCGTCCGGGGCAGGGAGCGTTCCAGGAACTACTACCGATCCGGCCGGCACGCGGCCGTAGAGCGTCGCGCCGGTCGCCCGGTTGTAGATGCGCGTGCTGGCGCCGATGAACACGCCCATCGAGAGGACCGAGTTCTCCTCCACGATGACCCCCTCGACCACTTCCGAGCGTGCACCGATGAAGCAGTTGTCCTCGACGATCGTCGGGTTCGCCTGCAGCGGCTCGAGCACGCCGCCGATCCCGACGCCGCCGGAGAGGTGGACGTTCTTGCCGATCTGGGCGCAGCTGCCGACGGTGGCCCATGTGTCCACCATCGTTCCCTCGTCGACGTAGGCCCCGATGTTGACGTATGAGGGCATGAGGACGGCATTGCGCGCCACGAAGGCCCCGCGCCGCGCGACCGCTGGCGGCACGACGCGGAAACCACCGGCGGCGAAGTCGGCGGCCGAGTAGGCACCGAACTTCGTCGGCACCTTGTCGTAGTACTGGGTGGAGGCACCCGCCATCACCTGGTTGTCCTGCAGGCGGAACGAGAGCAGCACCGCCTTCTTGATCCACTGGTGGGTGTGCCAGGCCCCGGCGATCTTCTCGGCCACGCGAAGCTCGCCGCGGTCGAGGGCGGCGATCACCGCCTCGACCGCGGCGCGCAGCCGCGGCTCGGCGGAGGCCGGGGAGAGGTTCGCGCGGTTCTCCCACGCCTGGTCGATGAGGTCCTGGTGCTGCTGCATGGGCTCTCTCACGTTGAGCGGGCGAACTCGGCGATGCGCCGCACGCCCTCGATGCATTCGTCGAACTGCGCAACCAGCGCAACGCGGATGTGGCGGGCGCCCGGATTGACGCCGCCCGCTTCGCGCGCGAGATAGCTGCCGGGCAGCACGGTGACATTATATTGGCGGTACAGCTCGCGGGCGAACTCGGTGTCCGGTCCCGGCGTGCGGATCCAGAGGTAGAAGCCCCCGTCCGGCTGCGCCGTCTCGAGAGGGGGGCGCACGAGCGGCAGCGCCGCGGCGAACTTGTCGCGGTAGAGGCGGCGGTTCGCGACGACGTGGGCCTCGTCGCTCCAGGCCGCCACGCTCGCCGCCTGGACCGTCGGGCTCATGGCGCCGCCGTGATAGGTCCGGTAGAGCAGGAAGCGCTTGAGGACGTCCGCGTCGCCCGCCGCGAATCCGGACCGCAGGCCGGGCGCGTTCGAGCGCTTCGAGAGACTCGAGAACACCACCAGGCGCGCGAACCCGGTGCGGCCGAGCCGGTGCGCCGCCTCGAGCGCGCCGAGCGGCGCGCGCGCCTCGTCGAAATAGAGCTCCGAATAGCACTCGTCCGCGGCGATCACGAAGCCGTGGCGGTCGGCGGCCGCGAAGAGCCACGCCCAGTCCTCCAGCGACATCACCCGCCCGGTGGGATTGGCCGGGGAGCACGCGTAGACGAGCTGCACGCGCCTCCACACCTCGAGCGGAACGGCCTGGTAGTCCGTGGCGAAGCCGCGCTCGCGCACGGCGTTCGCGTACTGCACCGTCGCGCCCGCGAGCAGCGCAGCGCCCTCGTAGATCTGATAGAAGGGGTTGGGGCTGACCACGATCGGGCCGCGCGTGCGGTCGACGACCGTCTGCGCGATCGCGAACAGCGCCTCGCGCGAGCCGTTGACCGGGAGCACCTGCGTCCCCGGATCCACGCGCGGCAGGCGGTAGCGGCGCTCGAGCCACGCCGCGATCGCCGCGCGCAGCGCCGGCGTGCCGGCCGTCGCAGGGTAGCTCGACAGTCCGCCGAGGTGCGCCGCAAGCGCCTCCTTCACCACGTCGGGCGTCGCGTGGCGCGGCTCGCCGATCGAGAGGCTGATCGGTGCATGCGCAGCCGCCGGCGTCACCCCCGCGAACAGCGCGCGCAGCTTCTCGAACGGGTAGGGCTGGAGCCGATCCAGGTCGGGGTTCATGCGCCGTGCGCCGGGCGGATCAGCGCGTGCCGGACCGAGGCTCGAAGGCGGGCAGCGCGACCGGCGGCGCGGGCCGCCAGCCGCGCTTGCGGTGCTCGGCCACGACGCTGGTGTAGATCCCGCCGCGGACGTAGAAGCGCGCGCTGAGGCGCATGAACCTTGGGGCGAGCAGCCGCACCAGGTCGCCGAGGATGCGGTTGGTCACCGCCTCGTGGTAGGCGCCCTGGTCGCGGTAGGACCAGATGTAGAGCTTGAGACTCTTCAGCTCCACGCACTTGCGATCGGGGACGTAGTCGAGGACGAGCGTGGCGAAGTCCGGCTGCCCCGTCATCGGGCACAGGCAGGTGAACTCCGGAATCTCCATGTGAATGAGGTAGTCGCGGCCGCGCTCCGGGTTGGGGAAGCTCGCAAGGGACCGGGAAGTTTGCGCTGGCACTGGATCGATGCTCTGGGTCGGCCGCGACGGCAAAGTTGGGTATTATATCGGCCGAAAAATCGCCGCCGCGCCGCTTTCAGCGGTGCGCCCCTTCCAGGTCCGAAATTGCGCCTCACACACATCAAGCTGGCGGGCTTCAAGTCCTTCGTCGATCCGACCGCAATCGAAGTCCCGAGCCGCCTGGTCGGCGTGGTCGGTCCGAACGGCTGCGGCAAATCCAACATCATCGACGCGGTGCGCTGGGTTCTCGGCGAGACGCGCGCGAGCGCCCTGCGGGGCGACTCGATGCAGGACGTGATCTTCAACGGCTCGGCGCTGCGCAAGCCGGTGGCGCGCGCGAGCGTCGAGCTCGTGTTCGACAACAGCCTTGGCAAGGCGGCCGGCCAGTGGTCGCAGTACGCGGAGATCTCGGTCAAGCGCATTCTCCAGCGCGACGGGGAGTCGTCCTACCTGATCAACAACACCGTGGTCCGGCGCCGTGACGTCCAGGACATCTTCCTCGGCACCGGCGTCGGCCCGCGCGCCTACGCGATCATCGAGCAGGGGATGATCTCGCGGGTGATCGAGGCGAAGCCGGAGGAGCTGCGGGTCTTCCTGGAGGAGGCGGCAGGCGTCTCGAAGTACAAGGAGCGGCGCCGCGAGACCGAGCACCGCCTGGAGGACACGCGCGAGAACCTGGCGCGGGTCGACGACATCCGCGCCGAGCTCGAGACCCAGATCGAGAAGCTCACGCGCCAGGCCGAGGTCGCGCGGCAGTACAAGGCGCTGCAGGCCGAGGCCGGGCACAAGCAGCAGCTCCTCTGGTGGCTGCGCAAGCGCGACGCGGAGAACGAGGCGGCACGCGCGCTGCGCGACGTCGAGCGCGCCGCGAACGATCTCGAAGCGCAGACCGCGCGCCTGCGCGAAGCCGAGCGGCGCGTGGAATCGGCGCGCGTCGAGCACTACGCGGCGGGCGACGCGGTGAACGCGGCGCAGGGCGCGCTCTACGAGGTCAACACCGAGGTGTCGCGCCTCGAGACCGAGCTGAGGTTCGTCGCGGAGACGCGCCAGCGCCTCGATGCCCAGCTCGCCCATCTCGCGCTCCAGATCGAGCAGTGGGAGCGGCAGCGGGTCGAGCTCGCGGAAGCCGAGGGAATGTGGCAGCGGCGGCGCACCGAGGCCGCAGAGCGCATCGCCGCAGCCGAGGGGCAGCACGCGGCCGAGGAGGCGCGGCTGCCGGAATGCGAGGCGTCGTATCGCGCGGCACAGGCCGCGCTCGACGCGGCGCGCGAGGCCGCGTCGAGCATCGAGCAGGCGCTGCAGGTCGAGCAGGCCCACCAGGCGCACGCCGAGCGGATGATCGAGCAGCTCCGTGCCCGCGAAGAGCGTCTGGCCGCCGAACGCGATCAGCTGGTCGCACCCGAGCCCGCGCGGCTCGCGGAGATCGCGGGCGCGATCGCCGCGGCGACGGCGGGCGTGGATGCCGCGGCCGCGCGCATCCGCGACCTGCAGGAGGATCTCCCGGTCCTCGAGGCGGCACGCGCCGCCGCGCTGGCACGGCTTCAGGAGCAGGAACGCGAGGCAAACACGCGCGAGGGCCGGCGCACGACCCTGCAGCGCATCCAGGCCGCAGTCGAGGAGGGCGCGGAGATCAACGACTGGCTCGGCAAGCACCGCCTGCAGGGGCTGCCCCGGCTGTGGCAGAAGATCACCGTCGAGCCGGGCTGGGAGACGGGCATCGAGTCCGTGCTCCGGGAGCGGCTGCACGCCCTCCAGCTGGCCGACCCGGAACGGTTCGCCCAGCTGCTCGACGACCCGCCGCCGGCGAAAGTGAGCCTGTTCACGCCGAGCACCGCGAGCGTGCGGCAGGTACCGGACGGCGGGCTCCGGCCGCTTGCCGCGCTGGTGCGCTGCACCGACGAGTCTGCGCGCCCGCTCGTGGAGGACTGGCTCGCCGGCTGCTATGCGCACGAAGGCGTGCCGTCGCTGACTGCGCGCCTCGCCCTCCCGGCCGGCGCGATGCTGGTCAACCGGGAAGGCCACCAGTTCACGCGCTACGGCGTGAGCTTTCACGGGCCGGACTCGGGCGACGCGGGAATCCTCGCGCGGCAGCGGGAGATCGAAGGGCTGGGCGCCGAGCTCGAGGCGCTGACGGCCGCGGTGGCCGAGGCGCGCGACGTTCATGCGGCAGCCGAGCGCGCGCTCGCGCTGCGCCGCGACCAGATCGCCGCGCTCCAGGCACAGGAAGCGGAACGGCAGGGCGCGCGCCACGAACTGCAGCTCGAGGAGGTGCGGATCAACGAGAGCATTGCCCGGGTCCGCAGCCGCGCCGAGAGCATCGGATTCGAGCTGGAGGAGATCGGTCGCGAGCGGACGGCGGCCGCGACCGGCCGCGCCGAGGCCGCGGCCAGGATTGCACGGCACCAGTCGGAGGTCGAGGCTGCCCGGTGCCAGCTGGACGGCGCGCGGGCCGAATTCGAGGCCGCCGGAACGGCGCTCGCCGCCCAGCGCGATGCGATCCAGGCGGCGGCCCGGGTCGTCCAGGAGGCGCTCTTCCACGAGAGAGAATGTCTGTCTAAAATCAACGAAATAGAACGCTCAGTTAATGCTCTATCTGAGCAATTGCGGCAGGCGAATGACGACCGCTCGGCCGCCGAAGCCGAGCGGACGAGCCTGCAGGACGAGGGCTTGCGCGGGGCCCTGCAGACCGCGCTTGCGAACCGGCTCGGGGTGGAGTCCCGCCTGAGCGCGGAACGCGTCCGGCTGGACGAAATCGGGGAGGTCCTCCGCGGCGCGGACGAGGAACGGCTCGGGGCCGAGCAGAAGCTCGCGCCCCTGCGCGAACGGATCGGCGAACTGCGGCTGAAGGAACAGGCGGCGCGGCTCGGCGTCGAGCAGTTTACCCAGCAACTCGCCGAGGCGGGGGCCGACGAAGCGGCACTCGCCCTGGCATTCGAGGCGAACAAGGTGCGCCCCGGCGCCCTCCAGGGCGAGATCCAGCGCCTGCACCAGGCGATGACCGACCTCGGCGCGATCAACATGGCGGCGCTGGAGGAACTCGGGATCGCCACCGAGCGCAAGCAGTTTCTCGACGCCCAGTCCGGCGACCTGCGCGAGGCGCTCGAAACGCTGGAGAGCGCCATCCGGCGCATCGACCGCGAGACGCGCGAGATGCTCCAGCAGACCTTCGACGAGGCCAACCGGCACTTCGGGGCGCTGTTCCCGCGGCTCTTCGGGGGCGGCGAGGCGCGGCTCGTCATGTCCGGCGAGGAGATTCTCGACGCGGGGATCGAGGTGCGCGCCCAGCCGCCAGGCAAGCGCAACTCGACCATCCACCTGCTCTCGGGCGGCGAGAAGGCGCTGACCGCGATCGCGCTGATCTTCGCGCTCTTCCAGCTCAACCCGGCCCCGTTCTGCCTGCTCGACGAGGTCGATGCACCGCTCGACGACACGAACACCGAACGCTTCTGCAATCTCGTGCGGCACATGTCCGAGCAGACGCAGTTCCTGTTCATCAGCCACAACAAGATCACGATGGAGATCGCGGCGCAGCTCGTCGGGGTCACGATGCCCGAGCAGGGCGTCTCGCGCGTGGTCGCGGTCGACATCGAAGAGGCGCTGCGCCTCAAAGAGGCCGCGGCGGCGTGAGGACGAGCCTCCGGTAAGCGAGTGTTCGAGTGAGCGACCTTCAGCTCGGCCTGCTCGGCATCGGGATCCTCGTCGTCGTCGTCGTGCTCGCCTACAACAAGTGGCAGGAGCTCAAGCTGCGCCGGCAGGCGGAGGCGGCATTCGCGTCGCGCCACCGCGATGCACTGTTCGGTGAGCACCCCGAGGGGGCGGCCCCGGCGCTCGTGCCGACCGCGTGGTCGCCGGGGCCGCCGGCGGAGCCGGTCCGGCGGGTCGAACACACGCTCGGCGACGCCGGACCCGACCCCGGCGCGGCGCCTGCGGATGAATCGCGGGCTGTGCCTGCGGCGACGCTCGATGGCGCCGTCGATTTCATCATCGAGCTCGACTGCCCGCGCTCGGTGGAGGCAGGGGATCTCGAGCAGCACGCGCGTGGCCGGGTCGAGGAAGCGTCCGCGAAGCCGGTGCTCTGGGAGGGACGCGCCGAGGCGCGCGCGGACTGGCGGCCGGTCGAGCCCGCCGGACGCTACCGGAACCTGCGCGTCGGCCTGCAGCTCGCCGATCGCTCCGGCGCGGCGACGGAGACGGATCTGGCCGCGTTCTCGAGGACCGTCCACGAGGTCGCCGCCGCGCTCGGGGCGCGCTGCAAGGTTCCCGACCTCGCCGAGGCGCTCGCGCGCGCGCAGGCGCTCGATCGCTTCTGCGCCGACGTGGATGTCCTGATCGGCCTGAGCGTGATCGGAAGCGAGAGCCACACGTTTCCGGGCGCGAAGATCCGCGCCGCCGCGGAGAGCGCCGGGCTCGTCGTGGGCAAGGACGGCCGCTATCACCGCTACGGAGACGACGGCATCGAGCAGTTCGCGCTCGCGAACCTCGAGCCGATGCCGTTTCACGCCGAGACCATGAGGACGCTGCAGACCCGCGGCGTGACGGCGCTGTTCGACGTGCCGCGCGTGCCCGCGAGCGACACCGCGTTCCGCCGGTTCCTCGACTTCGCGCACGAGCTCGAGCAGGCGCTCGGCGGCGTGCTGGTGGACGACAACCGCAAGCCGATCGGCCAGGCCGCCATCGAGTCGATCCTGCAGCAACTCGACCGGATCCACGCGACCATGGACGAGCGCGGCATTCCCGCGGGCGGCCCGGTCGCGCTACGGCTCTTCACCTGAGGGATGGCCGGCGCTCGCGACGCGGCTGCGCGCGCGAAGGCGTTGCGCGCGGCGCTCGAGGAGGCGAACTACCGCTACTACGTGCTCGACGCGCCGGTGATCAGCGACGCCGAGTACGACCGCCTGTTCCGCGAGCTGCAGGCGCTCGAGGCCGAG